>NZ_MUFK01000001.1:0-322913 GCF_001996085.1 Salinivibrio sp. PR5
AAATGAATTTATAGAATTTCAGGTAATAGTTGCTGGGCGATATAGTGGCTGCATTGTCATCAAGGGAATGCGCGATCATGGATTATCTCCCCCTCTTTGCTCAGCTTAAACATCGTCCTTGCCTCGTGGTAGGTGGCGGCGAAGTCGCATGGCGCAAAACGCGCATGTTGCTCAAGGTAGGTGCGGCCGTCACTGTGGTTGCCCCTGACGTCGACCGTGAAATTGCGGAGGCGAAAGCGCAAGGAAAGCTGACGGTATTGCGTGAGGCGTTTCGTCCCGATCATCTGGACGGAAAGATGCTGGCGATTGCGGCGACTGACAACGCCCTCGTCAATGAGCTGGTCTCCACTGCCGCTGATAGCCGTAATATCTTAGTCAATGTCGTTGATGATACCCCTAAATGCAGCTTTATTGTCCCTTCTTTGGTTGATCGCTCTCCCATCATTATTGCCATCTCATCGGGCGGCAAAGCGCCGGTATTGGCGCGGATGTTACGAGAAAAAATTGAAACCCTAGTGCCGCAACATATCGGCAAAATGGCGGCAATGGCGGGTGCGTTTCGCGACAAACTGAAAACGCGTATTCCGACCTTAACGGGCCGGCGCAAATTCTGGGAGGCCGCTTTTAGTGGGCGGTTTGCCGATTTAGTCGCGGCAGGCAAACACCAGCAAGCCGAGCAAGCGCTGGAGCAGCTTAGTGGACAAATCACCACCCAAGGCGAAGTGGCGTTGATTGGTGCCGGGCCGGGGGATCCTGGGTTATTGACCTTGCGCGCGTTGCAGTTGATGCAGCAAGCCGATGTAGTGCTTTACGACTACTTGGTGGCTGAACCGATTATGGAGCTGTGCCGCCGAGATGCGGAGCTGATTTGTGTGGGCAAACGGGCGAGCTACCACAGTGTGAGCCAAGACGATATCAATCGTCTGTTGGTCGAGCATGCTCAAGCCGGAAAACGGGTGGTGCGCTTAAAAGGGGGCGATCCTTTCATGTTTGGCCGTGGTGGTGAGGAATTACAAACCCTTGCCAACGCTGGTGTCTCGTTTCAAGTGGTACCCGGGATTACTGCGGCGGCAGGGGCGACGGCCTATGCCGGTATTCCGCTCACCCATCGCGATCATGCCCAGACCGCGCTGTTTATTACCGGTCATTTGAAAAAAGAACAAGACACCTTGGAGTGGGCGACGTTAGCCCGCCCGCGTCAGACCTTGGTGATCTATATGGGCTTGATGAAATCTGCCCATATTCAAAGCCAACTGATTGCTCACGGCCGATCGCCGGACACCCCTGTGGCGGTGATTGAAAACGGCACGCGTCCGGAGCAGAAAGTCTTTACCGGTCAACTCAACAACTTACCGTCGCTGGCGGACCAAGCTGCGTCGCCCGCGCTTATCGTGGTGGGCGAAGTGGCGGCACTCGCCGGTCAGCTGACATGGTTTGGCGAGGGGCGCGCGGTAAGCGATGCCGACCCCACGCAAGCCCCCACCGCTGTGGTTAACTTCGCTTAAAGGATAGTTAGGATGGATGCAAAAACACTCACTCACCTCCAGCAGTTAGAAGCCGAAAGCATTCATATACTGCGGGAAGTCGCGGCGGAGTTTGATAACCCCGTGATGCTGTATTCGATTGGCAAAGACTCGTCAGTGATGCTGCATTTGGCGCGAAAAGCTTTTTACCCTGGAAAGATCCCGTTTCCGCTGCTGCATGTCGATACCGACTGGAAGTTTCGCGACATGATTGCCTTTCGCGATCGCACCGCTAAAGAGCTCGGGCTAGATCTGATTGTGCACAAAAACCCAGAAGGGATGGCTCAGGGGATCAATCCTTTTGATCACGGCTCCGACAAGCACACCGATATCATGAAAACCCAAGCGCTGAAGCAGGCGCTGGATCAGCACAAGTTTGATGYGGCGTTTGGCRGCGCGCGTCGGGATGAAGAAAAATCCCGCGCCAAAGAGCGTGTCTATTCGTTCCGTGATAAGAACCATCGCTGGGATCCCAAAAACCAACGGCCAGAGCTGTGGCGCAACTATAACGGTCAAGTGAACCCGGGCGAGAGTATTCGCGTCTTTCCGCTCTCTAACTGGACTGAGCTCGATATCTGGCAATACATCTATCTGGAAAATATCGACATTGTTCCGCTTTATTTAGCGGCCGAGCGCCCAGTGGTAGAGCGTGATGGCACCTTGTACATGGTGGATGATGCGCGGATGCCGATTGGGCCCAACGAAACCGTGACCCATAAATCGGTGCGTTTTCGCACCCTAGGCTGTTACCCGCTCACCGGGGCGATTGAATCTACCGCGACCACCTTGCCCGAGATTATCGAAGAGATGTTGGTCGCTACCTCAAGTGAACGCCAAGGGCGGGCGATCGACCACGATCAGTCCGGATCCATGGAGCGCAAAAAGCGTCAGGGTTATTTCTAAGGAGCAGTCATGAATCCAGCAATTCAACAACAGGTGGCCGATCTGGGTATTGAGGGTTATCTGCAACAGCACCAACACAAAAGTTTATTGCGCTTTTTGACCTGTGGCTCTGTCGATGATGGTAAGTCGACTTTGATTGGCCGCTTGCTGCACGACTCACAGCAGATTTATGAAGATCAGCTGGCTGCTGTTCATGCCGATAGCCAGCGTGTTGGCACCACGGGCGAGAAACCGGATCTGGCGCTATTGGTAGACGGCCTACAAGCCGAGCGCGAGCAGGGGATCACCATTGATGTGGCGTACCGGTATTTCTCCACCTCCAAACGTAAGTTTATCATTGCCGATACCCCCGGCCATGAGCAGTACACCCGGAATATGGCCACCGGTGCGTCGACTTGTGACGTGGCGGTGATCTTAATCGACGCGCGTCACGGCATCTTGGATCAGACTCGTCGCCATTCATACATCGCTAACTTGCTAGGTATTCAGCATTTTGTGGTAGCGGTGAACAAAATGGACTTGGTGGAATATAGCCAAGCTCGGTTTGATGAAATCCAAGAGCAGTATCTGGCGTTTGCCGATCAGCTCAACCCCGGCTTGTCAGTGTCTATGGTGCCCTTGTCGGCACTGGAAGGTGACAATGTGGTCAATGCCAGTGACGCGATGGCGTGGTATCAAGGCGAGCCGCTACTCAGCCAGCTAGAAGCCATCGATATTGAAAAATCGCGCGGGACGGGCGCGTTCCGTTTTCCGGTGCAGTATGTCAATCGACCGGATCTGAACTTTCGCGGTTACGCGGGCACCCTTGCCAGTGGCGAGTTACATGTGGGCGATGAGATTAAGGTACTCCCCTCTGGGCTTACCGCGAAGGTCGCGCGCATCGTCACCTTTGACGGTGATCGTGAATTTGCCTTTAGCGGTCAAGCGGTCACTCTCACTTTAGATAGAGAAATTGATATCTCGCGTGGCGACCTCCTGGTGCGTGCGGCCGATGACGTGGCGGTGGGGCAACGATTTGACGCCGACGTGGTGTGGATGACGCAAACCCCACTGGCACCGGGGCGAGAATACGACATTAAGTTGGCCAGCAAGAAAACCTCGGCGCAGGTTGAGTCACTGTCCTATGGGGTCGATGTGAATACGCTTAACACCCATGACGCAGACACCTTGCCGCTCAATGGCATTGGTCGTTGCACCTTGACCCTGAGCGAAGCGGTGCCGCTGGATACCTATCAAGATAGCCCGAATACCGGTGGCTTTATCCTGATTGATCGTCTCACCAATGTGACGGTCGGCGCGGGCATGATCCGTCATGTGACTGAGGCGCAGCCACAAATCACCTCGTCGTTCTCAGCCTTTGAGCTTGAGTTAAACCAGCTGATCCGCAAGCACTTTCCGCATTGGCAAGCGCAGGATCTACGCCAACTGGGGTAAACGATGAGTTGGCAAGAAACCACGGTACTCACCTTGCTGGTGGCGATTGTCGCCGGCTTGGTGCTCACCCGTATAAAGCCTGTACTCTTGTTTGCGGGGGCCGCGTTTGTGGCGTTCCAAACTGGGCTCACCTCGGTTGAAGCGCTGACGGCGAACTTTACCGCGCCATCACTGCTGACCTTGGTATTGCTGATTTTGGTTTCTTGTGCGTTGGAGAAAACCCATTTGACCAGCTGGGTTGCGCAGCAGGCGTCGCACGGCACACTCCCCACCGTGATTGCCAAATTAGGCATATCGAGCGCGCTGCTATCGGCGCTGGTCAATAACACCGCTGTGGTGGTGTCGATGATTGGCGCGATCAAGCGCAACCGACGTCACTCACCCTCGCAGCTTTTGATCCCATTGTCATATAGCGCCATTCTCGGCGGCACCCTAACGCTGATTGGCACGTCCACCAATCTCATTGTGAACAGCTTTGTTGAGCGGGCGGGTTTACCCAGTTTGGGCTTTTTCACCCCAACGGTCATTGGTGCTGCTGCATTGGTGGCAGGGCTATTGGTATTAATTCCGTTTAGCTATCGGTTGCCACGCCATGATGGTGAACAAGAAGAGAGCTTGCCGTATGTGCTTGAAGCACGGTTGGCCGCCGACTCACCCTTATGCGGTCGCAGTGTGGCAGACAATGGCTTGCGGGCACTACGCCGTTTGTACTTGGCCGAAATTCATCGTCAAGACGGCGTCATTGCGCCTGTGTGTCCGGATACGCCGTTATTGGCCGGTGACAAGTTGCAGTTTGCTGGCGATGTGGAAAGTGTCGCGACCTTACAAGAGATCCCGGGCCTGACCTTGTTCGGCCAGCATCACATTGATGGGCAAAATTTGATTGAGGTGGTGGTGAGCCACAGCGCCAGCATTTGTGGCAAAACCCTCAAAGCCGCCCGTTTTCGCGAGACCTTTGATGCCGTGGTGGTCGCCATTCGCCGCGGCCATGAAAAACTCGACGGGGGACTGGGCAATATTCCTTTGCATGCCGGCGATACGCTGGTGTTGGTGCCGGGCAAAACCTTTCGCCAAGACAGCCAAGCGTTGCGGCGTGAATTCGTGCTCTTTAATGGCTTGGAAGCCAGTACCCGTCTTTCCGAGCGGAAAAGCGTTGCGGTACTGGCGGGATTTGTCGCGGTGATTGGCGCGGCCTTGCTCACTCCAATGCCGCTGCTTAATGGCTTAGCCGCTTATTTGGTGGTGTTGCTGGTCACAGGCATTGTCTCCTTGCACGATTTACAACGCCGATTTCCGGTTGAAGTGGTGGTGATTGTCGGCGCGGCGCTGACATTGGCACAACTGATGTTGGCGTCAGGGCTTTCAGCACGCTTTAGTGATTGGTTTATGGCGACCTTTAGCGCAGGGGGCGCGATAGGCGCGCTGGTGGCGGTGTACTTGCTGACTTTGTTGCTAACAGAGCTTATCACCAATAATGCCGCGGCGGCGCTGGCTTTCCCGCTGGGCTATAGCTTGGCGCTAGGGTATGGGGTTGATCCTATGCCCTTTGTGATGGCGGTGCTGTTTGGCGCCAGTGCCAGTTTTATTTCCCCTTATGGGTATCAAACCAATTTATTGGTATACAGCGTGGGTAATTACCAGCTACGTGATTATTTGCGTCTGGGACTGCCATTATCTGTGGTGTATTCCGCAGTAGTGCTCACCCTGTTACCGATTGTTTTTCCTTTAACGGCGGTCGCCCCTTGATTATGGCGTGGCCAACGAAATAGCGGAGACTTTCATGACTGACACTGTATCTGCGCCAACGGATCCCAATGTGGTCTGGCATCAGCATCATGTTGACCAAGCCCAGCGCAGTGAACAAAAACAGCAGCAACCCGTGGTGCTTTGGTTTACCGGCTTGTCTGGCTCGGGCAAATCGACCATTGCTGGCGCGCTAGAGGCGGCCTTGGTGGCCGAAGGGCACCATACCTATTTGCTGGATGGCGATAATATTCGTCATGGCTTATGTCGCGATCTTGGGTTTTCCGATCAAGACAGGCGCGAGAATATTCGCCGGATTGGTGAAGTGGCCAAGTTGATGACCGATGCGGGTCTTATTGTCTTGAGTGCCTTTATCTCACCGTTTCGCGCGGAGAGAGAGATGGTGCGCGAGTGTTTGCCAGAGGGACAATTTATCGAAGTCTTTGTTGATACGCCGCTGGCAGTGTGTGAGCAGCGCGACCCTAAAGGGCTTTACAAAAAGGCGCGTGCCGGCGAGATCCCTGCTTTTACTGGCATATCGTCAGACTATGAGCCACCGCAAAAACCGGCGGTCCATTTGACCGGTGATCACAGCGTCGCCGAGCATGTGGCGATCTGTCTTCGCGTACTGCGTGAGCGCCGAGTGTTGCGCTCGTCGGATTAAGCGTGAGTGTTGACTGTATCACCCACATCGCTGTGCATCTCAAAGCCTTCGGCGAGCAACTCACAAATGGCGTGGTGATAATCGGGATGCACGCGTTTACCGACCAGTTTTGCTAGCTCATGGCCGGTGGGGCTAAAGCGGTAGTAATAAAGACGCATCCCTTTGTGGAGCGGGGTAAGCATGTATTGGGTGTTTTGCAGTTTAAACGGCATGGCCGGTTGCATTTCAATCACGCCGGATTCGAGCTCAGTGCGCAGGATCAGCCCCAAGTCCATCAACAGCATTAAGTCGGTGTAAGACAGTTGATAGTGACCCAGCGAGAGCTTATGGGGCGGCTCTGGGCGCAGCAGTTGCACCAAGCCTTGGCGGCGGCGAAAACCGGTCACCAGCTTTTTGGTGCTGTCTTGCCCAAAGGTGCTGGACAATGCACAAGCGCGTTGCAGTGCTTGCGCTTCACGTTGCGTCATGGTTTCGAGAATGGTCAGGGCTTTAATCGAGGTGCTGCCGGGTCGTTGCATTTCTTGTTTGAGAATCTTCGCCCACAGCTGCTGCATCGCATGGCCGTGAATATTGCGGGCCAAATCGAAAAAGCGAACTAACCAGTCAGGATCGGGGGTATGGGCGGTTTCGCTGTGACACTGGTCGTAGGTCAGAGCAATGATGGCTTCGAGATTGGCCTGCTGCTTTTGCATCACATGACGTTGGCGATTGGCACTGCGATGGGCGAGATCTTCCTGCTCGACCTCTTGCAGACGCGCATCGACGTGATACTCATTGGCAATCGCTTTTAGCCGCCCTTTACTGCCACGTAGGTCAGCGTCTTCTTTATAACTATGTTCCTGATGCTGCCGTTTATCGGGATGGGCATCGATGACCACAGGTTTGTCTTGCTCTACCATGCGCGTCTCACACTGATTGTCAGCAAAATTTAATGCTGGCAAATATGTTAATTAAAGATTAAATTTGTTAACATTATGAGCGTTAACAATCAAGTGTAGGGATGCGTGTGCGTAAGCAAAAACTCAACCCCATCAATCTGCTGTTGATTGCCGTGTACATAGGCGCACTGGCGATCTTGTCTCATTATATTGCCTGACAACATCGTGTGCGCCGATCGGGCTCACTGATTGATAGGGATTTATCCGTCGTCGTAGTCAGTTAATTGTGTACCTTGTAGCACATAACCCACTTCTGCTAAGTCATGGCTGACATGTTCGGTTTTCAGCGTGCCTTCGACATAAACCACATCCCATAACTGTTGAATCGGCGCACCGCCAGCAAACTTTACATAAATTATCTGATTGGGGGGCGGGGGTGGAACATGAATACAGGCGCCAAGAAAGGGCACCAGTAGGAATTCCGTTACCACTTTGTCGTCGCCTTCTAGAGGGATCACAAAGCCGGGAATTTTGACTTGGCTGTTGTTGAGCTCAGGGCGAACTGAGCCAACCAAGCTTTGTGGGTTTTCACCATCGTGAGTAATTTCTGGCATGCCCCGACTATCGAATTGAGCACGTTCGTGCTCAGGCACCAAATCAATCCAATCCAGCGTGAGTGGCTCATTGCTCGCCCACGTAGGCGAGCTCAAAACACCGCTCAGTAAGGCAATAAGCCCGAGCATTATTCGTTTTTTCATCTGTTATACCTTAATTGTCATGCCATCGGCGAGCGCCTGTCGGTAGGCGCGCCAAGCCGGAATTAATCCCACGATAAAGCCAGCGACTAACACTCCGGCCATCAATGAAAGCTCATAAGAGGACGGCCAGTCGAGCGGTAAGAATAAGCCAAATTCACTGAGAATATAGGGCTGTGCTAGAGCGAGTCCACCATAAAGCAGGAACACGCCAGAGACGATCCCTGCAAGAGTGATCGCGACCGCCTCACTGACCAATAGCAAAATAATATGCAAAGGACGCGCGCCCATCGCACGTAAGATTGCCATTTCGCGTCGACGCTCGTTCAAGCTAGTGAGCAGGCTTGAGAGCATACCCAACAGCCCGGCGACGGCCACAAAGCCAGAGATCACCAACAGGGCTTGTTCGCCAACTCGCATCATGCCCCACAGCTCGTGCAAGGCAATACCGGGCATAATGGCGGTTAATGGTTCGCGTGGATAAGTATTAACCCAGCGTTGGACGGCAAAGGTTTTGATTTTGCTGTTTAGTCCCACCATCACCGCGGTCAGTTGTTCTGGTTGTAGCTCGCGTTGTTGCGCTTGCGCTTGGGTGAGGCCTTGGCCGAGTCGTGCGCCACTTTCCCAGCCGACATGAATCGCTTCGATGGCTTCGAGCGACACATGTACGCTACGGTCGACGGGGGTGCCTGTGGGCGCTAAGATCCCAGTGACCGTAAAGGGCAAGTTGTCATGCTGATTAAAGCCTTTGTCGGCCAGTCCATGGGCAATGACCAGACTATCGCCCATCTTGTATCCCAGCTCTCTTGCCACTTGGGCGCCAATCACGGTATCAAATAAGCCGGAAAATGGGCCGCCTTGGCGAAAGGCCAGTGGTTGTTTTTGACCATATTGATAATGGTCAAAGTAATCATTGGTGGTGCCGACCACGCGAAAGCCGCGGTGAGAGTCCCCCAGTGAAATGGGGATGGTCCAACTCACATCCGGATGCTCACGAAGGCGCTGGTAACTGTCCCAGCCGATATTGTTGGTGGCGTTACCAATACGAAACACGGAATAGAGCAGTAAATTAATGGGACCGGAGCGGGCACCGACAATTAAATCGGTGTTGGAGATGGTGTTGGCAAAGCTGGCTTTAGCTTGGGTGCGCACCTTCTCCACCCCGAGCAAGAGCACTACGGCGATGGTGACAGTCAGCAAAGAAAGCAGGGCGGTGGCGCGGCGATTCTTGAGGCTTTGTCCTGCCAATCCTAATAGTGAAATCATTGGTTAGCCTCCTCGCGTTGTATGGCGCGATTAAGCGCGAGAAGCGAGATATCGCGGTCAAACAAGGGCGCTAATTGGCTGTCATGGCTGACAAACAATAAGCTGCTATTGGCCTCTCGGCATCGGTCTTGAAGCAATTGAATAAAGGTATTGCGGGTGTCCGCATCAAGCGCAGAAGTGGGCTCGTCAGCGATAATCAATGCTGGCGCACCAATTAATGCCCGTGCCGCTGCAACTCGCTGTTGCTGGCCGATACTTAGCGCAGTGACTGGCTGATGGTAACAGTGCGCGGGAAGACCAAGCTTATCGAGTAAATTGGCCGCCTCTTGGTGTGCTGGTTGGCTGAGTGCCTGACGCCGCGTGTGAGAAAAGCGCAGCGGGACGGTGACATTATCAATCACCGATAAATAGGGCAGCAGATTAAATTGCTGAAAAATATAACCAATATGGTTAGCACGGAACTGATCCCGTTGGCGATCATTCAGTGCGGTTAGCGCTTGATGATTGACCGTCAGTGTTCCCGATTGTGGGGTATGAATGCCTGCAATCAGGCTCAGCAGGGTGGATTTCCCGCTGCCACTGGGGCCTTTTAAAAATACATGCTCGCCCTCACCGACCGCAAAGCTCTCGATATCTAAGATCGGTTGCGGCTGAGCTGGCCAAGTAAAACGTAGTTGTTCGATGGTTATCATGCCTGACAGGGGCGCTAGATGCGCCCCGCCTCCTTGTTCACTACCACTGGATGTGCGACTTGGCACGATTCAAGGTTTCAACCCAGACCTTGTCATCAGTAAAGGCCTGAATCTTCATGGTTTCTGTGTTGGGGAATAGGCTAAACCAATCAGTTTGCAATTCGGTGAAGGCTTGCGGGTTTTGGCAAACGAATTGGTAGTTCGCTGATAAGGTGTTGTGGTTACCGTGATCATGCCCATGATGATCGTCATGGTGCTCATCATGCTTGTCGTGATCATGATGGCCTTCATGCGCATGATGGCTGTGATCATGGTGGTCACCATGATCCTCATGATGAGCATCTTTGCCGTCTCGGCCATCGCGACCGTCATGGCCTGCGTGACCATCTTCGCCATCTTCACCGTGAATGCTATTGTGCTCATGCTCATGCTTGTGGTCATGGTCTTCAAAGCTGCTCGTTACCTTGACGTCGACCAGCTGGCAATTCGCCGCTTCAGCAAGCTGGAAGCGTTTCCCGCCATCGCGCAGCAGTGTATAAGCATCTTCGAGCGTTTGCTGATCCTTGGCGTTTTTAGGGTGGTGCTCAAAACCAACCACATCATGGCCGGGGGCGGTCAGTTCAATCAGCACACGCTCACCGTCTTGGGCAAGGCTTGCGGTGACTTCACCGTGCACATGGGCATCGAACGACTGATAGTTGGCTTCGTCAGCAAATGTGGCTGTGGACGCGGTTGCGATGGTCATGGCGATAACATTGGGTAAAAAACGCGTTTTCATTGGGTTCTCCTAGTGAATAAATGGGTTAAATCATTGCGGTATTTATTCGACTAGGTGGGTCGCGCGCCGAAAAGGCGATGGCGATGTGGTAAGCACGTGGTGGCTTAGAAAGGGTAATAATTGCGTTGACCACATAGGTGGGGGCCGGTGGTGAGGCCGCATACGCGATCAGTGCGGGAGGCGCCAAATGACAGAGGCTGCAATGTTCGCTGTGATGTGTGGGCGTGAAGGTATCGAGGTGATGATGCGCCCACAGCCCAGATTGGCTGAGTACGACGATCAACAGCAGATGGACGATCAATGGCCGAGTCATGCAGGCATCCACACCTTTAAGAGTAATGTAATAACATAACAATTATCACCATCGACGCCAAGTGTTGAAAAACGCGGGCTTTGCCCGCGCATGGCACTATTGATTGACCAGTTGAGTGACTAAGCTAATCACTTGGTTCACCTCGTCGGGACTTAATTTGCCTTCTTTGACAAAACGCACCGTGCCTTGGTCGTCGAGTACCGCGATCAGCGAGCTTTCTTCTTTTAAGCGCCACGCCTGTGCGACACTGCCGTTTTCGTCGAGCACAATTGAGGACCAACTAAAATCCCGCTTACTGTCTTCTGCCGACGATTTAACAAAACCGCCGGTGCCCCAAATCGCATCATCTTGATTAATGATGGTGGTGGTTTGGTAGCGAGAGTCGTCAAAGTCTGCGGCGGTGATGGCTTCCATCAAGGGGGCATTCATTTCTTTGGCGCTGCTGCGTCCGGCGATGGCTTGGATCACGCGTACTTTGCCCGGCAGTTGTTCGGTTTGCCAAGCTTGATAAACAATATCGTCGCCATTCAAGGTCAGCTCGCCGTGCTCGGCGACTTTGGCTGAAGGTAAATGTGCACCATTTTGGATCGTATGCGCCCAACTGGTGCCTGTGAATAGCGCAAAGGTGAGAGCAAGTAGGGTGGTCTTTTTCATTCTTTATCATCCATGTCTGTGGTCATTATTTGGCATCAGGTGCCAAGTTATCTATGGTTACGCCAGACGGTGAGTTGTGCCAAGTGGCAAAGGTTAATCCGTGCGCAAGATCGGACTTTTCTGCGTCGATCGAACTTACGCTGCAAAACGTATTTATCTAAATCGGGAACTTCTGTTCGCTAGCAGGCTCTAATGCTGTGATTGCCATCTTATTGAGGTGGCACTTTGCTTGCTTAGCTTTATACGCGGAGATTGCCAGATAATATTCGGCGCTCCAAGGTGGCAATATCATACGGTCATCGTGACTGTGAAAGAAATGAATTGCCGTTTCGGTCTGCTTAGACAGACTTTGAGAACAAGAAAGGGATCCTTATGCTCAGAATCTTTCGTCAATATCGGCCAACCCAGATTGCGCGGTATGTGAAACGATTTTTTAAGGGCCGACTCTATATTGAAGGTGTAGGCGCGTTTGAATTTGATGGTGGACGTTTACTGCCGCCCGGGCATAGTGATAGACGTGCACTGTCGGTGATGACTGAGGTGAATAAAGAAATTAAAGCCATGGCCATTACCGCATAAACATCGCCACACTGAAAAACACGTCCAAACGGACGTGTTTTTTTATGCCTAGCCATTTAGCAGTGGTTAATTGCCAAAGGCTTATTGTGGTGGGAAACACACACCTGTGCCACCCAAGCCGCAGTAGCCTTGCGGGTTTTTGTGTAGGTACTGCTGGTGGTCAGTTTCAGCAAAGTAGTAAGCGCCAGCCGGTGCGATCTCAGTGGTGACCGCATCTGACTTGCCGGCCTCTCTCAATGCCGCTTGATAGGTCGCCAGGCTTGCCTCGACGCTGGCTTGGTCCGCCGGATCACAATAGTAAATCGCGGAACGATATTGCGGGCCAATGTCATTGCCTTGACGCATGCCTTGGGTCGGATCGTGGTTTTCCCAGAACACCGCCAGTAGGGTGTCTAAACTCACCACGGACGGGTCGAAAATCACATTGACCACTTCGGCATGACCGGTTTTTCCCGTGCACACGTCTTGATAACGCGGGTGTTGGGTGACGCCGCCACTGTATCCGACCGAGGTCATCACGACACCCGGCTGTTGCCACCATTTGCGTTCGGCACCCCAAAAACAGCCCATGCCAAAAATAACCTGTTTTTGACCTGCCGCGGGGGTGGCCGTGATAGGCTGATTAAAGACCGCGTGCGGTTCGGCTGGAACAATCGGGTCGGTGCGATCGGCTATCGCATTCTCGGGTTGGGTAAAGGAAGATTGCATCGACATAGGCATCCTTTGACTGCTGTGGTGTAAAAGCGCAAAGCGGACTGCTGTGCGCGTCAGTGGGTTGGCATACAGGCATGGATTCCGCATCTTGTCATCAACATGATGCTGGCATCCTGCCCCGCTCAACACGTAATATGGCAAGATATCATCAATTTAGCCGGGCGACACCCGGGTATTGGATCTCACTGCATGAATATACGGCTATTCCCCCTATTCGCGATCGCTATCAGCGTGATATCTAGCATCGCCCATGCGGAAGTCGACATTGATATTGAAGGGCTCGATGGTATTGCACAAGACAATGTCGAGACCTATTTAGCCGCGATTGCTCCAGAAGAGCGGGACGGCTCCTACCGGTTTATTGCCCGTGTTGAGCAGGATGTGCGTAAAGCACTGCAAGCGGTGGGGTTTTATCAGCCTAAGATCACTATGCGAATGGACGGAGACGCTACGCTGGAAGTCAAGGTTGATCCGGGCAAACCCGTTCGTTTGGCACAAGTGGATGTGGTGTTTAGCGGTGAAGCGGGCATGGATGACGATTTTCATGCTCTCAAGGCTGACGGGCCGCAGCCGGGCGCGATTCTTAACCACGGAGACTATGAGTCCCTGAAAAGCCAAATCCAAAGCTTGGCGGTGAAAAAGGGATACTTTGACGGTCGTTTTACGCAAACACGTCTCGAAGTCTCTCCCACCCGCCAACAAGCATTTATTCGTCTGCACTTTGCCAGTGGTAAGCGTTACCACTTTGGCGCGATTCGCTACCAAGGTGCGCAAATTCAGTTGCAGCGTCTCGACACTTTACGTGATTTTTCCCCGGGCGAGCCGTATCGCGTGTCGGCATTGGGTGAGTTTAACCAAGCGCTTGCCAACACCGGGTGGTTTTCCAGTGCGTTAGTCCAAGCAGACATGGAAGAAGCCGAAGACACTGAAGTGCCGATCAAGGTGACACTGACCCCTGAAGCACGCAACAAATTTGAAACTGGGGTCGGGTATTCCACCGACATTGGCCCGCGGCTCAAGTTTAATTGGCGCAAGCCTTGGTATAACTCGCGCGGTCACAGTATCACCACATCATTGGCGATTTCTGAGCCCGAGCAGACGTTGACCTCTACCTACAAGGTTCCCTTGGAGGATGTTTCTCGCGAGTATTATCAAGTGCAGTTAGGGTTACAAAATACCGAACAACGCGATACCTCCAGCCTTGAGGTATCGACCTCGATTTCCAGGCATTGGCTGTATGATACCGGCTGGCAACGCAGTGTCTCGTTACGCTGGCTTTATGAAGACTACACCCAAGGGCTAGATGAAGATAGCGTCAGCGTGGTGCTGCCAGGGATCAATTTTACCCGCACCCGCGCTCGCGGTGGATTAATGCCGCATTGGGGAGACAAACAATCTATTACATTGGAAGCGGCCGATCCGATTTGGCTGTCCGATATTAGTTTGGTGCGCTTGCAAGGGCGGAGTGCGTGGATTCGTAGCCTCAATAAAAACCATCGCGGCTTATTACGCGTTGATGGTGGTGCCCTGATTTCTGAAGAGTTCAGTGAAGCGCCGCCATCGTTACGCTTTTTCGCCGGGGGCGATAACAGTATTCGCGGTTATGCTTTTGAAACCGTTTCCCCTGTCGATGACAGCGGTCAGCTCAGTGGCGCCCGCTACATGTTAACCGGTACGTTGGAGTACCAATATCGTCTAGGTGGCAACTGGTGGTGGGCGTTATTTGCTGATGGTGGTGACGCGTGGACCCACAATTTATCGTGGAAGCGTGCGGCTGGTACCGGTATTCGCTGGTCATCGCCGGTAGGTCCGATTCGTCTTGATGTCGCGCGTGGTTTTGATAATGACGATGATGATTTTCGTATACACCTTACGCTAGGGCCTGAGTTATGAGTCGTTGGTTAGTCAGGCTAACGTTTATTGCGTTAATCAGTATTTTTTCTTTGGTGGGGCTGGTAGCGGCCGCGCTTTTTACACCAGTGGGCTTGCAGGTCGGGATTTGGGGTGCGCAGAAAGCGCTACCTGCGTTATCAGTCGATGAGGCCGACGGCAGTCTACTCACCGGCTTTGTGCTGCAAGGGGTGCGCTATGATGATGAGCAGCTACGACTGAATGCCGAACAGCTAAGGCTTGTCATCCAAGGTAAGTGCTTACTGACGCCTGCGCTTTGTATTGATCAATTGGCCGCCGAGGGGGTCACGCTCGATATTGATTTGCCCGTGAGTGAGGAGGATACATCCTCGCAAGACGTATCCACGTCGGCTATCCAAGCGCCGCTGCCTATTCACATCAATGCCTTTGCCTTTAAGGATGTGGCGATTCAGGTTGCCGAACAGTCGGTGAGTTGGCACCAACTGCAAGGGGGCGTGCATTTTGTTGGCGACACCTTAACTTTATCGCCGACCGATTGGCAGCAGCTGGTGGTGAGCCTGCCGAGTGAGCCCCAAGAAAATACCGACCAAGCGGTCGGTAAGCCGGATAGCGCGGTGGCAAGCACGCCATGGCATTACCCAGGCCTGGAGTTACCCACGGTGGCGCTGCCGCTGGCTATCGAGGTGGAGCAGCTTCGCCTGCAAGATACGCGGATTGAAGCGGGCACAGTACAAACCCTCTCAGCGTTATCTTTGGCGGGTAGCGTTCGAGGCAGTGCGGTGACTATTGATAGTTTCTCGGTGACCGCCCCCCAAGGCACGGCAAGCCTTGCAGGTGATATTACACTTGAAGGTAAGTACCCACTTACCTTACAAACCCAGTTGACCAGTAATCTTTCCCCGCTTCAAGGCCAAGCTTTATCACTGTCGGCCTCTGGAAGCCTGGCCGCGCTTGAGCTAAACGCGACCGCGCGCGGTCCGGTGACAGCGACGCTGGAAGGAGAGGCAAACCTGCTGGCGGCAAACTTACCTTTTGCGGTGCAGTTGCAGAGCAAAGCCTTGGCGTGGCCGCTGACGGGGGAAGCGATCGCGGCATTACGCGAGCTACAATTTCACGCCGATGGGGATCTGTCCGACTATCAGCTCGGTTTACAAACCGGCGTCGAGGGCCCTGAGATTCCGACCACCCAGCTGAATTTAACCGGCCAAGGCAGTCTAACGGCGCTGACCCTCTCGCAGCTGGAGGCCAATATACTGGGTGGAAAGGTGGCCGGTCGTGCCAGCGTGGATTGGTCCAGCGAGCCTTTTTGGCAAGCTGAGTTAGGGTTTGCCAACATCCAACCTCAGCAGCAATGGCCAGAGGTCACGGGGGATTTAACCGGTGCAATCAGCCATCGTGGTCGCTTAACCGCCCAAGGCGGCTGGGATGTTTCGGTGCCTACGTTGGTGGTGCATGGGGAGTTACAAAAACTGCCGCTAGCGGTCGCGGGCGCACTTAACGCGCATGATCGTGATGGCGATGGCCAGCCGAGCGTGTCGACGCCGGGGCTGACGCTGTCGCATGGTCCCAATCACGTCACGGCACAAGGGCAAGTGCGTGATGAGTGGCAAATGGGACTGTCGGTCGATATTGCCGATTTGTCGCAATCCTTGCCGATGCTCACTGGTGTGATCCGTGGCGATGCACGATTGAGCGGGCCGTTTGCACAGCCAACCGCAAAGTTGGCGCTTCATGCTAAGCAATTGCGTTGGCAAGATGTGCGCATTAATCAGCTAACGGTAGACGGTGATCTGGCCGTAAAAGATCGCTTAGGCGGCGAGCTGACGGTGTCGGTATTAGGCGGGCGCTATCAAACCGCGCGCTTAGACAACCTTGATTTAACCGTGCGCGGTGATGAAGCGGCACACCAGCTGGATTTGCGCTGGCAAGGGGCGCCGGCGTCTGGCGCGTTACGTGTTGAAGGTGCATTGGCGCGAGACACTGGCTGGAAAGGTAAACTGCTTGATACATCGGTGAACGTGGAAGAACTTGGCGACATTGTGCAGAAAAGTGCGGCACCCATTGCGTTTAGTTTCACTGATATGCAAACCGAGGTTGGCGAACATTGTTGGCAGTGGCAAGCAACGTCTTTGTGCTTATCGCAACCGGCGACAATCGGCGAGCAAGGGGAGGTGGTTGCCAAGATTGAAGGCTTTGAAGCGAAGCAAATCGCTGCCTTCTTACCGCCGGAATGGCAAATTGATACACGTGCCAATGCCGAGGTTCATGCACGCTGGCAGCCTGACGCCTCGCCGGATGTGCAAGCCTCGATTGATATCGCGGATGGCAATCTGCGCCAGCAGGCCGACACGCCACTGGTGATTGGCTGGCAGCATGCCAACTTCAATGCGCGTTGGCATCAAGATGCACTGCAAGGTGCGTTGGCACTCACCTTGTCTGAGGGCGGCACACTGGCCTCAGCCTTTACCTTGAATGATCTGTTAGCGTCGACACGTACGATTGATGGGAATGTGCACATGAATGCGGTGCAACTTGCCAAGCTGGAGCCGTTACTCGGCGGTGACAAACAGGCCGATGTTAATGGCGAAGTGAATGCTAACTTACGCGTTCAAGGTCCGATTACATTGCCGAAAGTCTTTGGCAAGCTGGATATCAGCGCATTACGTGTGAAAGGGTTATCATCGCCGGTTGATGTTAATGACGGGCAGGTGACGGTCAACCTTGATGGTCAGCAGGGACAGTTAACCGGCCAGCTGATTACTCCCGATGGCACCTTACGCCTCAAAGGCGAGGGTCGGTGGCCGACCGTGAGAGATTGGTTGTTTAATCTGAATGTCGCGGGCGATGCGTTGCGAGTGAATGTGCCGCCGATGGTCCGTCTTGATGTTGCGCCTGACTTAACGGTTTCAGCAACCCCAGAACAAGTGGCGATTCGGGGGAATATTGAGGTGCCATGGGGACGGATTGAGGTGGAGCACTTGCCGGAATCGGCCGTCACTGTGTCGGATGATACGGTGATCCTCAATCAAAACTATGAGCCTGAAGACGCGGAACAAAAAGATGCGGTTCCTTTTAATTTGGTCACGGATGTACGCTTAGTGCTTGGTGATGAAGTTCGGCTGGCGGCGTTTGGTTTGAAGTCGCGCTTGGCAGGAGAGCTTAACATTAAGAACAACCGTAAAGGCGCCTTGATTGTCGGTAACGTGAGCTTGTTGGAAGGAACCTATCGATCATTTGGACAAGATTTGATTATCCGTAAAGGGGAAATCTTATTTAATGGCCCTGCTGATCAGCCGTATTTGCAAGTCGAAGCGATTCGCAATCCCGAGCGCACTGAGGGCGATGTCATCGCGGGGATCCGACTTACAGGACCTGCCGATGAGCCGGTGGCGACTGTATTTATGGATCCGGCCGGTTCGCAGGCCAATGCCTTGTCATACCTGTTACGCGGCCGAGCACTTGATGCTGGCGCCGGTGATGCCAATATGACCTCGATGCTGATTGGGTTGGGCTTAGCGCAAAGTGGCAAACTGGTGGGCGAAATTGGTCAGGCGTTTGGGGTCGAGGATCTTACTCTCGATACCTCTGGCGCCGGCGATGAGCAAAAAGTCGAGGTCTCGGGATATATTCTGCCTGACTTGGAAGTGAAGTATGGGGTGGGGATCTTTGATGCGATAGGGGTGTTCACGGTGCGCTATCGATTGATGAAAGATCTTTATCTAGAAGCGGTGTCGGGAGTCGATCAGGCGGTGGATCTACTCTATCAGTTTGAGATTAAATAGAAAAAAGCCCGCGTGTTGACGCGGGCTTCTAGCTTCATGGCGATGGCACGATTATTTTTGCGCGCGCTCAAATGAAGACAGGATTTCGTCTTTTGCGGCTTGGGCATCTTCCCAGCCATCCACTTTCACCCATTTGCCAGCTTCTAGCTCTTTATAGCGCTCGAAGAAGTGCGTGATTTGTGCTTTTAGCAGCTCAGGCAGGTCGTTCACGTCTTTCACGTGATCGTACTCTTTGGTCAGCTTGCTGTGCGGTACCGCGATCACTTTGGCATCTTCACCAGACTCGTCGGTCATTTTGAGCACACCAACAGGGCGGCAGCGGATCACTGAGCCGGGTACCAATGGGAATGGGGTTGGTACCAGCACGTCAACTGGGTCGCCGTCCAAAGACAAGGTGTGGTTTACATAGCCATAGTTACATGGGTAGAACATAGGCGTTGCCATGAAGCGATCAACGAATACGGCGCCGCTGTCTTTGTCGACTTCGTACTTAATTGGATCGGCGTTGGCAGGAATTTCAATCACCACATAAATATCTTCAGGCAGATCTTTGCCCGCTGGGACCTGGTTCAGGCTCATGGGATGTCCTTTTGTTTATCAAAAAAGTGTGTGCCAATTATAACCACCGAGCGTGAAAATAACAGAGGCGACCGCTGTGGTCGCCTCTTAATCATAAATTGCGGTGAAATCTCACCGTCTCACCGCACTTAGTTATCGTCGTGATCGGGGTAGCGTTCGAGGTATTCACCCACTTTGTCCACCATATTGCTGGAGCCGACAAAGAAAGGCACGCGTTGGTGCAACTCTTTCGGATCGATATCCAGGATGCGCTGGGTACCATCGGTCGCTTTACCACCCGCTTGCTCAATAATAAACGCCATGGGGTTGCACTCGTAAAGCAAGCGTAGCTTGCCGTTGGGATACGCGAGTGTGCTGGGGTATAAGTAAATACCGCCTTTTAGCAGGTTGCGGTGAAAGTCCGCGACCAAAGAGCCAATATAGCGTGAGGTGTAGGGACGCTTCTCATTAGGGACGTTTTCTTGACAGTACTTGATATATTTTTTGACGCCTTGCGGGAATTTGATGTAGTTCCCCTCATTAATTGAGTAAATGTTACCGTCTTGGGGAATGGTCATGTTCTCATGCGACAAGCAGAATAGCCCAAGTGATGGGTCATAGGTAAAACCGTGCACGCCATCGCCTGTGGTGTAAACCAACATGGTCGATGAGCCGTAAATGACGTAACCGGCAGCCACTTGGCGGTGACCCGGCTGTAAGAAGTCTTCCTCGGTGGGGGGAGTACCCACCGGCGATACGCGGTGGTAAATGGAAAAAATGGTGCCGACAGAGACGTTGACATCAATATTGGAAGAACCATCGAGTGGATCGATGAGGACCACATACTTGGCATTGCGGTTGAGCTGCTTGTTGAAAATAACCGCTTCATCTTCCTCTTCGCTGGCAACGCCACAGACGTGGTCGCGGGCTTCCATGGCGGCTTTAAACTTTTCGTTGGCGTAGACATCGAGCTTTTGCTGCTCTTCGCCTTGTGCGTTTTCTGTGCCAATCGCGCCGGCAATATCGACCAGACCGGCTTTGTTGACTTCACGGTTAACAATTTTGGCGGCCAGACGGATGGAGGCGAGAAGAGAAGATAAATCACCGCTGGCGTGCGGGAAGGCGTGCTGTTTCTCAACAATATACTCGCCGAGGGTCTTAATGTCGGGCATTCTCAATCCTTAATGATGATGAACTTTCTTTCTGATGCAATCGGATACATGGGCAGTCAGCTGCCTCTTAAAATCGCTGATATTCTAGCGCCAGCGACTTTTTAATCGTACTGAAGAAATACATGAAGCAAGGGAAGTGTGATCGCCACATAAAAACCATGTCAGATGTACGCAAGCGATAAGACCCAAGCGCCAATCCAAGGCATAATGACAGCCTTATGCCGGATGGCTGAGCAACCAATACAACACAGTGAAGGCTATGCATATTCATATTCTCGGCATCTGTGGCACCTTTATGGGTGGCGCCGCGATGCTCGCAAAACAATTGGGACACAGGGTGACGGGCTCTGATAGCCATGTTTACCCCCCGATGAGTACGTTACTCGAATCTCAGGGTATTGAGATTATCGAAGGTTATGATCCGGCTCAGCTTGCTCCCGCTCCGGACCTTGTGGTGATTGGTAATGCAATGAGTCGTGGCAATCCCTGTGTTGAGGCGGTACTAAACCAAGGCTTACCGTATACGTCAGGCCCGCAATGGTTGCATGATTTCTTATTACGAGACCGCTGGGTGCTGGCGGTTTCTGGCACACATGGTAAAACCACTACCGCTAGCATGTTGGCATGGATCTTAGAAGATTGCGGCTACGCGCCCGGTTTCTTGATTGGCGGTGTCGCGGGGAATTTTAATGGCTCGGCACGATTGGGCGATAGCCCATTTTTTGTGGTAGAAGCCGATGAATATGACAGCGCGTTTTTTGATAAACGCTCCAAGTTTGTTCATTACCAACCGAAAACCTTGGTGATCAACAACCTTGAGTTCGACCATGCCGACATATTTGATGATTTGGCCGCGATTCAAAAGCAATTCCACCATGTGGTGCGCACTGTGCCGGGGATTGGCCAAATCATTGCGCCCTCGGACGATGCCAATGTCGCAGAGACGCTTGCCATGGGGTGCTGGAGTGAATGCGTTTATGCAGGACCAGATGGACAATGGCAGACGGTGAAAAAAGATCCAGCCGGCAATCATTTTTCGGTATATTTTGCCGGCGAGCATGTTGGGGATGTGAACTGGGACTTGGTTGGCGAACACAATGTACGTAACGCGTTAATGGCCATTGCGGCAGCGCGTCATGTGGGCGTGACGCCTGACTTAGCCTGCCAGTCGCTCGAGACCTTTATCAATACCAAGCGACGCCTTGAGTGGCGCGGCGAGCAAGCCGGTGTCACTGTGTATGATGACTTTGCTCATCACCCGACGGCGATTCGACTGACCCTTGAGGGGTTACGCGCGAAAGTCGGTAATGGTCGCATTCTGGCGGTGTTAGAGCCACGTTCCAATACCATGAAGCAAGGGGTTCACAAAGACACGCTGGCGGCGTCGTTGGCTCGTGCTGACCAAGTGTTCTTGTTCCAACCCCAAGGGCTGGATTGGTCGCTTGAAGCGGTGGTGGATAGCTGCGAGCAGCCGTCGCATATTCATGCCGATATTGATGGGTTGGTAACCGCTTTATGTGAGCAAGCCCAAGCAGGCGATACCGTGTTGGTGATGAGTAATGGTGGCTTTGGTGGTATTCACGACAAGCTGCTTAACGCGCTCGGCGATAAAGGGGAAAAGCATGGCGGATAAACGCATCACTCTGGCGTGGACAGGTGCCTCTGGCGCGCCATACGGGCTACGTTTGCTCGAATGCCTGCTTGCACAGGATTATCAGGTTTTCTTATTGATCTCATCGGCAGCACGTGTGGTGTTAGCCACCGAACATGGCCTGAAATTGCCTGCCGGGCCTGACGCGGCCAAAAAGGTATTGGTAGAACATTTACAGTGCAACACGGATAAGCTAGTGGTGTGTGGCAAAGAGGATTGGTTTTCGCCAGTTGCCTCAGGGTCAGCGGCACCGAAGCAAATGGTGGTATGCCCTTGCTCCGCCGGTTCATTGGCGTCGATTGCGCATGGCTTGTCCGATAACCTGATTGAACGGGCGGCGGATGTGGTGCTTAAAGAGCGCGGACAACTTCTGTTGGTGGTGCGTGAGACGCCATTTTCGACCTTGCATCTTGAGAACATGCACAAGCTGTCGCAAATGGGGGTGACGATTATGCCAGCCGCGCCGGGTTTTTATCATCAACCCCAGTCGATAGATGATCTCGTCGACTTTATGGTGGCGCGTATTTTGGATCATGTCGGTGCTGAGCAACAGCTGGTGCCACGTTGGGGCTATGACCAACGCGAACGATGAACGGCGCTCAGGCAAGCGCAAGCATGCCTGAGCACTACACACTAAGGTTTGAGTACCATCACGTGCACTGTCGCCCCTTCGAGCACTTTGGCGGCGACGGAGCCGAGCATCATTTTATTGACGCGTGAACGTTTGTGGCTTGGCATCACGATGAGATCGCAGCCAATACGCTCGGCGGTTTTAATGATCCCCTTGTAAGGTTTCCCTTCCGCAATTGACACCTCACAGGCGATGGTTTTTGGCACGTATTTATCCGCAAAGCCTTGTAAGTTTCGCTTCATATCGCGTTTCATTTTGTTGGCGGCGTCTTCCGGGAAATAAGAGGCCACCATCGAATTGTGGATGCCTGGCAGCACGGTCAGTAGGTGGATTTTTGCGCCAGATTGGCTGGCCAGCCAGACGGCATGATCGACGGCCTTGTCAGCAAAACTCTCATCATTGAGGTCAACCGGAACCAAGATGTGTTTATACATAGCGATATCCTTTACGGTCTAAAAAAGAAAAGGGCACGCGGTAAAACACGTGCCCTTAACACTAGGCTTGGCGAATGCGACGGCGTTGATTCCAGCCGAGTAATGCCAAGAGCAACAAAGTTGGCACGAAGACCCATTCTTTCCATGGGCGGACATTATCGACAGTCACGGCTTTGATTTGCCAATCAAAATCGATACCTGCTTTGTCTGCATCACTGCCAAACTGAATCATATCTACCAAGAGTTTGCCATCTTCTTCACGGAGCATGAGGCCTGTGTCACTGATGCGTGCTTCGCCGCTTTCCAAGCTGTGATCGATGGGGAGCACGACATGTTTCGCTATCTGCTCTCCAAAGAAGTTTTCCCCTTCCACTTCAAGCTGTAACGGCTCGCCTTCAGGTAAGGTGCCTGCGATACGCACTAATTCAGTGCCCGGATAGCTGGTGGTCGGTGGGTACACTTCGTCCCACCAAAAGCCAGGACGGAAGAGCGAGAAGGTGATCACTAGAAGTAGTGCGGTTTCCCACCATTTGTTCTTGGTGAGCCACCACCCTTGTGTCGCCGCGGAAAAAGCCAGCATCGCGATGGTTGCCGACACCACGGTTAAGATCAGGTGAATGGGGCCCTCTAGGTCTAGCAACAACAACTGGGTGTTGAAAATAAACATAAACGGCAGGATGGCGGTACGGATGTCGTAGGTAAAGCCCTGCACACCGGTACGTATCGGGTCGGATTTGGCAATGGCCGCCGCGGCAAAGGCTGCCAAGCCGACCGGTGGCGTGTCATCGGCAAGGATACCAAAGTAGAACACGAACAAGTGTACCGCAATCAAGGGAATGATCAGCCCTTGTTGTGCGCCTAAGGTCACAATCACTGGCGCCATCAGGGTGGAGACCACGATATAGTTGGCGGTAGTCGGTAGACCCATCCCCAATAGCAAGCTGATGACCGCGGTAAACAGCAGCATCAAGAAGATGTTGCCGCCGGAGATAAACTCGACAAAGTCCGTCATCACTAGACCGATGCCAGTGAGGGTGACGGTACCCACCACAATCCCCGCAGCCGCAGTGGCAACGCCGATACCTATCATGTTACGTGCACCGGTCACAAAGGCTTCGGCCATATCGACCACACCGTCGCGGATTTCTTCTTTAAAGTTGCTCCGTTGATTGAAGTAAGCAATCAGCGGGCGCTGGGTGAGAATAATAAAGATCATAAACACGGTCGCCCAAAATGCGGACAAACCCGGTGAGAAGCGTTCGACGGTCAAACACCAAACCAATACGCCAATAGGCAACAAATAGTACAAGCCAGAACGTACGGTTGGGCCTGGCTCCGGCACTTCGGATAAATCGGCGGCGGCCGGGTCTTCTGCCGCTTCGGATTTGTACTGAGCGGAATAGCGCACCAACAGCACATAAGCGATTAATGTCAGCAGACCAATGATAACGGTTGCCATGGCACCGAACACATCTTTGGTCCAACCGATGCCGTAATAGACCGCGGCACTGAGGACCAGCAAGCCCACAAACACGGTCATAAATGAGAACAGTTTTTGTAGCAAGGTGCTGGTGTGGCGGCGTGGTAGGCCCTGCATCCCAGCCTTACACGCTTCTAAGTGCACGATGTAAATCAGAGCGATGTAGGAGATAAGCGCAGGCAGCAGTGCGGCTTTAATCACCTCGACGTAGGAAATCCCCACGTATTCCACCATCAAGAACGCGGCAGCCCCCATAATGGGTGGGGTGAGCTGGCCATTGGTCGAGGCGGCTACCTCAACCGCGCCGGCTTTATGGCTCGGGAAGCCCACACGTTTCATCAAGGGTATGGTAAAGGTCCCAGTAGTCACTACGTTGGCAATTGATGAACCCGAGACCAAACCGGACAGGCCGGACGCGACTACCGCGGCTTTGGCGGGGCCACCGCGCATGTGACCGAGTAGCGAGAAGGCCACTTTAATGAAGTAGCCGCCGGCACCGGCACGATCGAGTAATGCCCCGAACAGGACAAACAGGAATACAAACGAGGTAGAGACGCCCAGCGCCACCCCGAAAACCCCTTCCGTGGTGAGCCACAGATGCGACATGGCTTTATTTAAGCTCGCCCCTTTATGTGCGATCACATCCGGCATGTAGGGACCGGCGAAGGTGTAGAGCAAGAATACACCGGCGACCACCATCAATGGCGGGCCAAGTGCACGGCGGGTGGCCTCAAGCATCAACACCATACCAATGGCAGCGACCGTGATATCCACGTCGGTATAAGCGCCGGCGCGTCCAGCTAGATCGTTATAAAATAAGAATAAATACCCTGCGGCAAAGCTTCCCGCTAAGGCGAATACCCAGTCGAGTAGGGGGATACGATCGCGGGGAGAGGTTTTTAATGCAGGATAAGCGGTGTAGGCCAAGAACATCGCGAAAGCGAGGTGAACCGCGCGAGCTTCGGTGTCATTGAGGACACCAAAATCGAGCATAAAGGGGAGAGGTGAGGCATACCATAGCTGAAACAGTGACCAAAAAAGTGGTACCAGCCATAAAATGCGTCCCGGCAGTCCATGAGGTGAGCGCGCACCTGTATCCGCTTGCGCGACCATGTCTTGCACATCAGGAGACGATTGACTTGTCTTCGTCATGCAGTTTGTCCTTATTATCATTTGCACCGCGAGAGCGGCAGCAATGTCCCGAGAAAAGGGTACTCTCTGTCACAAAGCATAGCCTGTAGACAATGACATCAGTGTCAACGATGAGTACCTAACCGTTAATTATAATGGGCCGATGGGTGGCCAATGCGTTAATCGTTTGTTGGCGGTCAAACGCCGATAGTAACAGAGCGATAAAGAAAAATTAAAAGGATGTTATCGCTTTTGTGTGAAAAGGTGTGTAGCGAAGAGGGAAAAGACAGACAGGCAGCGGGATCACGCTGCCTGATAAAAAGATTAGTAGTGGTATTCAAACAGATCACAGACGGCTTCAAACAGTGCCTCTGTGGTGGTGCCACGGGTGGGTGTGATAAAGATGGTGTCATCCCCAGCGACGGCGCCCAAAATCCCCTCAGCTTTGCCAAGAGAGTCCAGTAAACGGGCAATTAATTGTGCTGCGCCTGGACCGGTGTGAATGACGACAACCGCTTCGTTGTAGTCGATTTCCATCACCAGCTCGCGCAATGCGCTGCCTGTAGTAGGTACGCCCAATTCGATAGGAAGGCAGTACACCATCTCCATCTTGGCATTTCGGGTACGTACAGCGCCGAACTTGGTCAACATGCGCGACACTTTCGACTGGTTAATGCCCTCAAATCCTTGAGCACGTAAGGCTTCCACGATCTCGCCCTGAGAACTGAACTTTTCTTCTTTGAGGATGGCTTTAAACGCCCGAACCAATTGGTCTTGTTTTTCTGAGTTACGCATGACGGCTGACTCGCAATGACAAACGAGTGGCTATTTTGCATATACATTCACCGAAGGGCAATTGCTGACCCCACAAATTGGCGACAGCATCACTGTTCCTAACTCGATTCACGCGATTTCAATGCAGCAAAAAGAAAAATGAGAGCTTTGGCTGATCATCACCGCTTGACGCTTGAGTGCACGCATAGGCGGGCATATGATGAGCCCACAGTTCGCACCATTACGTGGCGATTTGTGCCCGAACAGAAGCCGGACCGGATCCGGACTATAAGAAATATCGAAAGGAGAACGACATGAAAGTTGCTGTGATTGGCGCCGCGGGAGGCATTGGTCAGGCGTTAGCCCTACTGCTAAAAAATAACCTGCCAGCGGGTTCCGACTTGGCTCTGTACGATATCGCACCGGTTACCCCTGGGGTAGCTGTGGATTTAAGCCATATCCCAACCCCGGTTTCTATTAAAGGCTACAGCGGTGAAGATCCAACCCCAGCGCTGGAAGGCGCGGACGTGGTCTTGATTTCTGCAGGCGTCGCCCGTAAGCCTGGCATGGACCGCTCAGATCTGTTCAACGTAAACGCCGGTATTGTTAAGTCTTTAGCGGAAAAAATTGCCGATGTTTGCCCGAAAGCATGTGTCGGTATTATTACTAACCCTGTGAACACGACAGTGGCGATTGCGGCGGATGTCCTCAAAGCCAAAGGCGTCTACGATAAAAACAAATTGTTCGGCGTCACCACCTTGGATGTGATTCGCTCTGAAACTTTTATTGGTGAGCTAAAAGGCATGGATCCGCGTGAGGTTTCCATTCCGGTGATCGGCGGTCACTCAGGCGTTACCATTTTGCCTTTGCTGTCTCAGGTGAAAGGAGTGAGCTTTACTGACGAAGAAGTCGCAGCGCTTACGCCACGTATCCAAAATGCGGGTACAGAAGTTGTCGAAGCCAAAGCTGGTGGCGGTTCTGCGACCTTGTCGATGGGGCAAGCAGCGTGCCGTTTCGGCCTATCTCTAGTGCGCGCGCTACAAGGTGAGTCAAATGTGGTGGAGTGTGCCTACGTGGAAGGCGATGGTCAGCACGCGCGCTTCTTTGCTCAACCGGTACGCCTGGGTAAAAACGGTGTGGAAGAAATCTTGAGCATCGGTGAGCTGAGCGCGTTTGAGCAAAAAGCCATGGACGATATGCTCGACACCTTGCGTAAAGACATTCAAATGGGTGAAGAATTCGCGGCGAAATAGAGCCCCTTCATCGATTGAAAAACGGCGCAGTAGGCGCCGTTTTTTATGCTTGCTTGTCGCTAAATAGCAATAGACGCTTGTGGTTACTTATTCCGGTTAACCGCCAATTTTGCCAAC
Source organism: Salinivibrio sp. PR5 (assembly GCF_001996085.1). NCBI lineage: Bacteria > Pseudomonadati > Pseudomonadota > Gammaproteobacteria > Vibrionales > Vibrionaceae > Salinivibrio > Salinivibrio sp. PR5. Next base: position 27,752 of record NZ_MUFK01000001.1, read on the forward strand.
GCGACTAAGGCGGCCTTGTAATCCGAATCTGCTAAACCATCTAGGGCGCGAATCGCCTTTTCTGATTCTTGCTCTGCACGCTCGCGGGTGTAGGACAAGGAGCCACATTGGTCCATGCAGGCTAAAATCGTCTCGAGTTTGTCCCGTCCATTCCCTTTCTCAATGGCTTCGCGGATCATAGCCGATTGATGCTCAGTACCGTGTTGCATCGCATGCAGCAAGGGGAGCGTTGGTTTCCCTTCGGCTAAATCATCGCCGGCATGCTTACCCATTTCGTCATCCGCGCTGGTGTAGTCCATGACATCATCAATCAGCTGAAACGCCGTTCCCAAATAGCGGCCATAATCTTGGAAGGCTTTTTCTGTCTCTGGATCCGCGTCGTTGAGAATGGCCCCGACCTGGGTCGCTGCCTCAAAAAGACGTGCGGTTTTAGAGTAGATCACCTGCATGTAGCTCGCTTCGCTAGTATTCGGGTCGTTACAGTTCATTAACTGCAGCACTTCCCCTTCGGCAATCACATTGGTGGCCTCACTCATCAGATCCAATATCTTCAACGAGCGCAGGCTGGTCATCATTTGGAATGAGCGGGTGTAGATGTAGTCGCCGACCAGCACACTGGCAGCATTACCGAACATGGCATTGGCCGTTGCATTGCCACGGCGTAAATCCGATTCATCGACCACATCATCATGAAGCAAGGTAGCGGTATGAATAAACTCAATAAACGCGGCCGCTGTGGTGTGTTTTTCACCTTGATACCCAAGGGCTCGCGCCGCAAGAACCGCCAACATTGGGCGTAAGCGTTTACCCCCACTGTTCACGATGTAAAAGCCAAGTTGGTTAATAAGCGCGACGTCAGAATTGAGTTGAGCCAGTATTTTTTGATCGACCTGCGCCATGTCATCACTGATCAAGGCTTGGATTGATTTGAAATCCATGAATAAAATCCGGGCTTTGTCCTAGTTGCTTGCTTGCCGCCACCAAACTGCACGTTTCTACGACGTGATGGATGAAAGACGCATGACGTATCAGCGTTGGCGTGCTTTCAGGGTCAGTATCGGCGCTAGCGCGGGGGTTTAAGGTAACAATGGTACACCAAATCACGTGCGACGAGATAGCTTTCACGCCTGCAAAAAGTGTGGGAATCTATGCTGAGCAGCTTTTCACCAATTTTCTTGCGATCCCCTCTTGCCTCAAATCAATTTCTACCGTAGAATTCGCGCCCTATTGATGAATTATATGCGCACCCCTTACTGCTCAAATATTAAACGTAGTAGGCCGTGCGGAAATGCGGAGTAAACCATGTACGCAGTTTTCCAAAGTGGTGGTAAGCAACACCGAGTAAGCGAAGGCCAGACTATTCGCTTGGAAAAGCTAGACGTTGAAACTGGCGAAAGTGTTGAATTTGACAACGTGCTGCTAGTAGCAAACGGCGAAGACGTTAAAGTTGGCGCGCCATTTGTTAGTGGCGGTAAAGTAACAGCGGAAGTTGTTACCCACGGTCGTGGCGATAAAGTGAAAGTCGTCAAATTCCGTCGTCGTAAACATTCTCGCAAGCAAATGGGCCACCGTCAGTGGTTCACTGAAGTGAAAATCACTGGCATCAGCGCTTAAGAGTTAGGAGAGAGAAGAGATGGCACACAAAAAAGCTGGCGGTTCTACTAAAAACGGCCGCGATTCAGAAAGTAAACGTCTAGGTGTTAAGCGTTTCGGTGGTGAGTCTGTTCTAGCAGGTAACATCATCGTGCGTCAGCGTGGTACTAAATTCCACGCAGGTACTAACGTAGGTTGCGGTAAAGACCACACTCTATTCGCTTTGACCGATGGTAAAGTGAAGTTCGAGACTAAAGGTCCTCAGAACCGTAAATTCGTTACTATCGAAGCTGAATAAGTTTCAACGCCAAGCGAATTTTGAAGCCCTGCCACTTGGCGGGGCTTTTTATTGTGTCTGGTGATCCCTCGTCGAGCCGCCGCCAATCCACGGTAAGCAGAAAGTCAGCCAAGGCTGAAAATTGATCCTAAGATCGATAAGATCGCCACACACCAATCTGGGATAAGGCTAGCAGCCCGGGAACGAGATGTTTCTGGCCGCTGGTGCGGAGAAGTTAGCATGAAGTTTGTAGATGAAGCGATAATTCGCGTAGACGCGGGTGACGGCGGCAATGGTACCGTCAGCTTCCGACGTGAAAAGTATGTGCCCAAAGGGGGCCCAGATGGCGGCGACGGTGGCGATGGCGGTGATGTATACCTGCTCGCCGACGAGAACCTTAACACCCTGATTGATTACCAATTCGAGCGCTTTCATGCCGCAGGGCGTGGTGAAAATGGTCGCGGTGGTAACTGTACCGGCAAACGCGGTGATGATTTGGTGCTGAATGTGCCTGTTGGTACCCGTGCTGTCGATGAAGATACTGGTGAAGTGATTGCCGATTTGACCCAACATGGCATGAAAGTCATGGTGGCGAAAGGCGGCTTCCATGGATTGGGGAATACCCGATTCAAATCATCCGTCAACCGCGCCCCACGGCAAAAAACCATGGGGACCAAAGGAGAAGTCCGTCAGCTGCGCCTAGAGCTGTTGCTCCTCGCCGATGTAGGCATGTTAGGCTTGCCGAATGCGGGTAAATCAACCTTTATTCGCGCGGTGTCGGCCGCTAAGCCAAAGGTCGCTGATTACCCCTTTACCACCTTGGTGCCAAGCCTTGGCGTGGTCCGTGTCGCTGCCGATAAAAGCTTTGTCGTGGCGGATATTCCGGGTCTGATTGAGGGCGCTGCCGATGGCGCGGGACTGGGTATTCGCTTCTTGAAACACCTTGAGCGCTGCCGTGTCTTGTTGCACATGATTGATCTCATGCCTGTGGATGGCACCGATCCAGTCGACAATGCGTTTACCATCATTGATGAGTTAAACCAATACAGTGAGAAGCTGGCAGATAAGCCGCGTTGGTTGGTCTTTAACAAAGTCGACCTCATGCCAGAAGAGCAGGCGCAAGAGCAAATCGACCGTGTGTTAGAAGCGCTCGCGTGGGATGATAAATATTACGCGATCTCTGCGATCAACAAGGCGAACGTCCAGCCACTGATTTACGATCTGATGGGCTTTATTGATACCTTACCGGCACCGACGCCAGAGGTTGAGCCAGAAGATGAGACGGTGGCCTTCAAGTGGGATGACTACCACGAGAAGAAACTCAATCAATCGGACGATGACGACGATGATTGGGACGATTGGGATGAAGACGACTACGACGTCGAAATCATCTACAAGCCTTAACCTGACAACCGCTGCTCCCGAGCAGCGGTTTTTTATGCCTATCGTCGCCATGTTTGATCGTCGCAGTATTGGCTGAGCGCAGAAAAAGGTACGCTGCCCAATTCCGACAAGGAAATCGGAGGTGTTTTATTTGCATCAAAGATTTTAAGCAGTTATTCATCAATACTGCGACAGTAGATAAAGGCGAGAGGGATAGCGGGTGACGAGACGGTTAACCGAACCAGAACAGCGTGCGATTTCACGTTTGGTCATAGAAGTCGGGCAGCGACTTTTGCAACATGGTGCAGAGAGTAAACTGGTGAGCGATGTCAGCATTCGCTTGGGCAAAGCGTTGGGGCTAGACAGTGTCGAGCTCGCGCTATCAGCCAGTTCATTGGTGGTCACCACCTTGAACCGCGGCCATTGCATTACCACCGCGAGACAGTGCCCCGACCGCGGGATCAATATGCAGGTGGTAACGGATATTCAGCGCACGGTGATCCTCGCGGAAAAGGGCATTCTCGACGCGCCAGCGGTGCGTAAACGTCTCACCCGCATCAAGCCTCATCGTTATCCTCCTTGGCTAGTGGTGGGCATGATAGGGCTTTCCTGTGCCGCGTTTAGCCGGTTGGCCGGTGGTGATGCGGTTATCTTTGCCTTAACCTTTGTCGCATCGGCGTGCGGCATGCGTGTGCGCCAACTACTTGCCCACCGTCAGTTTAATCCTTTGCTCACTTTTGCGCTTACCGCCATGGTGACCACCTTAGTTTCAAGCGTGGGGACGGTGATGAATTGGGGCAATGAACCTTTTCTGATCATGGCATCGTCGGTGTTGATGTTGGTGCCGGGTTATCCGCTCATTAACGCGGTCTCTGACATGGTGAAAGGGTTTGTCGATATGGGGATTGCACGCTGGACCATGGCGTCGTTACTGACCCTCGCCACCGCGCTCGGCATTGTCGGGGCGATGAATCTTGTCGGTGCATGGGGGTGGTTATGAGTTTGCTGCTCGCCTTATTGGAAGATATGTTTTTCGCCATGATCCCTGCGGTAGGGTTTGCCTTGGTCTTCAATGTGCCTGCCAAGGCGCTCAAATACTGCGCTTACGGTGGCGCGATTGGTCATGGGCTAAGGTTTGTGTTGATGGAGTCGGGCATGGCTATCGAATGGGCTACACTTGCGGGCGCCACCACCATCGGTTTTTTAGGGGTGTATTGGTCTCAGCGCTTTCTGGCCCATCCTAAGGTATTTACCGTCGCCGCCATTATTCCCATGATCCCCGGCGTTTACGCGTTTAAAGCGATGATCGCCTTGGTTACTATCAATAACCAAGGATACACGCCGGCCTTGTGGGCCAGCTTGATGGAGAATTTGATTAGCGCTGGGTTTATCTTGGCCGCATTAGCCATTGGTCTTGCGATGCCGGGGTTATTATTTTATCGTCGCCGACCAGTGATTTAATTCAATGAGGCCAGCGTAATGCGAGTCAGCTTAATTGCCGCAATGGCAAAAGACCGAGTAATTGGAAAAGATAACCAGATGCCTTGGCATTTGCCGGCTGATTTAGCGTGGTTTAAGCGCACCACCTTAGGACATCCTGTGGTGATGGGGCGTAAAACCTTTGAGTCGATTGGCCGCCCTTTACCAAAGCGTACCAATATTGTGATCAGCCGCGATCCTGACTATCAACCAGACGGCGTGACCGTGGTCGCTTCACCTGAGCAGGCGCTGGCCGCGGTGGGTGATGTGGCTGAGGTGATGGTGATTGGCGGTGGGACCATTTATGACGCGTTTTTACCGCGCGCGGATCGCTTGTATCTCACCTTTATCGACACCCATGTTGAAGGCGATACCCGTTTCCCCGATTGGGGTGAAGGGTGGACGCAAGTGGCCAGTGAAACCCATGCACCGGACGAGAAAAACGCCCACCCACTGACTTTTACGGTTTGGGAGCGTGGTTAAGCACCGTCACTGAGCGCTGGCTGGGTAAAGCAAACCTTGTCTTCCCAACGCAGCAAGGTTAACTCACCGCCCCAAACACAGCCGGTATCCAGTCCGTATAAGCCGGGCTGGATGGTTCCCCCTAAAGCCGCCCAATGGCCAAACACAATCGCGTGTCCCAGTGGTTGTTGGCGCGCCACCTCAAACCAAGGGATGAGACCCGTGTCTGCCGCTTTCGCAGGAGGCAACTTGCATTGCATATCGAGGCGACCATCGGGCCAGCAAAATCGCATCCGGGTCAAACTATTGATGATATAGCGGTAGCGAGGCAGGCCTTCCAGCGTTTCCTCCCAGTGATCGGGTTGATCCGCATACATATGTCGTAATAACCACGCTTGCTCATTGCTGTGCAGTATGGCTTCGACTTCTCGCGCGCAGGCGACAGCCGTCGCTTTATCCCATTGTGGGCTAATCCCCGCGTGGGTCAGCAAAAAGCCACCGTCGTCTCGCGCTGATTCGTCGATTAACAGAGGCTGGGCCGCTAACCATTGAAGCAATGTTTCTCGGTCTGGCGCGTCGAGGATCGGCTGGGTACGGTCTTTTGGCTTGGCCGGTTTAATCCCGTGTGCAACGGCTAATAGATGCAGATCGTGGTTGCCAAGGACTATCTTGGCCGACGCGCCGAGCGAATGAAGATAGCGCAACACGGATAAGGAATCCGGTCCGCGAGCGACCAAATCACCCGCGACATAGAGGGTATCGTGAGTGGGGGAGAAATCAACGCGCGCCAACAGCGCGCGCAGTTCTTGGTAACAACCTTGAATATCCCCGATAAGATAGGTAGCCATGTGTGGCCTCCTTGAGGGACGTTAGTGAAGAATGTTAGGGAGCGCGAGGCGGAACGGCTCAATTTCCACTTTAAACTGGTTATCGGCTTGATCTTGCATGGTATAGAAACCCTGCATCACACCTACAGGCGTTTCAATGATGGTGCCACTGGTATAGGTATACTTTTCCCCCGCGGCAATACTGGGTTGCTCTCCCACCACGCCTTCGCCCTCAATCTCGAGCTCTTTACCGTTGGCGTCCGTGATTAACCACTTGCGTCGCATCAACTGTGCGGGCGCATCACCTTGGTTTTTAATGGTGACGGTGTAAGAAAACACAAAGCGCTCGTTGTCCGGCTCGGATTGATCTTCGACGTATTGGGTCGCGACATTAATCTCGAATTGCGGGTTATCGGTGGCTTGCAAGTCAAGGCTCCTGTTTATTGTTGATGGTTGGCGTCCAGCCAGTTTGCCAAACTGACAAACTGTGCCAGCGTCAAATGTTCCGGACGCAAACTAGGGTCAATACCGAGCTCAGTCAGTGTGTCCACACTCACCAAGGATTTGAAACCGTTACGTATGGTTTTACGGCGTTGGTTGAAGCCCTCACGACAAACGCGCTCTAACCATTGCATGCTCGTTGCAGGGTGCGGCAACGTTTTGTGTGGGACCAGACGCACCACAGCCGAGTCCACTTTAGGCGCAGGTTTAAACGCGCTGGGTGGGACTTCTAGTACCGGAATGACCTGACAGTAATATTGCGCCATAACGGTCAATCGGCCGTACGCTTTGGTTCCTGGACCCGCCGCCAAGCGGTTTACCACTTCCTTTTGCAACATAAAGTGCATGTCTTGCACATGGCCTGCAAATGAAAACAGATGGAACATCAAAGGGGTCGAGACGTTATAAGGCAGATTACCGAAAATCCGCAAAGGCCCTTGCTTGGCAAGTTCGGCAAAATCAAACTGCATCGCATCCGCTTCGTGAACGGTTAACTTGCTGGCCATAAATGGGTGACTACGCAGGCGAGCGGCAAGATCGCGGTCAAGCTCGACCACGTTTAAATGATCCACTTGCTCAGTGACAGGCTCAGTCAACGCGCCCAGTCCCGGACCAATCTCAACCAGATTTTCACCGGATTGCGGATTGATGGCCGAAACAATGCCGTCAATGATGTAAGGGTCGTTTAGGAAGTTTTGTCCGAAACGTTTTCTGGCGCGGTGGCCTTGGTGGACTTTATCGCTCATGCTTTGCTATCTACTAATTCAATGGCGTGGGAGATGGCCGTCCGCAGGCTTCCTGTATCCGCCGTACCAGTACCTGCTAAATCCAGTGCGGTACCATGATCTACTGATGTTCTGATAAAAGGGAGACCCAAAGTGATATTCACTGAGCGCCCAAATCCTTTGAATTTTAACACAGGTAAGCCTTGGTCGTGATACATCGCCAGTACAGCATCGGCATCTTGCAGATATTTCTCTTGGAAAAGCGTATCAGCAGGGAGCGGTCCGACCAAGTCCATCCCTTGCTCGCGTAACTCGTCGAGCGCAGGTTCAATGATGTCAATTTCTTCGCGACCAAGACAGCCGTCTTCCCCAGCGTGCGGGTTGAGACCACAGATATAAATACGCGGCTGCTTGATGGCGAATTTCTCTTGCAAGTCTTGATGCAAAATCGCAATCACATCATGCAGACGCTCTCGGGTGATCGCTTTGGCGACGTAGGCGAGCGGGATATGGGTAGTCACGAGTGCGACACGCAAGCCTTCAGTGGCCAGCATCATCACGACCTGATTGACGTTTGCGTGTTGGGCAAAAAACTCCGTATGACCGCTAAATGAAACACCAGCACGGTTGATAATGCCTTTGTGAACGGGGCCAGTGACAATGGCAGCAAATTCACCGTTGAGATTCCCTTCAGCGGCGCGTGTCAGTGTTTCAAGCACGTAGCGGCCATTGGCTTCATCTAAGTGGCCCGCTACCACAGGCGCGCCGAGCGGTATATCTTCGACAATCAGCGTACCGGCTTGGTGTGGCGTGGCTGGCTGCGTGGCGTCGTAGTGCTCAAGCGTCACTGATAGACCAAGTGTCTTGGCGCGTGCTGCCAACATGTCTCGATTGGCCACCACCACCAGTTGGTGTGGCCAAGGATGTTGAGCCATCGCTAAAATTAAATCAGGGCCAATCCCCGCAGGCTCTCCCGGGGTGATGGCAATACGCTTAACGGTCATCGCCGAGTACCTCAACGTACGCACCGGCGCGTAACTCTTGCAACCATGCTTGTGCTTCTTCGTTAAACTTGCGGTTAAACAGCATACGATAGGCTCGGTTTTTCACCGCTGCATCAGTTTTATCCACTTCGCGACGGTCGGTGACTTCAACAATATGCCAGCCATGTACCGTTTTGAATGGCTCGCTGATCTGGCCTTGTGGAAGGGCATCCACTTTGGCTTTAAAGGCAGGGACGTAGACATCTGTGGTTGACCAGCCTAAGTCACCCCCATTGACTGCCGAGCCAGGGTCATCACTGTACTGTTTAGCTAAATCGGCAAAACTCTGATCACCCCGTTTGATCTGGGCGATGATGTCATTCAGCTCTTTTTGTGCGCCTTTATCACTAAGGACAATCGATGGCTTAATCAAAATATGACGCGCTTTAACCTCAGTCACCGCGACGGTCTCGAGTCCTTCTACATCGGTGATTTTAAGAATATGGTAGCCCACACCACTGCGGAAGGGGCCAATAATGGCATCTTTCCCTTGGTTACTGATCTGGTCGGCAAAGATGGTCGGCATTTCCTCTAAACGGAGCCAGCCCCAATCTCCCCCGTCGAGCGCTTTCGGCCCTTTCGAGTATGCCATGGCCAAATCGGCAACTTTTCCACCGTGACGCAGTTTGTCGACAAGCTCAAATGCTTGCTTTTTCACGGCTTCGCGCGTGGCTTTATCCGCGTCATCATCCAGCTTTAGTTGGATATGAGACAGCTTGTAGCGCACTTTTTGCAGTTGTTGTTCGTTCAGCTGCTTGGCCAAGGATTCGACTTCTTGAGGCAAAATGCTGATCCGACGACGCACTTGGGCATTGCGTGCTTCTGAAATGGTCAGCTCGCGGCGCACTTGTTCGCGGTATTGCGCCCAAGAGGTGCCTTGCGCGCTAACTTGTTTACGCAGCTCATCGAGGCTCAGCGACTGTTCTTTGGCGATATTAGTAATTGCCTGTTGTAGCTGGCTATCGTCAATTTGAATGCCTAAACGCTTCGCTTCTTGTAATTGCAGCTCTTCGACAATTAAGCGTTCGCGCATTTGCTCTTCCAGCACGGAGGCTGGTGGCAGTTGACGCTCATTTTGTTGTGCGTTCAGCGTCACGGTGCGACGCATGGCTTCCATATCACTGTTCAGCACGACCCCGTCGTTAACTACAGCGACCACGCGATCCAGCTCTTTGGGTGCTGCGTGGGAAAAAGGTGTAAGCAACACTAAAACGCCAGTGATGAGGGCGTGACTCCATTTGTTCATGCTTTGTCCACTTCTTTAAAAATCGTTCTACTGTCCAGACCACAGTGTGCCGTGTTAGTTCTTCAGCGCAAAAGGATCGCGGTAGCCAAGGGCGTTTCCTGAGTCTGTACTGAAGTTGAAACCGCTTTGTGCGCCGAGACCCAGCAGACTAAACGAGAGGGTGACGTTGTTGTCGTATTCAGGGTCGCTGTTGATGTTAGAGCGCGAGAGCAAGTACTCATTGTAGCTCAGCCCAATGACCCAGCAGTCAGAACGGTAAGTCAGGCTAAACTGGTTTTCCAGCATGACATCTTGGGTCAGATCGCGCCAGTATTGCCCTTTAAAGCTCAGCCCGTTCCAAAGTGGGAAGCCTGTCACGACACCTGCTTGCGACAATCCATCGTCCGTTAGCTTGCTGATATCTCGGTTTGGCAAGGTCGATACTATGTACTCCTGCGCCACGTAACGATAGCTGGTTTGCGCGTAAAAGCCATCCTGACGGTATTCCGCAATCGCATTACCGAATTGCAACTCACTTAAGTTGCTGTCGTACTGCATGGAGCCGCGAACAAAGAAGTTGTCGTTGAAATTGGCTTCCCCTTCGAGCGCCCACGCGGAATAGTCGAACGCATCCACATCTTCATCCGAGGAGCGATCAAAATAATAAATTTGACCAAACGACAGGTTAAAGCGCTCTTTATAACCGCTGTCGTAAAAGCGTGTGGTTGCCCCGTAGGTGAGTTGGTTAGCGGGGTTGATAAAGTCGATACTACTGAACTGATTACCGCGGAATAGGCCATAGTAATCGGTTTGTAAGCGCGCAGTATCATAGCCGCCCCCGTTGTAGTTCACCGGGTTATAGATATCACTTTGATTGACATCCTTGATATACAAGTACTGCACTTGTGGCTCAAGGGTTTGACTAAAGTTGTTCCCCATCGCCCAGAAATTACGCTCAAGCACCAGTCCTGAGTGTAACCGCAATGTGGGGATCTTCCGCTCGACTGACTTACTCAGTTTGGCGGTCGACTCCGCATCGGGTGAGGCGTTATTAAAGCGCTGATCGTAGTGAGTGTAGAGCATGCTGGCTTCGGCGGTGGCGCTAAACCAAGGACGCGTGAAGGGAATGCTTAAGGTCGGCGCCAAATGGGTCCGGGTGGCTTCAGGTTTGTTCGGGTCATCACTGGCAAACACGCTCAGTTGTGCGGGCAAACTAATATCTGCCCAGCCCAAGGTTTGCGGCGCATAGTAATTGAGGTCAACCTGCGGCATGAGGCGATAGACACTGGTATTCTCAGTCAGTGCTTGGAAATCTCGGACACGTACCGTGCTGTTCCAATCTAACCCGCGATAGCTGATTTCGCCGGTTTGTAGCAAGGTGTTGTCTTCCCGTTTACCTACATCGGAGTCGATACTTTGAAAATAAGCAATATCACTGACTTTGCTGTAATCGGCCTCATAGCGCCAGTGACCTTGAACACCACTGTGTTTCCAGTTAAACCCCCAACGCTCATCCAGTTCTGGATTGAGCTGGTCGTCAGGAAGGTACTCGGAATATAACGAGCCGCTGCCAAATGGGGCTAAATAACGAATATTGGTGTTAAGCTGAACGCCACGCTCCGACATATACTTCGGCGTGATAGTGGCATCAAGTTGTGGGTGAATATTCCAATAAAATGGGGTTTCTAGCTCAACCCCGTCCCGATCACTCCACGACACCGATGGATAGAGAAAACCCGTTAAGCGCCCATCCTCGACCGGTACACGCAAATAAGGCAGGTAAAAGACGGGCACATTCATCACCTCAAATTTGGGGTGATACAAGTCGGCGAACAGACTGTCTTCTTCTTTTTCGATTTTAGAAGCCGAAAAGCGCCAGCTTTTATCTTCATCTGGACAGGTGGTAAAGGTACCGTCTTCCATTTCATAGAAGGTAGTTCCGTTTTTAAATACCCGTTTGGCTTCACCGCGCCCCGGTGTACACAGCATTTTGTACTGTGCGTTATTGAGTGTGGTGTCTTCCGTATCAAGGTTGGCCTGCAGGTAATCTGAGGTCACCATCATTTGCCCATCATTGAAGACCACATCGCCTTGGGCGGTGACAATACGCTCAGGATCGCGCAGCGTAGCGGTGTCCGCGGTCATTTTACGATGCCCTTGGGTAACCTCAACGTTGCCGCTGTAAATGGCTTTTTCGTTGGATTGGGCTTCGGCACGATCAGCTACAACGCGAATCGGGGCGTTGTTCACATCTTGCGTTTGTTCACTTGCTGGAATACAGCGCGCCTCGCTGTCTGGGCAAGGTGTGTCGGCGGAGTCCGTATTGGCAAACGCAAGCGCTGGGCCATAGAGCGCCAGGCTGATCATGGTGGCTAAAAAGCTGCGTGCAGTCGGTGACATTGAAGAAGACATTCCTGTTTTATCTGATAGCGTGGTGTACACGAAGGCAACGCATCAGTATGCTTTGGCTGCAAAATGCGATTATCATAAATCAATTTACGCCCGGCATCACCTGTAAATGTGCAGGGTGTGAAACCAGCAATGAGACCATGGCATGCAACTATATGGCAAGGTAATTGGCGCTTTTCTCGGCATTTTACTGGGAGGCCCATTCGGTTTTTTTCTTGGCCTGTTTTTAGGTCATCAGTTTGATAAAGCCAAGCAACGCGCTTCACTGGGCGGTTTTGGCGGCGGTTTCGGTGCTCAAGGTGCCGAGGCGCAACGCGTCTTTTTTCATGGCACCTTTGCTGTGATGGGGCATGTGGCAAAGGCCAAGGGGCAAGTCACACAGGAAGAGATTCGTCTAGCCAGCTTAATTATGGATCGCATGCAGTTGCATGGGGCGGCGAGGCAATCCGCGCAAGACGCTTTTCGAGAAGGAAAAGGCGGTGATTTCCCGCTCCAAGAGACTTTGAATGGGATCCGGGCGTTAAGCCAAGGGCGGCGCGATCTGCTTAGCTTTTTCCTTGAAGTGCAGGTACAAGCGGCGTTTGCGGACGGAGAGCTGCATCCGAAAGAGCGTGAGTTACTGTATATTATTGCGGAGGGATTGGGCTTTTCCGCGCAGCAACTTGAGCAGCGTCTTCGTATGCAAGAAGCCGCGTTTCGATTTAGCCAAGGTTACCAAGGAGATTGGCACCAGCACACGGGTGGGGCGGGAGCACCACCGCGTCAACGTGAGGTGGATGATGCCTATGAAGTACTCGGCGTGGATGCCTCAGCTTCTGCTCAGGAATTGAAGAAAGCTTACCGTAAGTTGATGAATGAACATCATCCTGACAAGCTGATGGCCAAAGGGTTACCCCCTGAGATGATGGAATTGGCGAAAGAAAAAGCGCAAGAAATTCAAAAAGCTTACGATGTGATTAAAAAAGCCCGCGATATTTAGCGGGCGGCCGTGTTAATTAAGGTGTGCTGTGGTGTGCCTTGCAGGTAGCCATCAATGTTATCTATCAGTTGCTGGCTGAGCCGATTTACTGCTTCATCCGCTCCCCATGCGATATGGGGGGTGACGATTAAATTCGGCAGTGATGCGGTGATAAGCGGGTGATCATTGGGGGCTGGCTCTTCACTCAGCACATCTAGTCCGGCGCCACCAATTTGACCGGTTTTGAGGGCGTCGAGGAGCGCGCTTTCATCAACTAACCCGCCACGCCCTGTATTGATCAATAAGGCATGGTTTGGCATGCGGGCGAGGACATCACGGTTAATCAAGGCTTCTGTGGTCGGATTTAACGGGCAGTGCAACGAGAGGATATCGGCACGGCTGATCACCTCATCAAAGGGTACATAACCCTCCCGGCAATGGGTGGCCCCGCGGTGCTCCGCAAACATGACGGTCATGCCGACTGCACGCGCTAAACGTGCAACCGCCTCGCCTAAAACCCCTTTACCGATAATCCCCAATTTACTGCCCGCAACGCTGCCGATTGGGTGAGTAAAAAAGCAAAACTGACCATGCTGTTGCCATGCGCCGTGTTGAACATCGTGGTGGTAGCCGAGTAATTGACGTTTAAGTGCGAAGATCAGTGCGATGACGTGTTCAGGTACCGATTGAGTGGCATAACCTTGGACGTTACAGACTTGCACACCACGCGCGCGGCATGCTGCTAAATCCACATTGTTGACGCCAGTAGCAGCGACCGCAATCAGTTTGAGATTAGGACAGGCGGCGAGCACCGCCTCATCGATGACCACTTTATTGGTGATAGCGACCTCGGCCTCTTGCAAACGTGCTACGACCTCATCAGGCTGTGTTTCACCATAGGCTTGCCAGTGATGGGGCGAGCGAGGTGTGGGCAGCACAATATGGGCTGGAATGGTGTTACGGTCGAGAAAGACGATATTGACGGGGGTGCGCTGAGCCATGTTGATCTCCGTGTCTCAATCCATGGCTCTAGGGTGCGAAATATCGTCACATTGTGCAATCGTTTCAGCGACCACGAGGGTAATTCGGTGTGCTAGGTCGCGCTAGGTGAGGCCAGCTGATACTCATCGGCAAGGCGATTGGCGGGCATCGTGGTATAAAACTCACAGGGGGCGTGAAAATGCAGGACGTCGCCGGTAGTTGGATGTAATAAACTCAGCTCGGCCGCATGCAAATGAAGGCGAGGGGCATAGTCGAGTGCCTCGGGAGAGGCATAAAACTCATCGCCAACGATGCTATGTCCCAACGATTGCATGTGCACACGAAGCTGGTGCGAGCGTCCAGTCAGTGGGTACAAGGCCATCAAACTGGTCTTAGGGAAGGTGTGTAAACAGCGATAGTGCGTTTGCGATGGTTTCCCATGCTCAAAGCAGACCTTTTGGCGCGGGCGGTTAGGCCAATCACAAATTAGCGGTAAATCGATCTGCCCCTCATGATCAGCAGGATGCCCCCAGACTTCGGCGTAGTAAAGCTTGGTCGGGATACGATCTCGGAACTGGGCCTTAAGGTTTCGCTCAGCCTCTTTGTGGGCGGCAAAGGCCATTACTCCGGACGTCGACATATCTAAGCGATGGACCAGCTCCGCTGCGGGGAAGGCGTCTTTCACCCGTGACCACGCACTATCGTAGTGGGCCGGATCGCGGCCAGGATTGGCCAGCAAACCGCTGGGTTTATTGATCACCACCAAATCCGCATCTTGATAAAGAATATCAAGCCAAGGCTCGGTGGGAGGATGGTATTCTGTCATTGCCATAGGATATATCGGGGCCGGCTGGCCCCGCCTAACGCTAAATTATTGATGACTGACCACAATTAGACGCAAGGCGTCTAATTCAATCTGCGCGTGTTGAATGTGATGTGAAAGGGTGCTGATTTGCTCGCGTAGGGCATCCAACTCATCATCACGGATATTGGGGTTGACGGTTTTGAGTGCCTCTAAACGCGCCAAAGCTTGGGTCAGCTCGCTTTCCATTTCTTGGTGGGCACGGGTTTGAATCTCCCCCAGTGCTTTTTCAGCTAAAGGCTCACTTTTTTCAATCAAGCGGTGAACTTGGCTTTGTACCGAGTTAACCATTTTGCTGCCCAAATGGCGATTGACGGGGCTTAACTGGCGATGGAAACCTTCAAACTCCACATTGGCGGATAAATCGTTGCCATTCGCATCCAGCAAGACACGTACTGGCGTTTGCGGTAAGAAGCGATGAATCCCGCTTGATTTTGGCGCTTGGGCATCCACCACATAGATAAGCTCGAGGAACAAGGTGCCCACCGGCAGCGCTTTGTTTTTGAGCAAAGAGATCGCGGTGGTGCCGATGTTTTCGCTCAGCAGCAAGTCGATACCGCCACGCACGATAGGGTGCTCCCACGAGACAAATTGGACGTCTTCGCGACTGAGCGCCGTATCGCGATCAAAGGTGATGGTGCAGCCATCGGTGGGGAGGCCCGGATAACTCGGAACCATCATATGTTCTGATGGCGTGACTACCAGCGCATTTTCCCCTTTGTCATCTTGGTTGACGCCGATGGTATCAAACAGCCCCAAGGTAAAGGTGACCAAGCCAGTATCGCCATCTTGGTCGGCAATCGTTTGTGCTAACTGTTTCGCTGCGTCCCCACCATGTGAATGCATTTCTAACAGTTTATCGCGACCTTGCTCCATTTCTGCTTTGAGACGCTGGTTCATGGCAGCGCTGTCTTCGATCAGCGTACTGAGGGCGTCGTCTTGTTGGTTTGCGGCCAACAGGGTCAGTAAGGTCTCGCCGTATTGCTCGAACACCGCACGGCCGGTTGGGCAGGTATCTTCAAACGCGTCGAGGCCTTCGTGATACCAGCGCGCCAAAATGGTTTGCGCGGTGCCTTCAAGATAGGGGACATGAATGGCAATATCTTGTTGCTGGCCGATACGGTCAAGACGACCAATACGCTGCTCCAAAAGGTCTGGGTTCATGGGTAAGTCGAACATCACCAACTGATGCGCAAACTGGAAGTTCCGGCCTTCTGAGCCGATCTCCGAGCAGATCAACACCTGCGCACCCCCTTCCTCTTGGGCAAAGTAAGCTGCGGCTTTGTCTCGCTCAACAATCGACATGCCTTCGTGGAACACAGTGCCACGGATCCCTTCGCGCTCACGCAGCGCCTGCTCTAAGGTCAAGGCGGTTTGCGCCCGTGAACAAATGATAAGGACTTTGTCATTACGGTGCGTTTTCAGGTAATCGAGCAACCAATCGATGCGTGGATCAAAGCCCCACCAGCTGGCACTGTCGCCTTCAAACTGTTGATAAATATCTTCAGGGTAGAGGTTTTGTACCGCCTTTTGCTCCCCTGCGAGACGGCCGCCCATCATCTCGGCAACGCGCATGGCCGTTTGATACTGTTTAGGTAAAGTAAGTGCATGCATGTGCAGCTTTCTGGTTGGAAAGCCGCTGATTGCTGCACGAGTATTACGGAAGAGAACACGACCGGTACCGTGGCGGTCCATGAGATCGTCAATTAACTGTTGGCGAGCGTCGCGCTGAGTCGACTCATCATCACTGTGGATGAGGGCCAAGCGCTGCTCCAAATCGTCGCTTTGGAGCAAGGTGCGGATGCTATGTTGTGCCGCATCACTCAGGGGCGCATCGGCAAGCAAAGCTTCAACCGCTTCCGCCACTGGCGCGTATTGCGCTGCCTCTTCCACAAAGGCGTCGTAATCGTAGAAGCGATCGGGGTCGAGCAGACGCAAACGGGCAAAGTGGCTTTGTTGGCCAAGTTGCTCCGGTGTAGCGGTAAGTAGCAACACGCCCGGTGTATGCTCGGCGATGCTCTCAATGATTTGGTATTCGCGGCTAGGGGCGTCTGGTGCCCATGAGAGGTGATGCGCCTCATCGACCACTAGCAGATCCCAGTGGGTCTCACAGACTTGTTCGACACGACGGCGATTTTTACGCAAAAACTCCAGCGAACACAGGACCAACTGTTGGGTATCAAAGGGGTTGTAGGCATCCGCTAGGGCCTCCACACAGCGCTCTTCGTCAAAAATCGAGAAGTGCAGATTAAAGCGGCGCATCATTTCGACCAGCCACTGATGCTGTAAAGTTTCGGGCACCACAATCAGGACCCGCTCAGCGCGACCTGCCAGCACCTGCTGGTGGATAATCATGCCCGCTTCAATGGTTTTACCCAAGCCCACTTCATCGGCAAGCAGTACGCGTGGCGCATGACGGCGACCGACTTCGTGAGCAATGTAAAGCTGATGAGGGATCAGACCAGCACGCATGCCGGTTAACCCCCGCAGCGGGCTACGGAGTTGTTGGTGTTGGTTGGTCAGGGCGCGATAACGTAGGGCAAAGCGATCCATGCGATCAAGTTGGCCAGCAAACAGCTTGTCTTGCGGTTTGTTAAAACGAATTTGGTGACTGAGCAAGATTTCGCGCAGTGACACCTCGTCTTCGCCGGTATCATTGCGTATACCTATATAGGTTAATACCCCGTCGTTTTCCTCAACACGCGAGACTGTCATAGTCCAGCCTTCATGGCTTTCCACCTCATCGCCTGGGTTGAACATCACTCGGGTAACGGGTGCATCGTGGCTGGCATACAGCCGTGTTTCATCACTAGCAGGAAACATTAGGGTCACGGTACGGCCGTCAACAGACACCACGGTGCCCAGTCCTAGATCATGCTCCGTATCACTGATCCAACGTTGTCCAAGCGCAAATGACATAGGGGAAAACCTCTGAATTAACTCGATTGTCGAAGACGCAGCCCCGCGACAGCGGCGCCGTTTAAATACTGTGCTATTCAGTGTGGCACTGAAAAAATTGGCCGCCAATAGTACTCGAACTTGTGAGGAGCGTCACGATGAAACTCAACGAATCCCCGCAAAGGTCACGCTGACACACAAACGTCATTATCACGCGGCAAAGATAAAAGCGTGACGTGGCGCAGCGAAATAGATTGGGAATTCCCAATGCCAGGTCTACGCTTAACTTAAGCGCTGTCACCGACAGTGAACTGCCGACACAGGAGGTGCCTATGGGCGACGCCGACCGGAAGCTGTTTGTATTGGATACCAATATTCTCCTCCACGAACCCTTCGCTATTTACTCCTTCCAAGAACACGATGTTGTGATCCCCATGACCGTCCTCGAAGAGCTTGACCGCATCAAAGACAGCAAGCGTGATGTCTCACGAGATGCGCGTGTCGCGATTCGAGCGTTGGAAGATATCTTTAAAGAAGCGACTCCCGATGAAATCGGCGAGGGCATTGCTGTTGGCAAAGGCGATGCGACGGGAACCGTATCGATACTGGCCGACTTTGAAATTAAAGAAACGGTACACGCCTTTGCTGACAAGGCTGGCGATAACCGAATTTTAAATGCGGTGCTATATCTACAAACCAAACGCTCACCACGTAAAGTCGTATTGGTGACCAAAGATATTAATATGCGACTGCGCGCTAAAGGCGCGGGAGTGATGTATGTGGAAGACTATCGCACGGATCAATTGATTGACGATGTGCGATTGCTGACCAAAGGGTTTCATACCTTTGAGGGCAGTTTTTGGGACAAAGTCGGGGAATGTGATAGCCAAGCGTATGGTTCAGATACCCTCCACACTTTACCGTCTGAATTACTGGAAACACCGTTCGTTAACCAGTACCTGTTGGATGAAAGCGATGATTTCGCGGCACGCATTCAAGCCATCAATGGTGAAAAAGCGATTATTAAAGACCTTAGTCGCGAGCGACTCATGCACCGCAGTGCTTGGGATGTGAAGCCGAAAAATATCTACCAAGGCATGGCGATGGACGCGTTGCTGGACCCGACCATTGATTTAACCATTTTGACCGGACCGGCAGGGTGCGGGAAAACCATTCTGGCGATGGCCGCCGCGCTAGAACAGGTGGTGGAAAAGGGAATGTATGACAAGATCATCGTCACCCGCAACACCCCGGATATTGGTGAATCGATCGGTTATTTGCCGGGTACGGAAGAGGAAAAAATGCTGCCTTGGCTGGGAGCGGTGACCGATACGTTAGAAGCGCTGCACATGAATGATGAATGCACGGATGGCTCGATGCGTTACATCATGGAGAAAGCCAACTTACAGTTTAAGTCGATTAACTTTATGCGTGGTCGCTCGATTCAAAACGCGTTTGTGATCTTGGATGAGTGCCAGAACCTGACTGCCTCGCAACTGAAGACCATTATCACCCGCTGTGGTGAAGGGACTAAACTGGTTTGCTCAGGCAACTTAGCGCAAATCGACTCCCCCTACCTCACACCGGTTACCTCTGGGCTGACTTACATTGTCGAGCGATTTAAAAATTTCGAGGGCAGTGCGTGCGTATACCTCAATGGGGTAGTACGCAGCCGTCTTGCCGAGTTTGCCGAAGAAAACCTTTAACCGAACCGGCGGCTCAGCCGCCGTGTTTTCCTTGCGTTAAAACAGCTCGACATCGTCGGCGGCAACAAAGGTTTTGATGATGCCGTTTTCCAGCAATCCTTCGTAGAAAGCCACTTGATTGCGACCGTTTTGCTTGGCGTGATAAAGCGCCTGATCCGCATTACCCAATAAGGTACTGGTGCTTTGATGCGCTTTATCGATACGCGTTGCGCCCATGGAAATGGTCACGGTTTCCGCTGCGCCAAAGTCGCGTGCGTTGACATTGGCAATAAAGGTATTGGCTTTTTGCTCAGCCATAGCGCGTGTGCAAGGGTGAAGTAACACCACAAATTCATCCCCGCCGTAGCGAAACAGGGTGTCTTCGACAGAAAAGGTTTGTCGCATTAAAGACGCGAGCAACAAAATGACTTCATCGCCAAAGACATGGCCAAAGTTATCATTAATTTGCTTGAAATGGTCGACATCAAAAATACAAATCCAAGGATAACTCGCCTGATCCAAGTCGCTGTCCATCGCCGCGGGCGCTTGCGCTAAGCGATCACTAATCAGGTCCAACTTTTTGGTCAGCACCTTGCGATTGAATAGACCGGTAAAGCTGTCTCGCTCGCTGGCCATAATGATTTGTTGATAGTTCTCATAGATGTGAATGAGGCCAGACACCAGAGCAAGCTGTTCCTCGTTTAATTGCTCGGCGCGGCCACATAAGACACCGCGAATGTCTTCGTCTTTTTCGTAATAGATAGGGACGGCAACCAAGGTGTGATCGTGCGCCTGATGCATGGTGACCTTTTGGCTCTCGAGGCAGTCTTCCAGCAGCGCATCCACTTGTTCGATATTTTCTTGCTGAAAGGCGCTGTTGTCATTGGTACCCAGCACCGTAAAAGGGGGATTGAGTCCAGAACAGTAATCGAGTAACACCACTTCACTGACAGGCGTTAGCTCAAGGATCGACGTCAGTAGGCTCTTGGTAATCGCATCAACTTCAGTTTTGGCCGTGAAATCGACGATGGAGTCAAGTATCTGAATGCTACTGGCGGGCACAAAGCGCCTCCTTAAAAGGGTCTATTCCTGTTGTCAGTATAGAAGCCAAACGAGGAGGCGCCATCTATTAGGGGGATTCCATCATGCCCATATAACGATGCATCGCCGGTGGGGGCGCATTCAGGTCAGCGACGGGGCGAGACAAGGCAATCTGGCCCTCATCGACGTAAAGAAAACGTGAGGCAATGGCTTTCGCATCGTCGGGGTGATGGGTCACCATTAAAACGGTTGTACCTTGCGCGTGGGCGGTCCGTTTCACTAAGGCTAACATGTCTTTTTTCAACGCAGGATCAAGGGCTGAAAAAGGCTCATCAAGTAACAACAGAGGCTGTTGACGCGCAATGCTTCGTCCAAGTGCAATCCGCTGGCGCTGCCCGCCGGACAATGCGCCGGGCAAACGATCTAAATAAGGTGTTAGCCCCACCGCATCCGCGGCGTTTCTCACGCTCTCTTTTTGTGCGTGACTGAGCTTAAGTGAAGGCGAAAGTCCAATCGCCATGTTGTCAAACACCGATAAGTGGGTGAAGACATTATGCTCTTGAAACAGGATGGAGAGTGGGCGCTGGTGAGCCGGCGCGGTAGTGACTGGCTTACCTGCAATCAAAATCTCGCCACTATCAGGAGCAATTAATCCTGCAATCAGAGAGAGTAAAGTGCTTTTCCCTGCGCCGCTTGGGCCGAGTACAGCAACAATCTCTCCCGGCGCAATGTGGGCGTCGAAGTGCATCCACGCTTGCTGGTAGCGATACGTGATATTGGAAAGGGTTAGCATGCGTGTCTCCATTGGACGAGGCGGATGATCAGAGCGTAGCTGCCTAAACTGGTCGCTAATAACAGCATGGCCGCCGCGGCGCCCGCATCCATTTGATAACTGCCCATCAGACGAAATAGATACAAAGGCAGCGTTTGAAAGTGTTGGCTGCCAAATAAAGAGATGGCGCTGAGATCGCCCATCGAGAGGACAAAACTGACCGCGAGGCCACGTGCTATTGGGCGGCGTAAGCACTGCCATTCAATTAAGCGCAAGCGGGTAACCCCGCGCACGCCTAAGGTGGCACAGAGTGCATGATAAGATTGCGCCACTTGATAGGCGGGGGCACTGAGCACCTTAATCAAATACGGTAACGCCATCAGGGCATTGACTCCCATCACCAACCACAAGGCGAGGCTAAAGACATCGCTAAATTGGCGAAACAGCAAAAACAGTCCTGTACTTAATACGATACTGGGCACGACTAGAATCATGGCTCCCAGCGTCTCAATACCATCGGCTCGCCTTTTTTGACCATGAAACCGCCAGTGACGGCTGGCTAAGATCACCGCAATTGCCAACACAAATGCAATGGCGCTCGCGCCGGTGGCCACCCACAATGAGTGCATGGTGGCTTGCCATAACGCTGTATCGGCAAGGACAGTGAGCGCACTCGGGTTGAGCCCGCGATACAGCACTACACCCAGTGGCGGCAATACGAGAAGCAAGACCAAGGTTATCCAGAGCAGATCCCAGCATTTCGCCGCTCGGCTATCGAGGGCATGCGGCAATGGTAATACTTCACTGGGTGTATTCGGCACCGCGCGTGTGAATGTTTGCACTACAAACGCAATGGTGCCGCACAGCATCATCTGCCACAGCGCTAATGCCGCGCCGGTTTGCAAGTCAAAGTCAAAACGAATGGCTTGGTAAATGGCCAACTCTATGGTGGTGGCTTTGGGGCCGCCGCCAAGCGCCATGACGGTGGCAAAACTGGTAAAGCAGAGCATAAACACCAGCCCGACGATATGGGGCAAACTTTGGCGAAGATAAGGCCATTCAAGGTGACGAAAACGCTGCCAGCCACCTAAGCCCAATTGCGTCGCTAAGCGGCGTTGATCGGCGGGGATCCCCTCGAGTGCTTGCACCATGATCTGGGCGGAAAATGGTAAGTTGAAAAACACGTGTGCCAGCAAAATGCCGCTCAATCCATAAATGGAAAATGGCATAGAAAGATCAAAATGTTGTAGGGTGTCGGCGAGCAATCCGCTGCGACCAAAAATGGCTACCAAGCCAAATACCCCAATCAGCACAGGCAGCACTAAGGTCATGGCAAACAGTTTCAACAACCAACGCTTACCCGCAAACTCGCGACGCGACAGGGCGTGGGCAACAGGAATCGCCAATCCCACACTGAGGATCACTGATAAAATGGCTTGCTTGAAGCTAAATACGGTGACGTGACGAAGGTAGGCATCTTGCCATAGTGCCTGAAGGTTAAGATCTTGGCTGTGAGAGAACAGCGCCCAAAGAGCGCTGCCAATTAAAAGCACGACGAGACTGGCCGCGAGACTGCCCGGCCAAGTGCGTGAAGGGTTGAGCATGACGATTATTCAACCAACGCCGTTTGCCAGTCACGCACCCATTGTTGACGGTTGCCCATCACTTCATCGGGTTGATAAATCAAGCTTTTTTTGGGCTTACTCAAGGTATAGAAGGCATCCGGTAACGTGATATCAGTAACAGGGTACATCCATTGCGTAAGGGGAATGATCGACTGCGCTTCATCGCTGAGCATAAACTGCAAAAACGCATCGGCCAGTTCTGGCTGGTCGGTGTAGGCTGATTTTGCGGCCACTTCAATCTGCATATAGTGGCCCTCTTCAAACGTCGCGGCGGCAAAGCGGTCATCATCATCGGCAACCAAATGGTAAGCCGGTGATGTGGTGTAAGAGAGCACCATGTCCGCTTCCTTGTTCAGGAACATGTTGTACGCTTCGGTCCAGCCTTTGGTCACGGTAATGGTGTTATCCGCGAGATCACGCCATGCTTGCTGGCTTTTATCGCCGTAGACTTTCTGGATCCAAAGCATTAAGCCTTGGCCAACGGTGGAGACACGGGGATCTTGGTAAATCACACTGATGTCATCACGATCTTCAATCAAGGCTTTCAAGCTCTTGGGCGGATCGAGCAGGCGCGTGGTGTCGTACACGAAGGCAAAGTAGCCGTAATCGTAGGGGATAAAGTAGGGATTATCCCAACCGCCGGGTACCTGTAGGCGCTCCGTATTCACCGCGTGCTCGGCGACAATGCCGCTCCGCTCCGCTTCTTTCATTAAATTGGTGTCCATACCCAACACGATATCGGCGCTGGTGTTACTGCCTTCAATCCGCATGCGGTTTAGCAAGGCTGCGCCGTCTTCAAGGGACACAAACTCGACCTTACAATTACAGCGTTTCTCGAAGGCGGCTTTAATTTTTGGCCCTGCGCCCCAATCGGTGATAAACGAGTCGTAGGTATAGACAGTCAGCGGGTCGGCGGCGCGGGCGCCAAGCGATAACAGAGACAAAGAAAGTACGGTTAAAACAGACGTAATGACTTTCACAGCACGCTCCTAAGTTGGGCGTGGGTGTTGAGGCTGGTTGATGACATCATCAAGTCTCAATCCCTACGCCAGTGTTAGCTGGATCAGGTTCGATGGGTTTAGCGCGGTGCGCAATCTCAGCCAAGAGGCTCCCCAATGAGTACGAAGCCATTGTACTGATTGGCTTAGGGTTAACCAAGCCTTTTAGTCAGCGGTTCGGTTAAGCGCCCAGTCGTAGTCATAGTCTAAGCGTGCATCCTCGGGAAGTTTGATATCGCGGTATTGATTGATATGGGTGATTACTCCTTGTTCACTGCCGCCAAAATCGGCCTCAAACCACTCATAGATAGAAGAAAGCTGCCACTGACCGCCTTGCTGACTCACGCCTTTATCACTGTTAATAAAGGTATAGGCGGCTTGTTCTAATTGTGTCTCTAAGGTGTCGGCTTGAAAGGCTTGTGGCTGTAGGTTCGGACAGCCAAGGCTGGCACAATTGACCGCATAGTGGGTACGCGGATCTTGCCAGAGCGGGCGCAGAATGCGGTGCTCAATATCATTCAAGGTAAGCGGCTCTCCTGCCACCGTGACCACCTCATCATCCCAAGGTCCAAAGCTAAACAGGCCACCGAGTTTGGTGATCGAACGGACTGGATACGCATCCAAAATTAGCTTTACGGTGACTGAATTGTAGAGATTAACCCAGTACGCGTATTGTTCGTCTTTGGTCAAGGTGCGCGGGTCGCGCGCGGTGAGCATGCTAATGTAATGATCGAGAGTCGCTTTATCGGCCTCGGTGACGGCTGCGTAGTTAAATAAGGTGTGCTGTCCTTGAGGCTGTAAATACTTATCGAGTAATACTTGCCAGCTGTGATGGGTAAACGTGGCTTGGCTGGCGGGGTTGTGCGCATCCCACATTGCCCAATAATCGGCTTTCGGGGCGGCCAAGGCTGGAAAAGCAACGAGTAACCAAAAAATGAGCGTGATCCGTGTTCGCATACCGCTTCCTCAATCGCGAGCGTATCTTGTTTATATCCTAGACCAGCTTGCGCCATGTTTGCTTTCATAGCCATAAAAAAACGCTGCTCAAGCAGCGTTTTAGTGGTTAAAGCATTGTGTTATGCCAAAAAGGCGGGAATGTTTTGCTCAAAGCGCGAGATCTCAGCGTCGTGCTGAAGCGTGAGGCCAATGCTATCTAATCCTTCCAACAAGCAATGACGGCGAAAATCATCCATCTGGAAGCTAAAGCAGTGTTCACCGGCACGGATGGTTTGGGCGGGCAAATCTAGCGTTACCGTCGCGCCTTCATTTTCGGCCACATACGTAAATAGAGCATCGATTTGGCCTTCTTCAAGGGTCACTGGCACCATTTGGTTATTAATGCAGTTGCCATAGAAAATATCGGCAAAACTGGGGGCGATAATCACTTTAAAACCGTAATCATCCAGCGCCCAAGGAGCATGTTCGCGTGACGAGCCACAGCCAAAGTTTTCGCGGGTGAGTAACACGCTCGCCCCTTGGTAGCGCGCTTGATTGAGCACAAACTCGGGGTTCGGCTGTTTACCCGCATCGTCTAAAAAGCGCCAATCGTGAAATAGATGCTGACCAAAGCCTGTACGGGTGACTTTTTGCAAAAACTGTTTAGGGATAATCGCATCGGTATCGACGTTCGCCGCATCTAATGGGGCAACAATGCCGGTATGAGTGTGTATGCCTGACATAAGGCCTCCTTATAATTGGTTAACGTCGACAAAATGGCCCGCAATCGCCGCGGCGGCGGCCATGGCTGGGCTGACCAAGTGGGTGCGGCCTTCACGGCCTTGACGCCCTTCAAAGTTGCGGTTGCTGGTGGACGCACAGCGCTCTTTAGGGCCTAAGCGATCGTTGTTCATTGCCAAACACATCGAGCAGCCGGGTAAGCGCCATTCAAAGCCCGCTTCGCGGAAGATTACATCCAGCCCTTCTTGCTCTGCTTGGGCGCGCACTTGCTCGGAGCCCGGCACTACCATGGCATGTACACCCTCTGCCACGCGTCGTCCTTTGGCGACCGCGGCGGCTGCGCGCATGTCTTCAATCCGTGAGTTGGTGCAAGAGCCAATAAAGACTTTATCGATGCGGATATCTGTAATGGCTTGGCCTGCCGTCAGCCCCATATACTTTAAGGCTCGCTCAGCCGAGTGGCGCTCTATCGGGTCGGTCATGCTCTCTGGGACAGGCACGGTATCATGCACACTGACCACTTGGCCGGGGTTGGTGCCCCATGTGACTTGATGATGGATTTGACTGCCATCGAGGGTGACCACACGATCAAAGTGCGCATCGGCATCTGAGTGCAAGGTTTGCCAATACGCAACGGCTTGCTGCCATTGCTCGCCTTTAGGGGCAAATTTTTTGTCTTTTAGGTAGGCAAAGGTGGTGTCATCTGGCGCGATCAGGCCAGCTTTTGCGCCTAATTCGATGGCCATGTTGCACACCGTCATTCGCCCTTCCATCGACAAGTCGGTGATTGCGTCCCCGCAAAACTCCACCACATGCCCAGTGCCACCTGCGTGGCCAACTTTACCGATAATCGCAAGGACAATATCTTTGGCGGTGATCCCGGGGGCAGTTTTGCCCGTGACTTCAATTTTCATCGTGCGGGCGCGGGATTGCTTAAGCGTTTGAGTGGCCAGTACGTGTTCGACTTCTGAGGTACCAATGCCAAAGGCCAGTGCACCAAAAGCGCCGTGGGTTGCGGTGTGCGAATCACCACAGACGATGGTGGTGCCGGGCAGGGTAATACCAAGCTCGGGGCCCATCACATGCACAATGCCTTGGTAAGGATGATTTAAGTCGTACAGGGTCACTCCGAACTCTTCGCAGTTTTTGGCCAAGGTTTCCATTTGGATACGCGCCATTTCCCCTGACGCGTTAATGTCTTTGGTTTCGGTGGAGACATTGTGATCCATGGTGGCGAAGGTTTTGCTCACTTGGCGCACTGGGCGCCCTTTTTCCCGCAGGCCATCAAAGGCTTGTGGTGAGGTCACTTCGTGCACTAAATGACGGTCGATATACAGCAACGGCGCTTCGCCTGGCTGCTCGGTGACCACATGGGCTTGATAGATTTTTTCATACAAGGTCTTAGCGCCTTGCTGGGTGTTTGCATTCGACATAGCTCGTATCCTTACGGGTAATTATTCTGCGCCTTGGCGGATATAGGCGGCGATACGATCGCCCATTTGTTCAGTACTCAATGCGGGGCGGTTACCGGCGAGATCCGCGGTCAACTCACCGGCCGCCAGTGCTTGGCTGACTGCATGCTCAATCGCACAGGCCGCGTCTTCTTCGCCTAACGAGTAGCGCAACATTAGCGCGGCGGAGAGAATTTGCGCCACTGGGTTGGCGATATTCTTACCCGCGATATCGGGGGCAGAGCCGCCGGCGGGTTCATACAAACCAAATTTACTCGCGTTCAAGCTCGCAGATGGCAGCATGCCCATAGAGCCGGTGATCATGGCGCACTCATCGGAGATGATGTCGCCGAAAATGTTCGAGCACAGCATCACATCAAATTGCGACGGGTCTTTAATCAGCTGCATGGTGGCGTTGTCGATATACATATGGCTTAAGCGGACATCCGGATAGTCCTTGGCCACCTCTTCCACCACCTCACGCCATAGCATTGAGCTTTGCAGCACGTTGGCTTTATCGATTGAGCACACGTGTTTGTTGCGAAGCTGGGCCGATTGAAAGGCAATACGGGCAATACGCTCAATTTCATAGCGATGATAGACTTCCGTATCAAACGCTTTTTCCTCGCGGCCTTCACCTTCACGTCCTTTGGGCTCACCAAAATAAATCCCGCCGGTCAGCTCTCGCACCACCACGATGTTAAAGCCTTTGTCGGCAATGTCGGCGCGCAGTGGGCAAAAGCCTTCGAGACCGGTATGGATTTGTGCCGGACGCAAATTACAAAACAGACCAAAGTGCTTGCGTAGCGGCAGTAAGGCACCGCGCTCCGGTTGTTCGGTTGGCGGTAAATGCTCCCACTTGGGGCCGCCGACTGAGCCAAATAAAATCGCATCCGCTTTTTCACAGCCGGCCAAGGTGTGTGCTGGCAAAGGGGAGCCGTGGGCATCAATGGCGGCACCGCCTACAGGGTAGTGGTGACGCTCAAAGGTGACAGCGAATCGCTCGCTAACCGCATCAAGCACTTTTTCGGCTTGCGCCATGACTTCGGGGCCGATACCGTCGCCGGCTAAAATTGCAATCTGGTGTGCGTTAGCCATGGTTATACTGTCTCCTGTTTTAAGTGGGATTGTTCCTTAATCTGCGCAATTTTATCCGCGCGATAGATGGCATTGATCACGTGCAATAGCGCCTCACCGGAGGCTTCGATAATGTCGGTTGAGACCCCGGTGCCGTGATATTTACGGCCCTTGTAGTTGGCAATAATGTCGGCTTGGCCGAGGCCATCTTCCCCTTCTCCTTTGGCGGTCAGATCGAATTTATCCAGTTCAATGTCGTAGCCAGTAATGCGGTAGATGCACTGATAAAGGGCATCGACGGGGCCGTTACCAATCGCCGCCTCGCGTTTCTCTTCGTCGCCACATTGCAACTTGATGCTGGTGGTCGCCATTAGGCTGCCCGATTGCACGCCTAGATAGTTGAGCTTATAAAAGTCGTCCTCTTCTTTGAGGTTGTTGAAGAACATCAAGGCTTCTAAGTCGTAATCGAACACCTGACCTTTACGATCTGCCAGCTGCAAGAATGACTGATACAAGGTGTCTAAATCGTAGTCTTGCTCGGTATAGCCAAGGTTTTCCATGTGGCTTTTCACCGCGGCGCGGCCGGAGCGGCTGGTCAAATTCAGCGCTTTTTTGCCCAACCCTATCGACTCTGGCGTCATGATTTCGTAGGTATTTTTGTTTTTCAGCATGCCGTCTTGGTGAATGCCAGAAGAGTGGCTAAAGGCATTGGTACCGACCACGGCCTTGTTGGGCTGGATTGGCATGTTGCAAAGTTGGCTAACCAGCTTACTGGTACGGGCGATTTCGGTGTGGTTCAACTTGGTTTCCACACCTAATAAGTCGGCGCGGGTTTTTAAAATCATCGCAATTTCTTCCAGCGCACAGTTACCGGCGCGCTCGCCGATGCCATTGATCGTGCCTTCCACTTGGCGAGCGCCGGCTTGTATGGCAGCAATGGAGTTAGCGACCGACATCCCCAAGTCATCATGGCAGTGAACAGAAATGACCGCTTTGTCGATATTGGGTACGCGATTAAACAAGGTCGCAATGATATTGCCGAATTCACTGGGAACTGTGTAGCCGACGGTATCGGGGATATTGACGGTGGTCGCACCGGCATCAATTGCCGCTTCGACCATACGGCACAGGTTATCAATCGGGGTGCGCCCAGCATCTTCGCAGGAAAACTCCACATCGTCCGTGTATTGGCGCGCGTGCTTGACGGCGCGTACCCCCATCTCGACCACGTCATCGTAGCTGCGGCGAAGCTTATCTTTTACATGAATGGTTGAGGTGGATAAAAAGGTGTGGATACGRAAAGCGTCGGCGGCTTTGAGGGACTCAGCGGCAACATCAATGTCTTTAGGAACGGCGCGAGATAAGGCACAAACGCGCGCATGTTGCATATGCTCAGCGATGGTGCGCACCGATTCAAAATCGCCCGGTGAGGAGACTGGAAAACCGGCTTCAATAATGTCGACGCCCAGTCGGTCTAAGGCTTGGGCGATCTGCAACTTCTCTTTTACGGTTAAGCTGGCGGATAAGGCCTGCTCACCATCGCGCAAAGTGGTATCAAAGATGATGACCTGACTGTTGTCGCTCATGGGTGACTCCCTGTTGTGTTTGCTCGCCGCCTTCATGGCTCTTTTAATGGGCACTGTGTTTTATTTTGACGGCGTTAGATACAAAAAAACCCGCGTCTGGCGCGGGTTTTTGACATTTGGCATTCACTGATTGCTGCCCAATACCTACCCGCGCGACCGAGTCACGATAAGGAGGAGGATGAGGCGTAGTGTAATCAGTGTCATGAACTATCCATTCAATGTGTTTGCTGGTTACAGAAATAACAGAGCGGCGGGGAAAGCGTCAATCACAAAAAAATAAAAAAATGGATCTGCTTAGTTAACCCGCTTAAAACCAGTTTATTACACTGGTTTTAAGTGTGTAATTCGAAATAAACGGCTGTTGGTTGCGGGGAAGGTATACAGTTAGATAGCACTTTCTCTGTGTTAGGATAACAAACTGTAGGGAGTGTTATCTTCATCAATATGACCTCGTAACGTCACCCCGTTGTCATACCCGCTGTCTAGAGTTTGACCATCAGCTAACCGAAAGCGGGGGCATGATGAGAAGCTTTACAGCGATTCAACGTTTTGACCACACGGTGTCGTACCTGTGCCTTTCTCATCGATTTAGTGCAGCGACAGCCAAAGTAGCGCGGGTGATATCACACTCTGGTGATGGGCCGTTATATGCAGGAATTGGCTTGGCCGCATGGTGGCTCGACGGTGCATTTGGCTTATGGTTGTTGTGCACTGGAATCGTCGCCTTTGCGATTGAATTGCCCATCTATTGGGTTCTTAAACGGAGCTTCCGCCGCGCACGGCCTTCACAGCTGCCCGCTTTTATCACGCCCTCAGATTTATACAGCATGCCTTCTGGCCACACGGCGGCCGCTTTTTTAATGGCTTCACTGATTAGTACCTTTTATCCCCCCTTGGCGGCAGTGGCCTTTATTTGGGCGGGGTTGATTGGGCTGTCCCGCGTATTGCTGGGGGTCCATTTTGTTAGCGATATTCTGGTCGGCGCGGCGTTAGGACTTCTCTGTACTGCGTTGGCACAAAACATCACCGACGATCTTTACTGGATGGCGACAAGTACATGAAGCTTTTATACGGTGTGCAAGGAACCGGTAACGGCCATATTTCACGAGCAAGGGCGATGGCAAGGGCCCTAAAAGCGTATGACGTGAGTGTGGATTTTGTCTTTTCTGGACGACCTTCAGAGCGCTATTTTGATATGGCGCCGTTTGGTGACTATCGCACGTTTACCGGCATGAGTTTTATCAGTCGCGACGGTAAAATTGCGCTGCTTGAGACGGCGAAAAAGCATCACGTTCGGCAACTTTATCGCGATATTCGCGCGCTCGATGTTACCGGCTACGACAAAGTGGTATCCGATTTTGAGCCTATCACGGCTTGGGCGGCACGTCAGCAAGGTGTTCCCTCCGTGGCGATTAGCCATCAAGCTGCCTTTGCCTATGCGGTCCCTAAACAGGGAGAAGGACTGATAAACCGGCTGATTATGCGTTATTTTGCGCCGACGGATCATGCCATAGGGCTTCATTGGTATCACTTTAATCAGCCGATTTTGCCTCCCATCATTGATATCGGCAGTGATGACACCCTTTCACTAAAGGCGAGTCAATCAGAGGATGTCTTGGTCTATCTTCCTTTTGAGTCACTCGATGCAGTGACGGCGCTGTTACTGCGCTTTAACCAAGGTTTTGTTTGTTTTCATCCAGATGTGAAGCAAGGCTATCGGCGAGAGAATATTCGCTTTATGCCACTTGGGAAAGCCAGCTTTCATACTGCGCTAAAGGCTTGCCAAGGTGTGATCGCGAATGGTGGCTTTGAACTGCCTTCTGAAGCATTAACCATGGGGAAAAAGTTGTTGCTAAAACCCTTGGCAGGACAGTTTGAGCAGCTGAGTAATGTGGCAACGCTGGCACAATTAGGGTTGGCGCACGCCATGACACACTTAGACGCTCGCGCGGTGAGAGATTGGTTGAAAGCCCCGGCCAGTGGCGATATCCGTTACCCTGATGTCGCAAGAGCGCTAGCGGAGTGGTTGGTCAAAGGTGAGCTCGACCAAACGCAAAGTTTATTTCACCAGCTTTGGTCACAGGTTCGTTTTCCAGAAGCAGTTGAAGAGTATTTGCTGGATATTAGCCGCCCGCATCCACGTCGACGTCAGCATCCCTTACTGTTAAACCGCTTGATGCGCTGACCGCCCAATAACGGCGGTCTGGTCTGTTGAATCACGTTTTTACATTTTCGCTAGAGCATTCACTCAATTTCTCTTGAGTTTGGTGGTGCGCTCGGTAAACTCGCTGCCATTATTGAGCGTACATGTGTTCGCCAAACGGCAAACCAAGAGAGACACAGTGAACACCCAAAACCATATCGTCACGCGCATCCGCGAGCAAATTACTGCCCAAGGTGAACGCGAAGCTATCCGTTTTCAGCAACAGTCACAGTGGGCGAGTATCAGCTGGCGCCAACTGGGCGAGCGCATTGATCAGCTATCACGCTGTTTACTCAAAGCTGGTTGTCAGGTTCAGCAAACCGTCGCTATCTTTGCGCCGAACAGTGAAAAATGGGCGATGTTGGACTATGCCGCGTTGCAAATTCGTGCCGTGCCGGTGCCGATTTACGCAACCAGTACTGATCAGCAAGCGGCACACATTATCAATGATGCGGACGTGCAATGGATCTTCGCCGGTGACGAACAACTGGAGAGCGCGGTTGCTGCCCTTGAACACTGTCCCAATGTCAAAGGAGTAATCGCCCTCAACCAAGAAACACAGGCACCCGCACATCCCAAAGTGTGGGACTGGGCCAGTTGGTTATTGCAAGACGATCGCAGCTATCAAGCCGAATTAGACGCGCGCATTGATGCGCGATGCATGGATGATTTGATTACCTTGATTTACACCTCCGGCACCACGGGCGATCCGAAAGGGGTGATGCTGGATTATGCCAATGTTGCGGCGCAGCTGGAGGTACATGACCAAGTCTTGGCATTAAGACCCGATGATGTGTCTTTGGCCTTTTTGCCGCTTTCTCATGTGTTCGAGCGTGCATGGAGCTATTACGTCCTGCACCGCGGGGCGGTGAACTGTTATCTTTCAAACCCGCTTCAGGTACGTGATGCATTGGCGGAGATTAAACCGACGGTGATGTGTGCGGTACCGCGTTTTTATGAAAAAATTCATGGTGCTATTCACGATAAACTCAGTCGGGCCACCGGTGTTAAACCGCATTTATTCCGTTGGGCGCTGCGCCAAGGCGAGCGTCATGCCAGTCAGTTACGCGCAGGTCAATCACCGTCGCGACGTCAGCAATGGCAAGTAGCGTTGGCCGACAAGCTGGTACTGAGTAAGCTGCGTGCGCTATTGGGTGGCAAGATGCGCTTGATGCCATGCGGTGGAGCGCGTCTTGACCCTGACATTGGCGCGTTTTTCCATGCCATAGGTATTAACGTCAAGCTCGGTTATGGCATGACCGAAACCACCGCCACGGTTTCTTGTTGGGACGATACGCGCTTTGACCCTCACTCGATTGGTTATCCGATGCCAGGGGCGGAGGTGCGAATTGGTGCGGAGGATGAAATTCAAGTCCGCGGGCCAATGGTGATGCGAGGTTACTTTAATCAGCCCGATGCGACCGCTGCCACCTTTACCGAGGATGGTTTTTTGAAAACCGGCGATGCGGGGTATCTCGATGCCAAGGGCAACGTCTTTATCACCGACCGAATCAAAGAGCTGATGAAAACCTCTGGTGGCAAATACATTGCGCCACAGCGGGTAGAAGGCGCTTTGGTGCGCGATCATTTTATTGATCAGATTGCGGTGGTGGCCGAGGCGCGTCACTTTGTATCGGCCTTGATTGTGCCTTGCTTTGATGCCTTGGAAGAGTGGGCGCGGGCGGCCAATATCGAATATCAAAATCGCAAAGAGCTGCTGAAACACTCCGATGTGGTGGCCTTGTTTGAAAAGCGCTTGCAGAGCTTGCAACACGAGTTGGCCAAATTTGAGCAAGTCAAACGCTTCACTTTATTACCGCAGGGCTTTTGCATGCACAGTGGCGAGCTCACGCCGACCATGAAGCTGCGCCGTAAAGTGATCCTTTCACGTTACCAACATCACATTGAGGCGATGTACCAGCGTCAATGATGTGTAAAGGGGGATGTTTCTCATCGATGAGAAATGTCCCTTCTGTGAAGGCTATTTTCACATCGTTTTTCTCCTCGACAGGTATAGAAAATCTGTAAAAATTGTTTCCTTGTAGTGGATATTTCCGATTTTTGACCTCCCAACCAGTGTTATCCAGCAACATTTGCTCAACATTTAGATTAAAAATGTAAATACCGACTAGCCAATAGACAGTTTTGCAAATAAAACGTTACATTGATTGCAGCTTCATCCGAAGCAGGCCAAGTGACAATCTAACGCCGCCTTACCGCCAGTATTTGGTTTCGATGTCCGCGTGGTGAGTGACCACCAGTACATCTAAGAGTAAGGGGCAGGATTAGGCTAAAAGTAAGTCC
The DNA here is from genome assembly GCF_001996085.1 of Salinivibrio sp. PR5. Lineage (NCBI taxonomy): Bacteria > Pseudomonadati > Pseudomonadota > Gammaproteobacteria > Vibrionales > Vibrionaceae > Salinivibrio > Salinivibrio sp. PR5. The sequence continues at coordinate 61,794 of NZ_MUFK01000001.1, forward strand.
TAACTATGCAAACAGGGAGGCGTAGAGTGGAAATGTTATCCGGTGCCGAGATGATCGTGCGTTCCATGATCGATCAAGGCGTAAAACATATTTTTGGTTATCCAGGCGGATCAGTACTGGATATATACGACGCATTGCACGAAAAGAGTGATATCGACCATGTGTTGGTACGCCACGAACAAGCCGCGGTCCACATGGCCGATGGTTATGCGCGTGCCACGGGGGAAGTGGGCGTGGTGCTGGTGACGTCAGGCCCAGGGGCAACCAATGCAATTACCGGCATTGCCACCGCGTACATGGACTCGATCCCCATGGTGGTGTTTTCTGGCCAAGTCATGAGCGGTCTGATTGGCAATGATGCCTTCCAAGAATGCGATATGGTGGGGATCTCCCGCCCGGTGGTCAAGCACAGCTTTTTAGTCCAGCGCGCTGAAGACATTCCTAACATTGTTAAAAAAGCCTTTTATCTTGCCTCAACGGGACGTCCCGGCCCTGTGGTGGTGGATATTCCTAAAGACATGCTAAATCCGGCACAAAAGCACCCTTATCAGTATCCAGACAGTGTGCGCATGCGCTCTTATAATCCGACTACTTCGGGACATAAAGGGCAGATAAAGCGTGGCTTAAAAGCACTATTGGCGGCGAAAAAACCAGTATTGTATGTCGGTGGTGGGGCCATCATGGCCGATTGCGGCGAACAAATCCGCCAACTATCAGAAAGCCTTAACATCCCTGTTGTCAGCACCTTGATGGGGCTGGGGGCGTTTCCCGGCACCCATCAACAATCGCTGGGTATGCTGGGCATGCATGGCACCTACGAAGCGAACATGGCGATGCACCAAGCCGATCTGATCTTTGGTATTGGTGTCCGGTTTGACGATCGCACCACCAACAACTTAGAAAAATACTGTCCCGATGCCACCATCATGCACATTGATGTCGACCCATCGAGCATTTCTAAAACCGTGGCGGCAGACATTCCTATCGTCGGTTCGGCGGATGCGGTACTAAATAGCATGCTGAAATTGCTGGTGGAGCAAGGTGGCAGTAACGACAGTGATGCGATCAGTACTTGGTGGCACAATATTCAAACTTGGCGCGAGCGTCAGTGTTTGAAGTATGACGTGGATCCGGAGCGCATCAAACCGCAGCAAGTGATTGAAACCTTGTATCGCCTTACCGATGGCGAGGCCTATGTAAGCTCCGACGTGGGTCAGCACCAAATGTTTGCCGCACTCTATTATCCGTTTGATAAACCACGTCGTTGGATAAACTCGGGCGGCTTGGGCACCATGGGCTTTGGGCTACCCGCCGCTATGGGGGTGAAGTTCGCGCTACCGGACGCGCAGGTGGTGTGTGTTACCGGTGATGGCAGTATTCAAATGAATATTCAGGAGCTGTCCACCGCACTGCAATATGATATCCCGGTGGTGATCGTTAACCTCAACAACCGTTTCCTCGGGATGGTCAAACAATGGCAGGACATGATTTATCAAGGCCGCCATTCGCACTCCTATATGGACTCGGTGCCGGATTTTGCCGCGATTGCTGAAGCCTATGGCCATGTGGGGATGCGCATTAGCCATCCGTCTGAGTTAGAAGCCGGCCTAGAAAAGGCGCTGGCAATGAAAGATCGCTTGGTGTTTGTCGATATCCATGTCGATGAAACTGAGCACGTGTATCCGATGCAGGTACGCGGTGGGGCGATGAATGAAATGTGGTTGAGCAAAACGGAGAGAACCTAATGCGCAGTATTGTATCGGTTTTAATGGAAAACGAGCCGGGTGCCTTGTCGCGCGTGGTGGGTCTGTTCTCTCAGCGTGGCTACAACATTGAATCACTGACGGTGTCACCCACCGATGATGCGACCTTGTCGCGCTTAAATATCACCACATCAGTGGTCAGCGATGCGGACCGCGAGCAAATCGAAAAGCATTTGCACAAGCTGATTGATGTACTGAAAGTGAGTAATGTCACCGAGAGCGATCACATTGAACGTGAACTGGCGTTGGTGAAAGTGAAAGCGAGTGGCTACGCCCGCGCAGAGGTAAAACGCACCGCCGATATTTTTCGGGGGCAAATTGTCGATGTGACGGCTTCACAATATACCGTGCAGCTGACGGGCGACAGTGACAAGTTGGATGCCTTTATTCGCGCGGTGGGTGAAATTACCGAGATCATTGAAGTGGCACGCAGTGGCGTGGTGGGCATCGCACGCGGCGAGCGAGCGCTGCGCCAGTAACCCAAGCAACGGGTCGAGGTAAGGAAAATGGCACGCCAAGGCGTGCCATTTTTGTGCATGTTAGTCGTGGTTAATCAAGTACACCAAGGCTTCATAGGGTGCCAATTGCATTTCTGGCATCAAGGGCTTGGCTTCTGGGTAATTATGGCTCACCAAGTCTGCGTTCGGGGCAGGGGCGACAGGCAAGGTCGCTGTAACTGGTTCGCCATAAAAATTACACACTACTACCAGTTGGCTGTCGCCATTGTCGCGACGATACGCGAGCAGCTGTGGGTGGTCAGGCAGCAAGTCCTGATAATCCCCTTCACGGATCACGGGTAAGGTTTTTCGCAGGGAAATTAGCTGCTTGTAGTGATAGAACACCGAGTTTTTATCCGCCAGTGCGCTGTCGACATTGACGTCAACATAGTTAGGCGCAGGCTTGAGCCACGGTGTGCCTTTGGTAAAACCGGCGTTTGCTGAACTGTCCCACTGCATGGGGGTGCGCGAGTTGTCGCGTGATCGTGCCGCCAGAATGGCCAACACTTCCCCTTCTGGCATGCCTTGTTCGCACAGCAGGCGGTACATGTTTCGGCTTTCGACGTCTTGATAATCATCAATACGCTGATAGCCAGGGTTGGTCATGCCAATTTCTTCCCCTTGATACACGTAAGGCGTGCCTTGCTGCATATGAATCGCGGTGGCGAGCATTTTGGCGGAGGCAACGCGATGATGGCGATCATCACCAAAGCGGCTGACTACACGCGGTTGGTCGTGGTTACACCAAAACAGTGCTCCCCAACCTTGATTATGTAGGCCGTGCTGCCAAGTACGGAAAAGCTGTTTTAGGGCTAAGAAGTCAAACGGTGCCAGTCGCCACTTCTCGCCGCCCGGATAATCGACTTTTAAGTGGTGGAAGTTAAACACCATGGAGAGCTCTTTGCCATCTGGCGCGGAGTATTGTTGACAATGCTCCAAGGTGGTCGAAGACATCTCGCCCACGGTGACGCTGCCGTAACGCTGGAAAATGTCGCGGCTGATCTCTTGTAAGTATTCGTGAACGCGCGGGCCATCGGTATAAAAACGGCGACCATCGCCTTGATGATCATCAGGGAACGACTGATCTTTGGAGATCAAATTGATCACATCGAGTCGAAAACCATCCACGCCTTTGTCGGCCCAAAAAGCCATTACGTCTTTGACTGCTGCCCGCACCGCTGGGTTTTCCCAGTTAAGGTCGGCCTGTTCGGTGGCAAATAAGTGGAGGTAATACTGGCCGGTCGGTTCATGCCATTGCCACGCGCTACCGCCAAACTTTGATTGCCAGTTGTTTGGCGCACCGCCATTAACCGGATCTTTCCAGATGTAGTAATCGCGATAGGGGCTGTCTTTACCGGTAAGCGCGGATTGAAACCAAGGGTGCTCGGTTGAGGTATGGTTAATTACAATATCCATGATGATGCGGATATCGCGTTTGTGCGCCTCGGCGAGCAGGGTGTCGAAGTCGTCCATGGTGCCTAGGCTAGGGTCAATGGCGTAATAATCGGCAATGTCGTAGCCGTTATCGACTTGTGGTGATACATAAATGGGGGTTAGCCATAATGCATCGATGCCCAAGGCCGAAAAGTAGTCCAGCTTTTCGATAATGCCCGGCAGATCACCTGTCCCTGTTTGTGTGGTATCACGGAAGCTCTTGGGATAAATCTGATAAATGGTGGCCGTTTTCCACCAGGGATGTGCGTGCATAATGTCTCTCTTAACGCTAATAAAGCGGGGAGCGTGCTCCCCGCAGACTGAATGGGAGTTAGACGACCGCCAGTTTGCCTTTGCTGGCTTGACGGCGATACATAAAGGCGGTGAGTGCAATAGGCACAATAATGGCAATTAGCATCGCGACCGCGTAAACACCCCAGAACTGTGGCTGAATAGATAAAATACCCGGCAAGCCACCTACACCAATGCCGTTGGCCATCACACCGGAGAGGCCACACACAATGGCGGCTAGCGCCGAGCCAACCATCGCGCACAGCATTGGGAATTTGTAACGTAAGTTAATCCCGTACATGGCCGGCTCTGTCACGCCAAGATAGGCGGAAATCGCCGCGGGCACAGAGATTTCACGTTCGTTTTCTTTTTTGCTCATCCAAATGATCCCGACAACCGCCGAGGCTTGTGCAATGTTAGACAGAGCAATCAGTGGCCAAATGGGTGTGCCGCCCATCTCTTGCATCAGCTGCAAATCCACCGCGTTGGTGGTGTGGTGAACACCGGTGATCACCAAAGGTGCATACAGGAAGCCGAACAGGGCCGCGCCTATGTAGGCGTAATCGCCGGTCATTGCCGAACGGGCTAAGAAGGCGACGCCATTACCAATCTCGCGGCCAAAGGGGCCGATGAGGGTGTGCGCCAAGATAACGGAAGTGAGTAGCGCGACAAACGGCACCACCACCAAATACAAATAATCCGGAATAATGCGTTTTAACTGGGTTTCAATAAACGCTAACGCCATCCCCGCAAACATGGCTGGGATCACCTGTGCTTGGTAGCCGACTTTTTCAATTGAGAACCAGCCAAAGTCCCACACTTCAGGCATTTCTTTACCGATAAGGTAAGCGTTCATCAACTGCGGCGATACCAGAGTAATACCTAGTACGATACCCAAAATCGGCGTGCCGCCCATTTTTCTGACCGTCGCCCAACACACGCCGACAGGCAGGAAGTGGAAGATGGCTTCGCCAAGCAGCCATAAAAAGCCGTGGGCGGTGGCCCAAAACTCGCTGATCTCGGTTAAGGTTTTGCCATCGAACATGCGGATATCACCGATCACGTTACGGAAGCCGAGGATCAGACCACCGGTGATGATCGCGGGGAGAAGGGGAACAAAAATTTCCGCGAGGTGTGAAATCGCACGCTCTAGCAGGCTCATGTTTTTACGCGCGGCTTGCTTGGCCTCATCTTTTGATTGGCCTTCGACGCCGGTAGCCTGTTGCAACAGGACAAAGGCTTGGTCCACGCTGGTGCCGATCACGACTTGAAATTGGCCAGCGCTGGTAAAGCAGCCTTTAACCATGGGGATCGCTTCAATGGCGGCGACGTCCGCTTTTTCCGGGTCATTTAATACGAAGCGTAAGCGGGTGAGGCAGTGGCTCACGGTGGCGATGTTGTCTTTGCCGCCTATATGAGTGATCAATTGATCAACGGCATTTTTATTTATCTGGCTCATAAGCAATCCTGTATTGCTGTAGGGTATTCATTGGTAACGTTCCCATTGATTATTGATCGTACTAAGCCAATTATCAGTGGAATCGTTCCCACATTTTGAAAACCATCACACAGAAATTCGTAACTGCTTGATTTTTAGTGGGAGGTTAGGGAGTCACCAGATGACAGGGTTGCGTCCAATGTGTGATAGTGGTCACTTCATCATCCAACTGCTTGAGCAGTAACTCAGCAGCATGTTGCCCTGCTTGATGGTAGCCCAGTTCCACACTGACTGCGCGTGGGAACATAAAGCGTAGCATGTCATGGTTGCCAATGCCGCCAATGGCGATATCTTCACGATTTAGGGTTTGTAGGCGTTTTGCGACCCCTAAGGCGAGAGTGTCGGAGGCGCAGACAATGGCGTCAGTCTGTGGGGTTAATAGGCAATCTGTTGCGGCATAGGCGGCATGCAGGCTCATCTCACAACGATGGAGTTGTGGTGAAAGCTGGTGGGTTTGGCAAAAACGCTGATAGGCATCAGAGCGGGCGAAACCTGTGGTTTCATCGCGCTCATCAATCCCCAAGAAGGCAATATGACGGCACCCTTGATGATAAAAATGATCCATGACTTGCGTGACGGCACCTTGGTTGTCGTAACTGACGCTGGCGTATTGCTCACTATCAACGGCCAGCACGACACAGTTGGGGGCGAATGGCGCTAGCGCGTTGAGATCACAGCCAGAAAAACCAAAAAAGATAATCCCATCCACGTTACGGCGTTTTAGCACATCGAGATGGGCTTGTGCTTTTTGTTGTGAGAACTGGCTTTCCATAATGGCTGCGTCATAGCCTTTGGCATACAAGGTATTGAGCAGCCCCGTCAGTGCGGTGTTCTCTGAGTTGGAACTGAGCTTTGCCACGATCACGCCCACAACACCGCTGCGTTGCGCACGCATCGCGCGCGCTGACTTCGATGGTAAAAAGCCATGTTGGTCGATCACCGCTTGTACTTTAGCGCGGGTACTGTCTTTAACGCGTGCGTCATGGTTTAGCACACGCGATACGGTCGATTTCCCCACCCCGGCTAAGCGGGCAATATCCAAAATGGTTAATGGTTTTGTCATTTTTTTCTCTGTGGTAGCGGTAAATCAGCGACTTAGACTCAGCCTCTTCGCGCGCCATGATAACAGGCGTGATTGGCGCTTGCGATTTATTGATTAATTTGTAAACTACAGCCTGATTTTTGAACAACCATCCTACTTTAGACTGAAATGATGATGAGCCACCCTGTCGTACAAACCATCAACAAGTGCCTAGTGCGCATGACTACACTGACGCTCGCGGTAATGGCATTAAAGCTTAGCGCGATTTATTTAGTGCCGTTAGCGGTATTGATCAAAACGCACTTCAAAGAAATTGTCCACTGGTAAGCGCGATAAGCTGATGGTCAATGTGCTGGTTTAGTGATTGCCAGTACAGCTGATAGCGCTGCGTATACGCTTGCGGGCGCGGCGAAACCAAACCGCGCACAATCGGAAATAACTGTTGCCATTGTGCCAGCCAATCTATCTTCACATCAGGATGGGTGAGATAACGCTGGTGCTGTGCCATGACTGGCATCAACGCCTTTTGCAAGTAGGGGTTGATACCACAAAGCAGCTGGGTGTGCAGGGTTTGGTGCCAATAGGCCATGGTGGTGATATCGGCGCTATCTTTGGCGGGTAAGTGCTGAATAGAATGAATCAGTCCCAACACCTGTAATGCAGTCTGTTCATCAAGTTTGCTGGGAAAGCTATCGATGCACGCACCAAACAGACCTTTTAGGGCTTGAATCAATGCCTGCCAGTCTGCTTGGCTTAATGGTGTGAGCCGATAGCCAAGATGAGGCTGATAAAGAACCCGTCCTTCTACCGCTAATAAATGTAACCCATCGCGCGCTGTGGCCATCGACAGGCTGAGTTGCTCACACAAAGCGGAGACAGTGAGTGGATAATCGCCCTCTGCGCGCGCTGTGAGTGATAACTGGCGGGTTAATATGGCTACCCAGATTTGCTCCATAGCGTGTTGGGCTTTGGTGAACTTCATAACACTTCCTGTGCTAGGTCGACGAGGTTGGCTCGCGACTAAATGCAAGCCTCTTTATCATGCCACCGTGTCATGGATAAAAAAACGCCCCGACATTGTCGAGGCGTAGGCGTTGCTATTGGTGCTTAATTACAGCACGTGCACAGAGGCGGTGTTGGTGGTACCAGAAGGCACAAGCGCGCCTGAAACCATGACCACGATGTCGCCTTTATGCGCCAAACCAGACTCAAGCGCGATGGTTTTACCGCGACGGTAGAACTCATCGGTGCTGTCGATGCTTTCGATCATCACAGGCGTCACACCTTTGGTTAGACACAGGTGAGCGGCTGTTTTCGGGTTGGTGGTGACCGCGATGATGTTTGCCGTTGGGAAGTACTTACGTACTGAGCGTGCTGATTTGCCCGCTTCTGTGGCAACAACAATCAAAGGTGCACCCAACTTCTGAGAGGTATCAACCGCGCCTTTACAGACCGCTTCGGTGATACGCAGGCGATCGCTATCGAGACGAGAACCCAGTGCAGGTGACATTTGACGGTCAGTACGCTCACAGATTTGCGCCATGATGCTCACCGCTTCAACCGGGTATTTACCTTTCGCTGACTCGCCAGACAGCATGACGGCATCGGTACCGTCCATGATCGCATTCGCCACATCACCGGCTTCAGCGCGGGTTGGACGTGGGTTTTTGATCATTGAGTCCAGCATTTGTGTTGCGGTAATAACCATCTTGCGAGCACGGTTACACTTCTCGATCATCATCTTCTGCGCGAAGATCACTTCTTCCACTGGGATTTCTACGCCCAAGTCACCACGGGCTACCATGATACCGTCAGACGCTTCCAAGATAGCGTCAAAATTGTCGACACCTTCTTGGTTTTCAATTTTAGAGATGATCTTGATGTCGCTGCCGCCGTTTTGAGCCAGCAGCTCGCGGATTTCTTCCACGTCTTCTTTCTTACGAATAAATGAGGCCGCAACAAAGTCGACGCCTTGCTCACAACCAAATTTTAGATCCGATTTATCTTTTTCAGCCAGTGCAGGCAGGCTCACCGAAACACCTGGCAGGTTAACGCCTTTGTTTTCGCCCAACTCACCGTTGTTCAGTACCTTACAAACCACTTCTTTTTCAGTCGTTTCTAGTACTTCCATCTCAAGCAGACCGTCATCAACGAGTACAGTGTTGCCTGCTTTTAGGTCACGAGGTAGGCCGGCGTAAGTAACGGCTACGCGATCTTTGTTACCCACGACAGAGGTGTCTGTGGTGAAAGTGAACGTTTGACCAGCTTCTAATGCGACGTCGTTACCACCTTCGAGTTTGATGGTGCGGATCTCTGGGCCCTTGGTATCGAGCAGAATCGCAACTTGCTTACCGGTTGTCTTCATGACGTTGCGCAAATTTGTGATACGCGCACCGTGTTCGGCATAGTCACCGTGTGAGAAGTTAAGACGCATCACGTTCATGCCTGCATCAACAAGCTTAGTCAGCATCTCTTCCGATTCAGTTTTAGGTCCAATCGTACAAACGATTTTGGTCTTTTTCATCGACGCATTTCTCCGGTCAAAAATTGAAACATAAACTTGGGGCCTAACTGCAAAAGACTGATTTAAATGTAATTAAACAACATAAACAGGTCGTTATCGCGGTGCAGTTAGCAAAATTCTCGCATTTCTCAATGACGTTACCGCAGCCTTCACGCTGAGGTGACGTCACTGTTTTATCGATCGTGAGTATAGATTGTCTGCGTTGATCTGTGTTGATCACGGGCAATAAAGGCGTTGTTGGTGTAACACGATTTCACCCAGTGCCATCGATTCACCATTCACCTCCCATCCTTTGGGCGCGTAAATTTACCACAGCTCACCGTCCAGATCATTACAAGCCGGTGACAGTAATCGGTTTCAGCACGCTTTTATTTTGATGATTACGTTTTCTGTTGATTCTCACCCCGTGCGACATGGTGGTTGTTTTATGCGCTATTAGTGATTCTTTTGTCATTAATGAGTGTGATCTGTCTTCCAATTTGAACTGGATCATGCTTTTTTATTAAGTCTTTTGCGTTCACCTAGAATTTATCTACTATCAGAGCACTTTCGATGGGCTGCCTAACAATGTTTGCGCGTACTTTACGGTTTTTGACAGGGATGCTGCTTATAGTCTGCACTTATGCGAGTACGCAGGTGTGGGCCGATGACGCCTATCTGTCAGAAAATAAAGACATTTTAGTCGCCACCCATTCCTCTGTGTGGAAGCCTTATAGCTATTTATCCGACTCAGGTCAGCCCAAAGGGCTATTGATCGATTTCTGGCAGGCTTATGCCAAATACAATCATGAACCCATTCAGTTTGTTCTGTTAGATTGGCCTGAAACCCTTTCTTACATGCGAGAAGGCGGTAACCGTGTGCATGCCGGTTTATTACGTTCGCCTGAACGTGAGCGCTTTTTAGATTTTGCGACGCCAATTTTTAATATCAATGGTTCTTTGTATGTGCAAAACCAGCCGGGCAGCACAGATATTAAGCCTTTAGCGGCAGATCAAGTCGTTGGTGTGGTAGCAGAAAGCTATGAATCCTCGTTCTTAGCCAAGCACTATCCACAAGTGGAGCAACGTCGCTTTTTGAATAACGAGGATTTATTTGCGGCCGCGCTAGAGGGTGAGATCCAAGCCCTTGTGGCAGATAGTCAGGTCGCTAACTTTTACTTTTTGACTCAAGGGAAACCGCTAGCATTTGTCGCGGAGCAGGTTCTTTATACCCGTCCAATTTATGCAGCAGTGCCGAAAGGCAACCAAGCATTGCTTGATGAAATACGTGTTGGGATCAGTCGTATTCCGTCTGAGGAACTACTACGGATTAAGCAAAAATGGATTAATACCGAGCGGGTTGAGGCGTATCCCGATTGGTTAATCCCGACCATAGTGATCATGGTGGCATTGAGCGCCGTCGCGTACATCTTTTTCCTCAAGCGCATGGTGTATAAGCGCACCGTTGCCTTGCGCCAAGCCAATGCCCGCTTGCGTGAATTTGCCAATACTGACCCACTGACTCAATTGCTGAATCGACGTGGCCTAGAGGGCTATTTTTCTCGCCTTAAACCCAAACTTCAGCGTCAGCAAGAAATGGGGCTGATCCTCATCGACCTCGATCACTTTAAACAGGTGAATGACAAATACGGTCATATGCAGGGTGATAAAGTGTTAGTGCACCTTGCCAGTTATTTAAAGCGACTGGTGAAGCATGGCGCCGTGGCGCGTTTAGGGGGCGAAGAATTCTGCGTGCTGTGTCCGGCCACGTCATTAGATGAAATGATCGACATAGCCAACCATATCCGCTGCGATGTGGCAGACAGTGTGTTTGAGTTCGATGGCGCCGAGATTCGTGTCACCGTAAGTATTGGCGCAATTGTATCCAGTGATGTTACTGACGACATTGCTTCGCTGGATTTGGATACCTTGACCCATGCCGCTGACCTTCTTATGTACCGTGCGAAAGATCGTGGTCGTAATCAAGTGATGCTGGCCTCCTCTCAATCAGTGACCACACCTATCGCAGAAGCCTGATACCGTTTTCTGTTAGGTAAAAACACGCTTTTCGTTTTCTTTTCTTGCAGCGTTTTCATCATTAAATATACTGTACATATATACAAGTATTTTGATGATGAAAACACTCGACCAATTAGCCCAACAACACGGCCTATGGCGCGCCAGTCAGCGGCCGTTAATGGCGGAATTACCCGATAAAAAAGCGACCGGTTATAGCGCCTTTGATCAGTGCCTTGGTGGACTCCCGTCTCCAGGTGTGACAGATATCATCAGTGACTATGGCGTCGGTGAGTTGCGGCTGGTGTTACCCGCGTTGTATCACGCCAGCGGCCAACAGGTGGTGTGGATTCGTCCACCGGTTGGACTCAACGCAGCGATGCTACACCAGCAAGGCTACTCCACAGACAACACCTTGTTGGTGTCCCCCAAAAGCGATCAAGATGCGCTGTGGGCCGCTGAGCAAGCGGCGCGCAGTGGCGCGTGTCAGGCGGTAGTGTTATGGCCATCTTCGCTCACGGTGGGACAAGTTAAGCGCCTAAAACTGGCGGCTGAACATGGCCAATGTGCGGTGGTGCTGTTGCGCCGCCAGCAGACGTACTCATTGACCTTGCCGGTCGATTTAAGCGTGGCGCTGGCCCCTTCTGCATGTGGCGTGACGGTCACGGTGCGCTATTGTCGCGGCCAATGGCCACCGGCCCCGTTTACTCTTGATTGGCGCACGCAATGGCCCGCGTTGGTAACCTGGCCGAGCAACGCTGAGAATTTGCTTGCCTTTCCCTTACGACAACAGCGGGAGCAAGCGTAATGTCATTGTGGCTGTATCTGCATTGCCCGAGCTTGCTGTTAGATAGCCTTTATGCGCCGTCATCGGTGCAAGCGGTGGGGCTGGTTAGCGAGCAAGAAGGCCGTTTAGTGCAGCTCTCTGTAGCGGCTAGCACGCACGGTCTGAATACCGGTATGGGATTAGGGGCAGCAGCGCTTATTTGTCATCAGCTCGCGGTCTACCCTTATTGCGCGGTGAAAGAGCAGTCCGCGCTTGAGCAGCTCGCCACACAGCTTTATCCGCTGGTCGCGGAAATCAGCCTTAATCCCCCTAAAGGTTTATGGCTATACGTGTCACCGATGTTGGCCTTATATCAGGGATTTCCTCCGCTATGGCAGGCGGTGACTCAAACGCTGGTGGAAAGTGGTATTCGTTATCAGGCCGGGGTGGGCGAAACGCCGCGAGCCGCCGAGCTTATGGCGTATGGCCACGCGGGCAAGATCAGTACCGACCCTGAGCATTTGCAGGCGGCTTTGCAGCAACTGCCTTTGGCTGCAGCCCCCTTACCGGAGAGGGTGAAAACCCAGTTTACGCGTCTGGGCCTCTCTCAGTTAGGAGATCTTATCGCCTTGCCCACCGCTTCGCTGACGCGACGTTTTCCGCGCTCTGTGGTGGATTATCTTGCTGAAGTCAGTGGCGATAAGCCGACGCCGCTGCGTTATTTTCAGCCACCGCTGCAATTTTTTCAGCAACGGGTTTTATTGTTTGAGCTCAGTGAGCAAGCCCATTTATTGCCCATTATCGAGAATCTCGTCTCGGCACTGTGCCGCTTTCTTGAGCAGCGTAGTGCCTGCACGCCTGCGCTGACGTTGGGCTTTAGCTTGCGTGATGGATGTGAAGAAACCCTGCCGGTGATGGCCGCGCATGGTGAGAAAGACGTCGAGCGCTGGATGGCATTGGTGCGTTTACGGCTGGCGTCATGGCAAGTGAGCCAGCCAGTGACGGCAGTGAGTGTGTGCGCCACGCAAATTGATTGCCATCAGCCTGGACAAACCGATCTCTTTAGCGCGCAGCAAGGCGAGCAAAACCGTGATGAGTTGGTCGCGACACTGGCAGCTCGATTAGGGGAGGAGGCGGTCATGCGGTTGGCGTATGTGGATCATCACCGTCCCGAGGCGGCCAGCCAACATGTCCCTCATCATCACCGCGCCACGCCGGCTGCCTCGGCACCCACGCGTCCACGCCCAAGTTTATTGCTACCGCAACCCACACCACTGGTGGGTAAGGTCACCTTACGTGAAGGGCCGGAGCGAATTGTCACGGGCTGGTGGGAAGGCGTGCCTATCCAGCGCGATTACTTTATTGCCCAAAACGCCCAGCAACAATGGCTGTGGGTGTTTCGCACGCCAGAACAAACCTGGTTTTTACACGGCTGGTTTAGTTAGACGATGAAGCGATGAGTACGTATGCCGAGCTGGTATGTTGCAGCAATTTCTCCTTTCTTGAGGGCGCCTCACACCCGGAAGAGCTGGTGGCGCAAGCGGCAGCATTGGGCTATCAAGCGCTTGCGATCACTGATGAATGCTCGGTCGCAGGAGTGGTGCGTGCGTATCAAGCCCAGCGTGATTATCCGCAGCTTTCGCTGATCATTGGCAGTCGCTTTCGCCTGCAGGCGTTAGATGTTGTTCTATTGTGTCCTACCCAAGCGGCTTACCAAGAGTTGTGTCGGATTATCACCAATGCGCGGCGACGCAGCCACAAAGGCGACTACCAGCTGAGCGAGTGGGACTTGATGTCGGTGCGTCATGGCTTGGTGCTATGGCTACCCAGTGGCGCGGAGAATGATCATCACTGGGCAAAATGGCTGCTGCGTTATCATGCCGAGCGCTTGTATCTGGCCGTGCGGCGCGATCTAGCGGATAACGACCATCCGTATCTGGCGCACTGTCGCATGCTGGCAAGCCAGTATGCGCTTCGCGTGACCGCGTGTGGTGATGTGTTGATGCATCACCCTGAGCGACTGGCGTTACATCATACCTTAACGGCAATTCGGCATCGCCAGCCTGTCGCTGAATTGGGAAGGACGTTATTACCCAATGCAGAGCGCGCCTTACGCCCGCTGTCTAAACTACGCTCTTTATTTCCCCCTGAGTGGCTGGCGGAAAGTGCCAACATTGCCGCTCAGTGTCAGTTTTCCTTGGCGAGCTTGAAATACAGCTATCCCAAAGAAGTGGTGCCGACTGGCGAGCCTGCGATGGCGTATCTGCGTGAGGCGGTCAAGCAAGGCGCACAGCAGCGCTTCCCTAAGGGCGTGCCTCGTGACGTGGGAGCCATCATTGAAAAAGAGCTCGCGCTTATCGAGGCGCTCGATTATCCGTATTACTTTTTGACTATTTACGATCTGGTGCGCTTTGCCCAATCGCGTGGGATCTTATACCAAGGGCGCGGATCGGCGGCGAACTCGGTAGTGTGTTATTGCTTAGGGATCACCGCGGTGGATCCATGCAAAGTCGATGTGCTGTTTGAGCGCTTTATTAGCAAAGAGCGCGACGAGCCGCCGGATATTGATGTGGACTTTGAGCACCAGCGCCGTGAAGAAGTGATCCAGTATTTGTATCAAAAATATGGCCGAGAGCGGACCGCCTTAGCGGCAACCGTGATCCGTTATCGGCTGAAAAGTGCATTGCGCGATGTGGGCAAAGCGTTGTCGATCCCCGCTAGCCAGATTGATTTTTTTATTCAAAACCTCAATCGGCGCGATAAAACCCAGCCTTGGACGCAGCAACTTCAGCACTTGGGCCTCGATCCTAAAAGCGCGAAAAGCCAACAATGGCTGTCGCTTACCCAGACATTGATCGGTTTTCCGCGCCACCTTTCTCAGCATGTCGGCGGCTTTGTGATTGCGGATGGGCCTTTGTATGAGTTGGTGCCGGTGGAAAATGCGGCGATGGCAGAGCGGACGGTGATCCAGTGGGATAAAGACGATCTGGAAACGCTGCATCTGATGAAAGTCGACGTGCTGGCGCTGGGCATGCTCACTGCGATTCGGCGTACCTTTGATTTGATTGCCCAAACCGGTGGCCCTCGCTTGAGTTTGGCGGCGATCACCCAACAAGGCGACGATCCGGCGGTGTTTGCGCGTATTCAGCACGCCGATACCGTGGGAGTGTTTCAAATTGAGTCACGGGCACAAATGAGTATGCTGCCGCGGCTCAAACCGGCTTGTTATTATGATTTGGTAATCCAAATTGCCATTGTCCGCCCCGGTCCGATTCAAGGTGACATGGTGCATCCGTATCTAAAGCGACGCGACGGAGAAGAAGTGGTGAGCTACCCGTCTAAAGCTGTTGAGCAAGTGCTGGCGCGTACGCTCGGGGTGCCCATTTTTCAAGAGCAGGTGATCAAACTGGCGATGGTAGCGGCCGGCTTTTCCGGTGGGGAAGCGGATCAGCTGCGCCGCGCGATGGCCGCTTGGAAGAAAAAAGGCGGACTGGCGTCGTTTCGCGACAAATTGATCGCAGGGATGACTGCGCGAGGCTATCGCGCCGACTTTGCCGAGCAGCTTTACCGGCAAATCTGTGGGTTTGGTGATTATGGCTTTCCAGAGAGCCACTCGGCTTCGTTTGCGGTTTTGGCCTATGTCTCAGCGTGGCTAAAGCATTATTATCCCGCCGCGTTTTACACCGGCTTGCTTAATAGCCAGCCGATGGGGTTTTACTCACCGTCACAATTGATGCAAGACGCCACGCGCCATCAGGTGCCTGTGTTGCCGGTTTGCGTGCAACACTCGGGAGCGGATCATTGCTTAGAAAAGGTCGGCGAACAGTGGGGCGTGCGGCTGGGGTTGCGGTTAGTCAAAGGGTTGAGTGCGACGGCAATAGACCGGTTGCTGGCCCATCGTCCAGAGACGGGATTTGCGTCTTTGTCGGCACTGCAAGGGATAAATCTTGACCGCGATGCCTGTCAAGCCCTAGCCAGTAGTGGCGCACTGGCATCGCTGGCTGGTAACCGCTTTCAGGCGCGCTGGGCGCTGATGGATCAGCAGCGGCAGTTGCCGTTACTGGCCGCCAGTGACGATGAGGTGGCGTTGCCTCATTCACCTTCCCAATGGCAGAACGTGATTGAAGATTACGCGGCCTTGGGGCTGTCGCTCACCGATCATCCTATTCGTTTGATGGCGCAAGCCGGCACGCTGGGCCGTTTTACTCGTGGTGTTGAGTTATCACAGTGTGCGTCGCAAAGCTGGGTGGCGGTAGCGGGGGTGGTGACGGGTAAGCAATCCCCGGGTACGGCCAGTGGTGTAACCTTTGTCACCTTGGAAGACGAGACGGGCAATATCAATGTGGTGGTTTGGGCGGGGACGGCACGGGCGCAATCCCGTGCTTTTATGCAAGCCAAGGTGTTGAAAGTGCATGGCATTGTCGAGAGACAGGGCGAGGTGGTGCACGTGATTGCCGGTAAGTTGATTGACCTGACCCCAACGCTCACCACCTTGTCGGTGGCCGCGCGTGAATTCCGTTAACGCGACGCGCTAACCGCGTCGGGACAGGCGGGCGCCGGACACGCGGCTACCGCTTGAATACGCTGACGATGCAGCTCATCACGAATCGCCGCCCCTTTAAAGCCGGCGTCGACAATTGGCTTAACCTCTACCTGTTGCGCGCAAGCAAAGCGCTCGCGTAAGGCATCGGCTTGTGGATAGTGATAGTTTTCACGTCCCTTGCGGCCACGCACATCAGCTAAACACGCCAAGGCCAATTGCTCGACCCGCTCGGGTTTGCGCCACGCATCGATCTGATTAAACAGCGCTAC
Source organism: Salinivibrio sp. PR5 (assembly GCF_001996085.1). Taxonomy (NCBI): domain Bacteria; kingdom Pseudomonadati; phylum Pseudomonadota; class Gammaproteobacteria; order Vibrionales; family Vibrionaceae; genus Salinivibrio; species Salinivibrio sp. PR5. The sequence goes on from NZ_MUFK01000001.1 coordinate 78,416, forward strand.
CCAATGCTCAGGGCTGAGTTGATCGCACTTATGAATCTTGGAGTGGTGCGCACTGACCACCAAGGCCAAATCCCGATAGGCGTTGGGGATACGTAGTCGCTCGCACAGCTCTTTGATAACGGGCAGTCCGCGATCACCGTGGCCGCGATGGCCAGGCAGAATAGAGGCAGGGGTGAGGGCTTTACCGAGATCATGGACTTGTGCGGCAAAGCGGATGCTTTTGTCATCGGTCAATGAGGCGGCATAACGGCTGACCATTTCCGTGTGGATGCCGGTATCGATTTCAGGGTGCCAGTTGGCTGGATTCGGCACGCCGTACAGGGCGTCGATTTCAGGAAGCACCACGGCAAGGGCACCACAATCGCGCAGCACAGCAAGAAACACATCGGGACAATCACTGCCGAGCGCTTTTTCCCACTCGCGCCAAACCCGCTCAGGGGTGAGGTGGGCGAGCTCGCCCTTGGCGACCATCGTTTTCATCAGCGTGAGAGTGCCATCGGCAAGGGTAAAGCCGAGTGGCGCAAAACGGGCGGCAAACCGTGCCACGCGCAGTACCCGCAATGGATCTTCGCTAAAGGCGGGCGAGACATGGCGCAAAATCCGGTTGTGTAAATCTTGCTGGCCGCCATACGGGTCAATCAAGCTGCCATCTTCGTCTTGGGCAATGGCGTTGATGGTGAGATCACGGCGCTGAAGGTCCGCTTCCAGTGAGATATCTGGTGAGAAGTCGCAAATAAACCCGGTGTAGCCTTGGCCTGATTTACGCTCGGTACGGGCGAGGGCATATTCTTCGTGTGTGGTGGGGTGTAAAAACACGGGGAAGTCTTGGCCGACTTGCTGGTAACCGGCCGCTTGCATTTGCTCGACGGTCGCGCCCACGACCACCCAATCTTTATCTGTGACCGGCAAGCCTAATAGCGCATCACGTACTGCTCCGCCGACAAGATAATGTTTCACACGAGACTCCTTGTTTGGATTAACCTTGGAATCCGGCATGGCAACCATGCTGACTCCGATTTCTTTCCCAAGTATACATATTGAAATGCAGCACGGATATTTTGTGCCTGAAAATTGGCGTGGCGGTTGCAATAAAAAAGGCCGCCGAGGCAGCCTTTTTCAGTCATTATGCCCAGCCGTCACGGCGACGTTTTTTACGTGGGATAAGATGTGGCAGCACAAGGCCAAACAGTAAGCCGCCGCCAGCCACCATACCGCCGTAGGTAAACCAGCGCATCAGCAGGTCGTCTTTTTGGGTATCAATCTTGGCGCGCAGTGCACGAATTTCACTTTGTGCCTCAATCAACTTCTTATTGAGATCGCTGCTGTGTGCTTCCAGCTTGGAAATTTGTTCGTTGCGTTTTGCTAGCGATTCAACCAAGCCTTTTTGCTGTGCTTTGGCATCATCTTGGGCGCTTGCCAGCGCGGATTTAACCCTTTTCAGCTCCGCTTCTAATGCAGGCAGTCGCTCTTTTAAGCCCGGTTGCGTGGTGACGTAATCACTTTTTACCCAGCCTTTACGGCCACGGCTATCAACCACTTGGGTATAACCAGCATCGCGGTCGCGGCTTAATACGGTGATTTTATCGCCCGCATCGACGCTACCAATAATGCGATATTGTGTACCTGGACCAGAATGCATGTAGGTAAACAATTCGTCGGAAATATAGTTTTCTGCCATTGCACGGGGGGCCACAAGTACAATCAGCAACATAAGAGCAGAATACAGGTGTTTCACGTCTGGGGTCCTTTGCGTTTTTTCAGTATGGGACACATCGCCTTTGTTGCGCATAGTGCCATAGGCCAAAAGGAAAGGGGAGCCATGCTCCCCTTTTTTTGACCGTGATTTGACATCACTCGCTCAGTTTACGCAAATGCAGCGGTCATCACATGGTAAAAGATCACAGCTAGCAAGGCGCCAGCCGGTAGCGTGATAAGCCAAGAGGCGACAATGTTACGCACTACGCCTAAATTGAGTGCGGCAATACCACGGGCAAAGCCGACGCCGAGCACCGCTCCCACCAAGGTTTGGGTGGTCGAGATAGGCAGGCCTGTTCCTGAAGCGACGACGACGGTACTTGCGGTCGCCAATTGTGCAGCAAAACCGCGGCTTGGGGTGAGTTCAGTAATGCCTGATCCCACGGTGGCCATCACGCGGTGTCCGAGTGTAGCCAAACCGACTACGATCCCGATGCCGCCCATAGGCAGAATCCACCAAGCGATATGGGTTTTCTCAGCCACTTCCCCTAGGTTTTGTACCGTGGCCACAATCGCAGACAGAGGACCAATCGCGTTAGCCACATCATTAGAACCATGAGCGAATGCCATTGCACAGGCGGTGACGACCATCAACAAGCTGAAAATACGTTCAACGCCTTGAAAGCCTTGATTCTCGTCGCCGCGATACTTACGGGAAATATAGTACACCCCATAGAACATAATCAGCGCAGAGAGCACGATAGACGCGCTAATGGCCTCAAAGGCGGAGAGGTGAAGACCAACGTGTTTGAGGCCTTTTTTAATGGTTACCATCGCGATGATAAACGCAGTGATAAACATATAAATGGGAACAAAGCGTTTGGCGTTTAGCACCGGATGATCGGTATCGAAGATAAGGCGTTGTGCACTGAGGAAGATGAGGTAGGCAAAGATGCCCGAGATAAGCGGTGTGATAATCCAACTGCCCACAATGCTTTGTACGGTGTGCCAATCCACCGCCTCAGAGCCGACAGACAGGCAGGCAAAGCCAATGATGGCGCCGATGATAGAGTGGGTCGTCGATACTGGCCAGCCCATGTATGAGGCAAGGAGTAACCAAGTGCCAGCCGCCAGCAGGGCTGACATCATACCAAACACCAACTCAAGCGGCTGATCCGCGTAGAGTGCGGTGTCAATTACCCCCTTTCGGATGGTGTCTGTTACCTCGCCGCCAGCAAGATAAGCGCCAGCAAATTCAAAAATCATGGCAACAATAATGGCTTGTTTCACGGTCAGCGCTTTAGAGCCGACCGACGTGCCCATTGCATTGGCGACGTCGTTGGCGCCGATACCAATTGCCATTAAAAAACCAAAAGCCGCGGCGACCATAATTAAAATGGTCCCGTGATTCATCAGGATTTCCATTGTAGTACCTTGTTATTACATCACTCGGTTAGGAACGGGAAAGCATCACCTCTAAGCGCGCGCCAACACGCTGCGCTTGATCGGCGATTTCACCGACCCACTCAAGGATTTTGTACAAGAACATGACGTCGACCGGGTTATATTCGTGTTCGACAGCCATCAATGCTTGGCGAAGTTGGATTTGCATGGAGTCGGTATCGTCTTCAATCACATCCAACTGATGAATCATTTCTGCCACCAAGGTCACTTCGCGGCCTTTGAACCCAGTTTCTAGTAACTCTTCCAGTTCATTGATCACACGGCGTGCTTGATCGGCTGCATCCAAACAACGCTGGACGTAGGCGATAAAGGCATCATTCATCGAGGGGGGCATACGGAGCTGACGGCCAATCACGCGGCCAGCGATATCCTTTGCCAAGTTTGCCAACTTATCCTGTTGGGTGAGCAGCTCCAGCATGTCTGTCCGATCAACAGGCATAAAGAGACCGCGGGGAAGTTTGAGTCGTATATTGCGTTTCAGTGTATCTGCGTCTTTCTCAATATCAGAAATTTGCTGACGCAGTTGGTTAGCCTGTTCCCAATCTTGACGCTCACAGGCGTTAAAAAAAGGAATGAGTAACGCACAGCAATCGTTCACACGATTAACATGGCGTTGTAAGGGTTTAATTGGGCTTTTTGCAAACAGCCCGACAATTGTATTTACTGGCATAGCCGTAATCTACCTGGTTGCCTCGTGCCCAAAGGGCAAAATGGAGGCCAAACGTTCAACGATGGTATATCGGAGCGGCGAATGGTAGCGCAGAACATTGGTTAAAGAAACAGCTTTTGTGATCTCACCCTCATTGCGCCTGATCAAGCCTGATAACTCCAGTACTTGCCGACAGGATCAATTGTTCATATCCTTGTCTGGCAATTGGCTATAGGTACCCGTATGGACACTGAGATAGAGCTCAAGTTTTTTGTCTCTTCTGACTTCTCTCACCGCATTCGCGATAAAATTGTCGGTGTAAAGCAGCTACAGCAGAGCCAGCGCGAGCTGGGAAACATCTACTTTGATACGCCAGATTTTACCCTACGCAAACACGATATCGGTTTGCGGGTGCGCCGCTTTGACGGCGTTTACATTCAAACGCTGAAAACGGCGGGCCGGGTGGTCGCAGGGCTACATCAACGCCCTGAGTACAACGCCGAGCTTAACGGACCTGAGCCGGACCTTTCTTTGATCCCGGTCGAAGCATGGCCCGATGGATTAGATATACAAGCGCTTGCGAGTCAACTTCAGCCGCTATTTTCGACTGATTTTGTGCGCCGTCAGTGGCTTTTGGCGACCGAAGACGGCAGCCAAATCGAACTGGCCTGTGATCAAGGCGAAGTGTCGACGGATGCGGGTGATAAAGACGTGATTTCTGAGGTTGAACTGGAGTTGATTTCTGGTCAAACCGATGCCTTGTTCTCACTGGCGCGTAACTTGGCTGATGAAGGCGGCGTGCGTCTTGGTAATTTAAGTAAGGCTGCGCGTGGCTATCGTTTAGCAACGGGTTACCAAGGCGATCCGGTCACGGCACTATCGATTGTGAAGTTACGTGATGACGACTCTCAAGAGAAAGCGCTGATCCGTATTTTGGAGCATGCGCTGAGCCATTGGCATTACCATGAGCAAATCTACATTGAGCGAGAATCGCTCGATGCGCTGCAAGAAATTCGCTACGCGGTATTACTGATCCGTCAAGCGCTTGCGTTGTTTGGTAGCGTGGTGCCTCGCCGTGCTAGCACCCTTTTGCGCCAAGAGCTGCAATGGTTTGAAGGCGAGCTAGCTTGGCTTGACCATGCCACTGCCATTGCTCGTTTATGCGAAGATAAGGGGCAATATTTACGCAAACTTAATGCCCGTAAATCCTTGGTTAAGGCACTGAAAGACAAGCACGAAACCTTGCCTGAGCGAGAAGATGTGGTTGCGCTACTCCATGCGTCACGTTACTGCAACTTGCTGTTGGATTTAAGTCGGTGGATTTTATCCAAAGGGTGGCAGCCTTTCTTAGATGACAAAGCGGAAGAAAAGCTTGCCCAGCCTATCCAGCAATTTGCCGACAAAGCCTTGCCTGATTCTTGGCAAGAGCTGTTGGCGGTTTTTGATGAGACCAAAACCCTGACGCGGCACGACTATTTTGATCAGTATCCAAGACTGCAACGCAACTTGTTACTGGGTACCTGCCTCGCGTCTTTGTTTGATAAAAGCCGGCGTAAAGCGTTCCGCCTGCCTTGGCTGGATATGTTGCAAGGCATTGAAGAGCTGCGTCTACTCGAGCCTGTGCGTGAACTGGTGGCAGAGTTGGATGACGACGAAGATAAGAAGCAAGCAGAAAAATGGTTGGCGCGTAAAGAAGAGTCGTTATTACACGCGATGACGCAAAGTCGACAAACAGGCCTGACGCTTACCCCCTATTGGCAAGATTAAATGCCTTCTTATAAAAGCAGCTCAAGGAGCTGCTTTTTTTATACTGCGTGTGCGATCGCAAATTGAATAACGATCTTCTCCAAGCGGAAAGAAACGCAATCTACATCAAAACGCTAGGTTACTCGGTTAGTTATAACCGCGCGGTGAGGTATCAGGGGCATCTGTTGTGCTGATTAACTTATCATTATTGAATATGGATGTGGGCAATTATCACAAATAAGGTAAACAAGGGTTTAGTCATCGCCGGATTTACCGATATAACGAATTGTCGAGAATAATTATCGCCCGCCTCGTAGGGTCGCGAGTCAGCATTGATGTGGGCATGGAGTGTGCAGGATTATGGCGAAACATAGCTTCTATGCATGGGAAAAACCAGTAACCAATCTGCGTTTAGTTCCCAAGCTGGTTATTTTGATGGTATTTAGCACCGTGTTGTTGGTGGGTAAGCAATTATGGGATGCACAAACATTCCGTCAATCTGTGGTGGATTTTACCCTCAAACAGACACAAGAATTGGCGCGCTCGGGCGCTGCCATGACCAAAGCATTGATGGCACAGCCTGACGGTGAGCGGCTGATGCGAGAAGCGGTCGAGAGTATGAATGCCGAGTTTAACGAAGGTGCCTATTTGTACTTGGTGAATGATAAAAAGCGTCAGGTGTGGGCACATCCTTCAATGACCCAATTCGCTGAGCTACGCGTGCCAGATGATCACCAAGATAGCGACGTGGCTGACCTATTTCTCAATCAGTCGAGCGCATTTAGCTATACGGTGTATGACGGCGCACGACATGGTTATGCGGTGCCTGTTGCCGGCAGTGATTGGTGGATTGTTGCCTCTCAGCCAACGTCGGAAGCCCAGTCGTATTATCACGACTATATGATCCAAATAGCTTGGCAGACGGCACTGATGATTATCTCCTTTATGGTCATTTTGCTGGGTGGCTCCAATATTATGCTGCGGCAAATCAATTACCTCACCGATAGAATTCGAGCCTTGGCGCAGCGAGATTTAAGCGAGCCAATCGAAATGAACAGCCGTGATGAGTTTGGCGATCTGGCGCGTGAGCTCGAGACCTCTCGCCAACAACTGGTGGATGTGATTGATGCGCAGCGTCAAGCCGCTGATGAGTTATCCTCGTTAGCAGAGATTATGACCATCAGTATGGCGGAGACAAAAGAATCTGCGCAGGAACAGTTTGCCGAAATCGATCAGCTTGCTTCAGCGATGAGTGAGATGAGTGCCACGGTGCAGAATGTGGCTGAACATACGCGTGAAGCCTCGAAAGCCACTGAAGCGTCGAATGAACAGGCGGCAAGTGGTCAGCGCTATGTGGGAACGACCATCAACACCATCAACGAGTTGTCTAGCGACATTAGTCAGTCCTCACAAGTGGTGAGCCAAGTTGAATCGCAAGTGGAAAAAATTGGCACTGTGGTTGTCACTATCCAAGGGATTTCTGAGCAGACCAATTTGCTGGCTCTCAATGCCGCAATAGAAGCGGCGCGTGCTGGGGATAGCGGACGTGGATTTGCGGTGGTTGCCGATGAAGTGCGTAAGTTGGCACAACATACCCAAGAGGCGACGGTGGAAATTCAGGATATGATCACCCAATTGCAGCAAAGTGCGCAACAAGCAGTGAGCTTGATGGAGCGTAGTGTGAGTGAGGCTGATAGCAGTGTTGATTCGGTCAGCCAAGCGGGCGGGGAACTCGATCAAATCGTGGCGCAGATCCGTTCTCTCAATGATATGAATTTCCAAATTGCTTCGTCGTCTGAGCAACAAGCTTCGGTCGCGGGTGAAATGAACCAAAATCTCACCAACGTGAAAGAGCTGGTGCAAGCTTCTGTGACCGTGGTCACCGAGTTGCATGAAACTGCAGAAATGGTGGAGCAAAGTGCCCAATCGCTTAATGAAAAAATTGGCGCATTCAAGATTTAATCGACGCGTTTTTCACACTCTGGAACGGCCCGCTGCGCATGCGGGCCGTTTTTTGTTAATGTCAAAGCAGGATAGCGCAACAAGGAATCACCATGGCTTTGCCTGATATGCTTGCCCCAACTATCAATCATCATACCTCCCAGCTTGAAGCGCACTGTGCAGAGGCATTGGCGCGCTGGCAAGGCTGTGCCCGAGAGCAACTCGAGCGGGCGCTTGGATGCAGTGAATTTATTGCGGCCGCCCTATTACAGCAAGCCGGTTTATTGGACTGGTTATACCAACATCGTGATGATCCATGTCGCGCGAGTCAGTACCCATCCTTATTAGCCCAAGCACTTGAATCGGTTAACGATGAAGCCGCGTTCCATCGCGTGTTGCGTCAGGTGCGCCAACAAGAGCTGGTGTGGATTGCTTGGCAAGATATCCAAGGTAATTGGTCAGTAGAGCAAAGTTTACAGCATCTATCGGCATTGGCTGAGGCGCAAATACTGGCCGCCTATCAATGGCTTTATGCGCATTGCATTCAGTCATGGGGCACGCCAATGAATGCGGAAGGTGAGGCGCAACCTATGTTGATCCTTGGCATGGGCAAGCTGGGGGGCTGTGAGCTGAACTTTTCCTCAGATATCGATTTAATTTTTACCTATCCCGACAATGGCGAAACGCAAGGTGCGCGACGCAGTATTGCCAATGCGCAGTTTTTTACCCGATTAGGACAACGCTTGATTAAAGCGCTCGACCAACCGACCGTGGATGGTTTTTGCTATCGGGTTGATATGCGTTTGCGCCCCTTTGGCGATAGTGGTCCTTTAGTGATGAGCTTTGCTGCGCTCGAAGATTACTATCAAGAACAAGGCCGAGATTGGGAACGCTATGCGATGATCAAAGCGCGGGTGATGGGCAAAGAGCAATACGATTGCTATCAAAGCTTGCGTCAGATGTTGCGCCCATTTGTCTTTCGTCGCTATATAGACTTTAGTGCCATTCAAGCTTTGCGTCGTATGAAGCAGTTAATTCAGCGTGAGGTCCGTCGACGCGGGTTGACGGACAATATTAAATTAGGCGCTGGCGGTATTCGCGAAATTGAATTTATTGCCCAATCTTTTCAGCTGATCCGCGGGGGCCGAGAGCCGAGTTTGCGTCAGCGGGGCTTGTTAGAGACCTTGGCGGCGCTGGATGAGCTGGCGTTATTACCCGCTAACGATGTGGCGCAGTTGAAGGCCGCGTACCTTTACTTGCGTCGGGTAGAAAACCTGCTGCAAGCGATTGACGATAAACAAACCCAAACGCTTCCGGAGACGGAGCTTGATCGAGCACGTTTGTGTGCGGCGTTAAATGAATCGGATTGGCCATCCTTGGTCGCTAAAATTCACCAGCATATGCATGCGGTCCATCAGGTGTTTTCTGGCTTGATTGGGGATGATGAGCAAGAAGGCGATGCCGACGTTGATAGCGAATATCATGACTTGTGGGCGATGGCGCGGGATCCCGATAATGCGAATTTGATCTTGGCCGATCTTGGCGTGCCCGAGACCAGCATCGCAGATCAATTGCTGAGCTTTAAGCAAGAGCTGGCAAAGCGGACCTTGGGCCCGAGAGGTCGGGATGTGTTAAACCGCCTTATGCCAGTATTACTCAGTAAATTACTGGCGCAGCCTCATCCTGAACGCGTACTGCCGCATATTACTCACTTATTGGTCAATATTGCGACACGCACGACCTACCTTGAGCTTCTGGACGAGCACCCTAGCGCCATTGACCAAGTCCTACGCTTATGTGCCGCGAGTCCCTTGGTTGCAGAAAAGCTTGCCCGTTACCCCATGCTGTTGGATGAGCTATTGGATTTAACCCATCTCTATCAACCGTTAGCGCCCGACGCGTATCGGAGTGAGCTTGGGGACTATCTGGCGCGGATCCCGGTTGAAGATATGGAACAGCAGATGGAAGCGGTGCGTCAATTCAAGCAAACCCAGTTACTGAAAATTGCTGCCGCTGATATTGCGGGGGTATTGCCGGTGATGCGAGTGAGTGACCACTTAACCTATTTAGCCGAAGCAATTGTGGAAGCGGTGGTCAATCAAGCGTGGTACCAAATGACCGAAAAATATGGTCAGCCCACGCATTTAACCGACCGTGAAGGGCGCGGGTTTGCCGTGGTCGGCTATGGCAAAGTTGGCGGTTGGGAATTAGGTTATAACTCCGATTTGGATGTGGTGTTTTTGCATGACTGTCCAAGCCATATAGAAACCGATGGCCGCAAGGTGATAGATGGCCGTCAGTTTTATTTACGACTGGCGCAACGGATTGTGCATCTTTTCTCAACCCGCACGGCATCTGGGGTGTTATATGAAATTGATACCCGTCTGCGTCCCTCGGGTACCTCAGGAATGTTAGTCAGTACCTTGGAAGCGTATGCGGATTACCAGCAAAATGAAGCGTGGACTTGGGAGCATCAGGCGCTAGTGCGTGCGCGCATGATCTATGGCGATCCGTCTTTAAGCCGAGCATTTTCTGAAGTTCGTCAGCGTATTCTTACCATCCCAAGAGACCCAGAGACACTGCGTGAGCAGGTCTCGTCGATGCGAGAGAAAATGCGCCAGCATGCGCACCGACATGACCCAGCCGTGTTTGCGATTAAGCAAGATAAAGGTGGGATCACGGATATTGAGTTTCTGGCGCAGTATTTGGTGTTAAGCCATAGCCAGCAGTATCCGGCCTTAACGCGCTACAGCGATAATGCGCGTATTTTTGAACAAGCCGGAGAGACGGGTGTGATGCCGATATCACAAGCTTTGGCGCTGAAAGAGGCGTATACCGGTATGCGTAATGCGCTTCATCGCAGCCACCTTGCTGGTGAATCAGGCGTGGTGCCTCAAAGCGAATTTGTGACGCAAAGAGAGGTGGTCGAACAGGCTTGGCATCAGTGGTTAGGTCAGCCATAGCCGCAAAAAGGGCCGCGCGAGCAGCCCTTTTTTAACTCAATACAACGAAGGCTCACCTTCGGGGCGTGTTTTAAAACGTCGGTGTAGCCACATGTATTGCTCAGGGGCGCGAAGAATTAAACGCTCAACCGCTTGGTTGGTAACCACGGCGGCTTCATGGGCGTCTTTAGGAAAGTGTTTGATTGGCGCCTCTATCTTAACGTGATACTGCCCATTGCGTCGTTGGCGTATCACGGAAAAAGGCACCACGGTTGCATGACCGGCAGTGGCGAGCAAGCTCGTCCCTGTGGTGGTACAGGCTTTTTCGACCGCAAAAAGCGGCGCAAAGGTTGAGCGGCGTCGGCCATAGTCATGGTCGGGGGCGTACCACATCCGGTGTCCTTCTTTGAGGTAGCGGATCATGGACTTGACGTCTTTTCGATCCACGCCAATGTTACGTTTCATTCGGCCACGAAACTGGAACCAGTCATAGACAGGGTTGGTATTGGGGCGGTAAACGCCAACGCCAGGTGTTTGGTCACTAAGGCCACGTGCACCGATTTCTAGATTGAGCGAGTGGACGGCGATCAGCAAAACCCCTTTACCTTGCTTTTCCAGATCAATCAGAGTGTCCAACCCTTCAATGGTGACATGCTTGTTGATTCGCCACTTAGGCCAAAACCACGCCATACCCGTTTCGAACAAGGCAAGGCCCGAATTCGCAAAATTATCTTTGACCATCGCGGCACGCTCAGCGCGGGTCATTTCTGGGAAGCAGAGCGCAAGGTTACGATCGGCGATGCCAACGCGGCGTTTCATCAGCGTATACATGAGTCGACCCAGACCGCGGCCCAAATAAAACTGGACGCGATAAGGAAGCCAACTTGCCAGATACATGAATCCGACACCAAGCCAAGTGTGCCAATACCGAGGGTGAACAAACCCAATCCGAAAAGTGGGCGCTGAAAAATCGCTCATAGCGTTAATGACTCATGAAAACCAAAACCAGAAGGGGCCAAGAGGCTTGCGCTATTGTAGAGCAAAATTAAAAAGCTGTCCCGCCACAATCGTGCGCGAACCTGCCTCACTGTGACGGTATCGAAATGTTTTTGCGTGTTTTTTGTACGGCGCGCCATCTGACAATAGGTCATTTTTATTGGGGCTGTGCTACTATCGCCCAGTAACGACAGTATCGGAGATCCAGATGAAACTTAGCCTTCCTGACTACAGCCAAGCCCAAGTCTTGGTCGTGGGTGATGTGATGCTTGATCGCTATTGGTATGGCCCAACGGGGCGAATTTCGCCTGAGGCACCTGTACCTGTAGTGAAGATCAATCAAACAGAAGAGCGCCCCGGTGGCGCAGCTAACGTTGCCATGAACATAGCTGCGTTAGGGGGTCATACCCAACTCATTGGTTTGACAGGCAAGGATGAGCAAGCCGATGCGCTCACGCAGAAACTTCACTCGCTCAAGGTTGCGTGCGATTTTGTCGCGCTCGATTCCCACCCCACGATTACCAAACTGCGGGTGATGAGTCGCAACCAGCAGCTGATCCGTCTTGATTTTGAAGAGGGGTTTGAGGGCGTGGATGTGGCCCCTATGTTGGCAAAAGTCGAAGCGGCTTTACCGCAATGTCAGGCCATGATTTTGTCCGATTACGCGAAAGGTGCACTGTCGCAAGTCCAACCTTTGATTCAGGCGGCCAAGCAAGCCGGTGTGACCACCTTGGTGGATCCGAAAGGTACTGATTTTGAGCGCTATCGTGGTGCCAGCTTATTAACCCCAAATATGGCTGAGTTTGAAGCGGTTGCTGGACGGGTAGACAGTGATGAAGACTTGGTCGAAAAAGGCGTTGCACTGATTGAAAAATATCAGTTGGGTGCATTATTGGTGACCCGCAGTGAACACGGTATGACGCTACTTCGTCCCGATGTCGCTCCACTGAATCTGCCGACACTGGCCAAAGAAGTTTATGATGTGACCGGGGCTGGCGATACTGTGATTTCGGTATTGGCGGCATCGTTGGCAGCGGGCAAGCCCATCGAAGAGGCCTGCGCACTGGCGAATGCGGCGGCTGGTGTTGTGGTCGGTAAACTCGGTACCTCTACCTTATCTACCATTGAGTTGACTGAAGCGATTCATGGCTCGCACGAATCTGGGTTTGGTGTTACCACAGAAGCGCAGTTGATTGAGGCGGTGAAAGTCGCCAAAGGGCGCGGCGAAAAAGTGGTGATGACCAATGGCTGCTTTGACATTTTACATGCTGGACATGTGGCGTACCTGAATGAAGCCGCCAAACTGGGAGATCGTCTGATTGTGGCGGTGAATACCGACGCATCGGTTCAAGCCTTGAAAGGGCCTGGACGTCCCGTCAACCCGACTGACCGACGTATGGCGGTATTGGCTGGCTTGGGGGCGGTCGACTGGGTGGTGCCCTTTAGTGAAGAAACACCTGCGCGCCTGATTGGTGCTGTCTTGCCAGATCTATTGGTCAAAGGCGGCGATTATCAGGTTGATGAGATAGCGGGTGCTGAGGCGGTGATGGATAACGGTGGCGAGGTGAAAGTGCTGAATTTTGAAGACGGCTGTTCCACCACTGAAATCATTGAGTCAATTCGTCGCGGTCAATAAAACCGAGCGAGTAACCGTCAATAAAAAAGGTGCCTGAGGGCACCTTTTTTGGATCAAAGATAGCGGCTAAGGCTTAGCGCTTTTCAATCAAGCCTTTGTTGATTTCTAGCAAGTCTTGCTCGCTAAGTGTCCCCACGGCTTGACGCAACTGAAGGCGGCTCAAGATGTAGTCGTAACGCGCATTCGATAGGTTACGGTTGGCATCGTACAGGCGGCGTGTGGCGTCAAGGACATCCACAATGGTACGTGTGCCCACTTCAAAGCCTGCTTCTGTCGCTTCAAGGGCTGAACGCGCAGAAATGACCGTTTGCTCATAGGCACGCAAGGCACCGATAGAAGCGTTAATGTCGTTATAGAAGGCGCGAACGTCCTTAACCGTTGAACGGAACGTGGCTTCCAAACTTTCCGAGGCCGCAACGAAGTTATACTGCGCTTTCTCAACGTTCGCTGAGGTGCTTCCCCCTGTAAACAGTGGCAAACTAAAGGTGAGTCCGGCACTGCCTTCGTTGGTATCGCTTGAATACGCATCACTGTGCTGATTATCGACATCTGTCATGCCGTATTTAGCGCTAAACGTTAAAGTCGGAAGATGGCCAGACTCAGCTAGCTTGATCTGCTCTTTGGCCGTATCACGGGCAATACGGCTTGCCAACAGCTTCAAGTTTTTCTCTTCGGCAGTTTCAACCAACGCGGTAGGCTGCTGCTGAGGTTTACTCGCGCTAAAACGTGCGGTATCTAACACGCGCAAATCACGTGGCGCTTCACCAGTGATCTCACGCAAGCCTTCATAGCTATTGGTTAGGGCATTCTGGGCCAAGATTTCGTCGGCGAGTACTGCGTCATATTGCGCTTGTGCATCGTGTACGTCGGTAATCGCGGAGAGCCCGACTTCGAAACGTTGTTTGGTTTGCTCAAGCTGACGGCCAACCGCCGCTTTTTCTGCTTTGACAAATTCCAGCTTGTCCATGGCACGGAGTACATCAAAGTAGGCTTGTGCGACACGCAGCATCAAGCCTTGCTGTTGCGCGGCGTAAACGGCATCTAGCTGACGCGCTTGCATTTCGCTGATATCGAGGTTGATCCAGCTATCACGCTTAAAAATTTGTTGGCTTAGACTGATGTCTGCGCTGGTGGTGTTACTGTCACGCTGATCGTTGCTGTCATTGCGGGTGATCGAATAGCCGGCATTTAACCCAATTTGGGGTAGCAATGTACCGCGCGTTGCATCCACGGCTGAAAACGCAGCGTCACGTTCAGCGGCGGCTTGATTGAGTGTGGGATCACTTTGCTTCGCTTGTTGGTAAATTTGGGCGAGATCGTCGGCTAGAGCCACGGAGCTTAGGCTGCCGAGTGCCAAGCCTAATGCCAAAGGGAGCAATTTTTTCATAGGTAGAATCCCTGAATTTGAGCTGTTCAATAAGAATACGACAACTAGCTTACCGCAATTATGCTTGCGTGAAACTGACAATTTGTTGAGATATTGAGTGTAAACTATCCGGTTTGCGATTGGGACTTAAAAATAGTTGTAACTTTTATCAAAAAAGTTAAGTTTAAGGTTTGCGGCGCAGCCGTGCCAATGATATGACTGCACCGCCACCACGAATAGCAAGGAGCGAGTATGTCCAGCCATCCCCCCGGTCAGTTTGGCCGTGAAGACATTGTGATTGAAGATATCTCACCATGCTATCAAGGGTTTTTCTCAATTCATCGCTATCAGTTTCGTCACCGATTGTTTAAAGGCGGTTGGAGTGGCACCGTGGTTCGCGAGTTGTTTGAGCGTGGTCATGCGGTGGCAGTACTTCCCTATGACCCTGTGCGTGACGAAGTGGTTATGCTAGAACAAATTCGTGTCGGTGCGATGGCAGCAGGGGCTTCGCCATGGCAGCTTGAGATTGTTGCGGGCATGATGGATAAGCAAGAGTCTCCCGAGCAAGTGGCACATCGCGAGGCGCGGGAAGAAGCCGGCCTTTTATTGCAGCAGATGGAGCGAGTGACCCGCTATTTATCCAGCTCCGGCGGCTGCACGGAACAATTAGAGGTCTTTGTGGCGATTGTCGATGCGTCTGAAGCGGCTGGCGTACACGGATTGGCAAGCGAAAATGAAGATATCTTGGTTCATCGATTCTCACGTCAACAGGCGTATCAAAAGGTGGTCGATGGCGAGATTGAAAACGCGGCATCCATCATTGCGCTGCAATGGTTGGAACTCAATGCTAGTCGGCTACGTCAAAGCTATAATGAACAAAACAATCAATAAACAGTAGGTGTGTGTGAAAACAGATTATCGAGTCGACTTGCCGGCGATGATGCGCCTGTATGAAACCAACTACGCCAAACTTGTCCGTTTAATGCCTAAACGCGACGAGGTCGGGCAAGTGTGTCGATACGATATTCAAGGGCAGGAATATGCGTTGGTTGTCCGTGAGTCAACCCGTTACACTACCTTACTGGACATTGCCCAGCTCGGCAAAGGCCAAGCCCCCGACTACTTACGCGCGAATTTAACCGTGCGCCTATACCATGATGCACGTGTTGCTGAAGTGTGTACCACGCAGCAGATTTCACGACTAAAACCGCGTTATGATTATCCGAATCCGCGCATGCATCAGCGCAATGAAAAACATCAGGTTAATGCATTTTTGTCTGATTGGCTGGCGCACTGTTTGCGCCGCGGCGTGACCGCCTCAGACTCCGTGTATAAATCATCGTTAAACTAAACCAGCAAAGGTATTTTCAACGTTGCAGCCTTGCCAGATTGAGAACGCGAACGGCGATTGTATTCGCCTTCTGCAAATCACCGACACGCACCTGTTCGCGGACGAACAGGGCAGTTTGCTGGGTGTTAATACACTGCATAGCTATCATGCGGTGCTTGATGCGATAAGCGCCACACAACGTACCTTTGACGCCATTATTGCGACCGGTGATTTATCTCAAGATCACTCAGCTTTATCTTATCGCCGCTTTGTAGATGGAGTTCAGCGTTGGCAGCAACCCTGTTTTTGGCTGCCGGGAAACCATGATTTTCAACCCGAAATGCGTTCGGTGTTGCAATCTGGCTCGCTGTCGCATTGTTCACAAGTGTTGCTTGGCAAACACTGGCAAATGATATTACTCGACAGCCAAGTGTCGGGCGTGCCACATGGTGAATTGTCTAGCGAACAGTTACGCCTTTTGGAGCAGCATTTAAGCGACTACCCACAGCGCCATGCGCTGGTGTTATTGCATCATCACCCCCTAGAGGCCGGCAGTACTTGGCTTGATCAGCACAAACTGGTCAATCGCGAACGGTTTTGGCAGATCATGGCGGCCCACCCACAGGCAAAAGCTGTGGTGTGTGGGCACATTCACCAAGCGCTGAATGTTCGCCATCAAGGTGTACAAGTTATGGCATCGCCGTCAACCTGTATCCAATTTATGCCGGACTCGCATGATTTTGCATTGGATAACCAAAACCCCGGCTGGCGCTGGTTGGATTTGCACAGTGATGGACGGATTGAGAGCCAAGTCGAGCGTGTGACGGGGCAACAGTTCCGTCCTGATTTTGACTCCAGTGGATACTAACCCTATGGCCTCAGCACTGCTCTATCTCCATGGCTTTAATAGCTCTCCGCAGTCGTTAAAAGCACGACAAATGCGGGCGTATTGTCAAACGATGCGCCCTGATATTCAGGTACTCGTCCCGCAACTGCCTAGCCACCCACAACCCACCGTGAACCTGTTGACTGAGTTGGTCGATACCTATGGTGCCACCCATCAGCTGGGGCTCGTTGGCAGTTCACTGGGGGGATTTCTCGCCACTTGGCTCAGTGAGCGCTATGATATACCGGCGGTGTTGGTCAATCCCGCGGTACGCCCATATGAGTTATTGCAAGATTATATCGGCGAGCAGGTGAATCCTTACACCCATGAGCGCTATCAACTCGATGCTGACGATATTTTGGCGCTGCGCACGCTGGATGTGCCTACCTTGACGCACCCTTCGCAATTTTGGCTGCTGCAGCAAATGGGGGATGAAGTGCTCGACTATCGTCAAGCGGTTGAGAAATTTAGTGCCAGTCGACAAACGGTTGAGCCAGAGGGCGATCATAGCTTTGTTGGCTTTGAACGCTACTGCGCCGACATTATCCAGTTCCTTGGATTGTAGCCTCCTTTTATTGCCAACGTCTTAGGCAAACCTTGTCTCGCCTGAACACGGCGGCGTACGAGGCGGATGGCAGTTCACATAAACTCGCGGTAACAGGGGGCGGAGCTTGACAAGCTAGGCCCCCTTGCTGACCATGTCATCACATTTATTAAGCCAATCGATTATGACAGAGCAAAGTTATAACGCAGGATCGATAGAAGTCCTCAACGGGCTCGAGCCAGTGCGCCGACGCCCGGGTATGTACACAGATACCAGTCGCCCTAACCATTTAGGGCAAGAAGTGATCGATAACAGTGTCGACGAAGCCCTTGCCGGCCACGCGAGTAAAATCGATGTGATCCTTCATGCCGACCAATCATTAGAAGTGATTGATGATGGCCGTGGGATGCCTGTAGATATTCACCCAGAAGAAGGAGTGTCTGGGGTTGAGCTGATCCTCTGTAAGCTTCACGCTGGCGGCAAGTTCTCCAACAAAAGCTATCAATTTAGTGGTGGTTTGCACGGGGTCGGGATCTCTGTGGTTAACGCCTTGTCTCGTCGTGTTGAGATCACGGTCAAGCGCGATGGGCAAGCCTATGACATCGCCTTCGAAAACGGTGACAAAGTGCAAGACTTGACCGTGACTGGCACGTGCGGGCGACGCAACCGTGGCACGCGGGTGCACTTTTGGCCGGATAGTCAATTTTTCGATTCCGGTAAGTTCTCGCTGTCACGCTTAAAAACCATATTAAAAGCCAAAGCTGTCCTTTGCCCGGGCTTAACCATCAATTTCACCGACAAAAATACCGATGAAACCATTAGCTGGTGTTACGAAGCGGGCCTAAAAGACTACCTTGCCGACAGTGTGAAGGGCTTTGAACTGTTGCCTGACACTCCCTTTGTCGGTGAGTTCAGTGGCAAGAACGAAGCGGTCGATTGGGCGGTGATTTGGTTACCGGAAGGTGGTGAATTAACCACTGAAAGCTATGTTAACTTGATTCCGACGCCGCAAGGTGGCACCCATGTCAATGGCTTGCGCCAAGGTATGCTAGAAGCGATGCGCGAGTTCTGCGAGTTCCGCAACCTATTGCCTCGTGGTGTGAAGCTCACCGCGGATGATATCTGGGAGCGCTGTGCATATGTCTTGTCAGTGAAAATCCAAGATCCGCAATTTGCCGGCCAAACGAAAGAGCGTTTGTCCTCACGTCAATGCGCAGCCTTTGTGTCTGGCGTGGTCAAAGATGCCTTTAGCTTGTGGCTGAACGAGCGTCCTCACTTGGCCGACCGTTTGGCTGAGGTGTGCATTGCCAGCGCGCATCGCCGTATGCGCGCCGCGAAAAAGGTGGTACGGAAAAAAGTCGCCTCGGGACCAGCGTTGCCCGGTAAGCTGACAGACTGTGCGATGCAAGATTCCAGTCGCACCGAACTCTTTTTGGTGGAGGGTGACTCGGCAGGCGGCTCAGCGAAACAGGCCCGTGATCGTGAGTTTCAGGCGGTGATGCCGCTGCGCGGTAAAATTCTTAATACGTGGGAAGTATCAGCTGACCAAGTCCTCGCTTCCCAAGAGGTGCATGATATTTCGGTGGCGCTAGGGATAGACCCTGACTCCGGTGACCTGTCCGGGCTGCGCTACGATAAAGTCTGCATTCTCGCCGATGCGGATTCTGATGGTCTACATATTGCGACGCTGTTATGTGCGTTGTTTGTGCAGCATTTCCGTGCCCTGGTCGAAGCAGGACATGTATATGTTGCGATGCCGCCTTTGTACCGTATTGATTGCGGAAAAGAAGTCTTTTACGCCCTCGATGAAGACGAGAAAGCAGGCATCCTTGAGCGATTAAGTAATAAGCGCGGAAAAATCAACGTACAGCGTTTTAAAGGGCTGGGGGAAATGAACCCTTTGCAACTGCGTGAAACCACGATGGATCCAAATACACGCCGTTTGGTGCAACTGACGATTGATGATCCTGAGCAAACCCAATTAATGATGGACATGCTGCTAGGTAAAAAACGGGCAGAAGATCGTCGTAACTGGTTGCAGCAAAAAGGCGACATGGCCGAGCTGACCGAGATTTAAACAAATATAACGGGATACTATCAGCATGACAGAGGTGACTTATGATGGCGTCGAGCAGCTTGCCTTGCGCAAGTTTACAGAGGATGCTTACCTCAACTACTCGATGTACGTCATCATGGACCGTGCGCTGCCGTTTATCGGTGACGGATTAAAACCGGTACAGCGCCGAATTATTTATGCAATGTCTGAGCTGGGGCTGTCTGCCTCCGCCAAATATAAAAAATCAGCGCGTACCGTTGGGGACGTGCTCGGTAAGTATCACCCTCATGGTGATTCTGCCTGCTACGAAGCCATGGTATTGATGGCGCAACCTTTCTCTTATCGTTATCCGCTGGTGGATGGTCAAGGTAACTGGGGGGCGCCGGACGATCCCAAATCGTTCGCGGCGATGCGTTATACCGAATCACGCCTGTCGCGCTTCTCGGAAGTCCTCTTACAAGAGCTAGGACAAGGAACCGTGGATTGGGTGCCAAACTTTGATGGCACCATGAAAGAGCCGAAAACCTTACCTGCGCGTCTTCCTCATATTCTTCTCAATGGGGTGACCGGGATCGCGGTTGGTATGGCCACCGATATTCCCCCGCACAATGCGCGCGAACTTGCTAACGCGCTGGCGGCGATGATTGATAAACCCAGTATCGATCTGGATGGCCTGATGGAATACGTCAAAGGGCCGGATTATCCGACTGAAGCAGAAGTCATTACGCCTCATCACGAGCTGAAAAAGCTCTATACCAGTGGTCGTGGCAGCATCAAGATGCGAGCTCGTTGGCACAAAGAAAGCGGCGATATTGTGATCACAGCACTGCCGCATCAAGTCTCTGGCGCCAAGTTACTCGAGCAAATCGCCAACCAAATGCGGGCGAAAAAACTGCCGATGGTCGATGACTTGCGTGATGAGTCTGACCACGAAAACCCGACACGTATCGTGGTGGTGCCGCGCTCTAACCGAGTTGATAGTGATCAGTTGATGAATCACTTATTCGCGTCAACGGATCTTGAGAAAAACTATCGCGTTAACCTCAATATGATCGGCCTCGATGCACGCCCACAAGTAAAAGGGCTGCAAATGATCCTGTCGGAGTGGTTGACGTTCCGTCGGGATACGGTGCGTCGTCGCTTGGAGTATCGCCTTGAGAAGGTGTTGGCGCGTTTGCACATTCTTGAGGGCTTATTGGTCGCGTACCTCAATATTGATGAGGTGATTGAAATCATCCGCAGTGAGGATGATCCAAAGGCAGAACTGATCAAGCGCTTTGGGCTTAGTGAGAAGCAAGCGGAAGCGATTCTAGAGATCAAACTGCGTCAATTGGCCAAACTCGAAGAGATCAAAATCCGTGGTGAGCAAGATGAGCTCAGCAAAGAGCGGGACAAGTTGCAAACCCTGTTAGGCTCAGAGCGTCGGTTGAATACCTTGATAAAAAAAGAGATCCTCGCCGATGCAGAAAAGTATTGTGATGATCGACGCTCGCCGTTGGTGGAACGTGAAGAAGCCAAAGCCATGACAGAGCGTGATTTGATCCCCAGTGAGCCGATTACCGTGGTGCTGTCGGAAAAAGGTTGGATTCGTCATGCCAAAGGGCACGATGTTGATGCGGCTGGGCTGAACTATAAAGCGGGAGACAAGTTTCTCGATGCGGCACCGGGCAAGAGCAATCAACCCGCGGTGTTCTTGGGGTCAGACGGACGTAGCTATGCCATTGAATCGCACACCTTGCCGTCGGCGCGCAGTCAGGGTGAACCGATCACGGGCCGTATCAATATCACCCCAGGCTCGTCGATTCGTCATGTGATGATGGCGGATGAAAGCCAACTGACGTTACTTGCCTCGGATGCAGGCTATGGCTTTGTGTGTAAACAGGCAGACATGCTGTCGAAAAACCGTAGTGGTAAAGCGCTGTTAACTGTGCCTGAGCACGCCGAAGTGATGCCGCCTCGCCGTATTCACGACTTAGAAACGGATCAGATCTTGGCCATTTCCAATGAGGGGCGGATGTTGGTATTCCCTATCCATGATTTGCCACAGTTGGGCAAAGGTAAAGGAAACAAGATTATCAATATCCCTGGTGCGCGCGCCAAATCACGTGATGAGGTGCTCAGTCAGTTACATGTCTTACCGCAAGGAGCAGGCGTGACCCTGCATGCAGGTAAGCGTAAGTTGACCTTAAAAGCGGCCGATCTCGACAACTTCCGTGGTGAACGGGGGCGTCGTGGCAGCATGCTGCCAAGAGGCCTGCAACGGGTCTCCGCGGTAGAAATCCTTATTGACGAGCAAGACAGCTAGTTCGATGAACGCACCTTCTTTGGAAGGTGCGTTTTTTCACTAGGTGCATTTTTGTTCCGAATCCGTATACTGACTCGCCTTTGACAGTCTGCTCTTTTGGAGAGAGAAATGATTATTGTGTTACGGCTGATTGCCGTACTGATTGTCGCAATCTTGCTATTTGTGTTTGGTGGGCTGTATTGCCTGCTCAGTCCACGTAACCCACGCAACTGCTACCAGATTAGTAAATGGTTTGGTCGGCTATCTGGCTTATTTGGTACCAAGGTAGAGCTGCGCTTTGCCGAGGGCGCACCACGTGAACCGGGCGCGAGTGTGTGTATTGCTAACCACCAAAGTAACTGGGACATGGTCACGCTCTCGAATGCATTGATGCCGGGCGCGGTCACTGTGGGCAAAAAAAGCCTGTTGTGGATCCCGATTTTTGGTCAACTGTATTGGCTTACCGGTAACGTATTGATTGATCGCGCTAACCGCAGTAAAGCGATGGGAACCATTGCTCAAGTGATTGAAAAGATCCGTGAGAAGCAATTATGCGTATGGTTATTCCCAGAGGGAACACGTTCGCGTGGCCGTGGCTTATTGCCGTTTAAAACGGGCGCATTCCATGCCGCCATTGGCGCACAAGTGCCGCTGGTGCCGGTGGTATGTAGCTCGACCCATCATTGCAAAGCGAACCGTTGGAACAACGGCCATGTGATTGTGGAAGTGATGGCACCGATATCGGTCGAGGGCTACAGTAAAGAGAATGTGCGCGAACTTGCTGCACACTGTCATCAACTGATGAAAGCGAAACTTGAGCAGTTGGATGCGGAAGTGGCTGAGCGTAATAAGCAGTCTGCATAATAGAGGAGTGTCTCATGACCCCAACCCAGCGTCACCATGTGGTCTTGGTGTCACCTGAGGGTGAACCCAAGGGGACCGCTGAAAAGTTGGAGGCCCACCAGCAAGGATGGCTGCACTCGGCCTTTTCGCTCATGTTATACCGTCTTAACCAAGACGGTGAGCGTGAGTTCTTGCTTCAGCGTCGTGCTGACAGCAAATATCACAGCGGTGGGTTATGGACCAATACCTGCTGCTCGCACCCCGAAAAAGATGAACCTGTGGCTGCCGCGGCCAAGCGGCGTTTATATGAAGAGCTTGGTATTGCGCGTCCGCTTGATTTCGCCATGGGGCCTGCCTTTATCTACCGTGCTGAACTGGATAATGGTCTGGTTGAGCACGAGTGGGATCAGGTGATTGCGTGTGAAGTGAATCATGTGGAGATGATCTTAAACCCGGATGAGGTATCGGATTGTCGCTGGTGGTCGGAGCAAGATATACAAGCCGCACTGGCGGACTCGCCGGAGCAATTTACGGCTTGGTTCTCACAGGTATTTGCTCACATTTGTGCGATGACGCCGACGCATGCTATGGCTTAGGTGTGAGAAAGCATAAAAAAAGCGGCGTTAAACGCCGCTTTCTTGTATGCAAGGGCATAGGTTACGCGTGACGCACCGCAATCCCTTCAATTTCAATATCTACATCTTTAGGAAGGCGAGCGACTTCCACACAAGAACGGGCGGGATAGTTTTCTACGCCGTGCTCATCAAAAAAAGCGCCGTAGACTTTATTGATTTCCGCAAAGTCCTCAAGGTTTTTAACGAAGACAGTCAGTTTAACAATGTCATTCACTTTGAGGCCCGCCGCTTCAACAACGGCTTTAACGTTATCGAGTGATTGGCGTGTTTGAGCAGTGATCTCTGGTGAAATTTGACCAGTCACTGGATTGACAGGGATCTGACCGGAAGTCAGTACCATGTTGCCGAGATCGACACCCTGTGAATATGGGCCAATAGCTTCAGGTGCCTGCTCAGTTTGCAGTACTTGGGTCATGCTGTGTTCCTTTGTTAAAAAAGCGACGTTAATAGTCTGCAACGGTTGCGCGGCGAGGTAAAGTACTTACTCGCTTGCCAGACGTTCTCGTACTGCTTTTTCGCATAAGTTCAACTCGCTCACACGGCGAGGTGCAACAAAAATCGTGTCGTTACCGCCTACCGTGCCTAAAATCGCAGGGTGACGATTCAGATCGATTAAGCGCGCGATCAACTGCGCACCACCAGGGTGGGTTTTGATTACCACCATGGCATGACTGCACGTGATTTCATCAATTTGAGATCCCACCGATGACACCGCGTAAACGGGCTCAATATCGCCACTGATCGAATACACCTTCTGTCCATGTGCATTGGGGATCTTTGCCACTCCAAGTTTGGAGAGCAAACGAGAGACGGTAGATTGGCTGACGTCGAGATACCCTAGTTGGACTAACTGCTGACGCACTTCGTCTTGAGTGGTAAAGCTTTGGGTTTGTAATAAATGCCGGCAGGCTGAGAGGATGTTCTCCTCCGGATTGGAGGCTGTCACCGACGGAATTGCATAATCACTCACCGGTCACTCCTTTATAATCGATGGCTATTAACCTCGAAAATAGTGAATTTCACTGCTTTCTGGTGATTTTAAACGCATAGTATCAGTGTTGGCGGGGGCAAACCTTGATGATGGTCACTGCTTGACGCAAAGAATAGACGCCGGATGCATAGGCACCCGGCGCGTGGTTCAGTCGCCGAGAGTGGCAACCATGACCGCTTTGATGGTGTGCAAGCGATTTTCTGCTTCATCAAAGACAATCGAATAGTCGGACTCGAAGACATCTTCTGTCACTTCAAGGCCTTTTAAGCCATATTTGGCTTCGATTTCCGCACCCACGGTGGTTTCGTTGTTGTGGAAAGCGGGTAAGCAATGCATGAATTTTACGTGTGGATTGCCGGTTGCTTTGACCACGTCCATATTGACTTGGTAAGGCTTCATCAATGCGACACGCTCATCCCATGCTTCTTTGGATTCACCCATAGACACCCACACGTCGGTGTACAAGAAATCACAGTCTTTGACACCTTCCTGCACGTCCTCGGTGAGGGTAATGCGTGCGCCCGTTTGTTCAGCGATCGCGCGGCATTGTGCAACCAGATCTTCTTCGGGCCAGAATGCTTTTGGCGCCACTAGACGAATATCCATCCCCATTTTAGCCGCACCGACCATCAGAGAGTTGCCCATGTTGTTTCGGGCATCACCGAGGTACGCAAAGCGCATTTCGTGAAGCTGTTTTCCACGACCATGTTCAATCATGGTCATCAAATCCGCCAAGATTTGGGTGGGGTGAAACTCGGTGGTTAATCCGTTCCAGA
This sequence comes from Salinivibrio sp. PR5, assembly GCF_001996085.1. Classification (NCBI taxonomy): domain Bacteria; kingdom Pseudomonadati; phylum Pseudomonadota; class Gammaproteobacteria; order Vibrionales; family Vibrionaceae; genus Salinivibrio; species Salinivibrio sp. PR5. Next base: position 103,196 of record NZ_MUFK01000001.1, read on the forward strand.
CCGGCACACCAGCATATTCGCCCAGCTCTTCAACAATCGCTTGGCCAAAGCCACGGTATTCAATGCCGTCATACATGCGACCAAGCACGCGGGCCGTGTCTTTCATGGATTCTTTGTGGCCAATTTGGGAGCCTGTTGGGCCGATATAGCTGACTTGTCCGCCTTGGTCGAATACGGCGGTTTCAAACGCACAACGGGTACGAGTCGACGACTTCTCAAAGATCAGCGCGATATTTTTGCCTTTTAAACGTGGGGTTTCATAGCCATTGTATTTGGCTTTTTTGAGTTCAATGGCCATGTCGATAAAGTGTTGGATCTCACGGGGTGTGAAGTCCAGCAGCTTTAGGAAGTTACGGTTACGTAGATTAAATGCCATAGTGGGTAATCCTCTCGTTATTGGTCTCAGGCTTGCGCTGGTGCAGGTTGGCCGTGAGAAATATTGTTGTTATTGACTGCTTGGGCACGAATACGTGTACCGGCTTGGCCGGCAAGAATGGCAAGACCATCCTCTAAGGCACCGATGCCAACCAGTTTTCCGCCTTGACGGATAAATTCGCAGGACGCGTCAATTTTGGGTCCCATGGAGCCTGCGTCGAAGGTGTATTGGCTCAGATCATCAGGGGTGGTATCCGCCAATGCGCGTTGGGTGGGTTGGCCATAGTCCAAATACACCGCGTCGGCATCGGTCAAAATCAGCAAGGCATCGGCATTGATTTGACGAGCAAGGAAAGCCGCTGACATGTCTTTATCAATCACAGCCTCAATCCCTTTAAGCTGATTCCCCTCTTGAATCACAGGAATGCCGCCACCACCGGTACAAATCACAAGGTGTCCTTGCGCAATCAGGCTAGCGATGGCGTCATCTTCCACAATGCCGGTTGGCTGTGGGCTGGGTACAACACGACGATAATATTGGCCATCTGGTTTGATATCCCAGCCATATTTTTCAGCCAGCGCCGAGGCTTCTTGTTGGTCGTAAACGGGACCAATGGGCTTGGTGGGGTTGGCAAACGCGGGATCATTCGGATCGACAGTCATTTGCGTGAGCATGCAAGAAACGTGTTGCTCGGGGGCTAGGTTATGCAGCTCTTGCATTAACATATAGCCAATCATGCCTTGGGTTTCTGAACCGAGAACGTCGAGTGGATATGGCGTGACGGATTTATACTCCAACCCCTGTAAGGCGAGTAGGCCAACCTGTGGACCATTACCGTGCACGAGTACCACGTTGTATTGTTCGCCAATTGCCGCAATGGTTTTTGCCGCTTTGGCAATATTGGCGCGTTGAATGTCAGCTTCTAAAGGCTCACCCCGGCGAAGGAGTGCATTGCCTCCGAGTGCCACCACCACAGTTTGTTTTTTCATACTTAATACTCTCTACAGTCGGTGGGGGCTGAGCTACTTACTCAGCCCAACAAGGCGATTAGATGCCGTCACGATGGATTGGGCAGCTCATGCAGCGTGCGCCGCCACGACCGCGACCTAACTCGTCACCGGGAATAGACAACACAGTGATCCCCGCTTTGTCATACTTTTCATTGGTATAGGTGTTGCGTTCATAACCCACGACTACGCCAGGACGGACAGTCAGCACGTTGTTAGCATCATTCCACTGTTCGCGTTCGGCTTCGAAGCTGTCACCCCCTGTGGTGATCAGATTTAGCGGGCCAACATCCAGTCCTTTTTCAATCGCGGTCAGGAAGTAATCTTCTTCGCGAACGTTGAGTTTTCCGGTGCGATCACCGGTGAGGCTCCAGCATTTGATATCTTTACGGATCACTTCTGGATACACCGAGAAGGTATCTTCGCGCATATGGGTCATCACGGTATCAAGGTGCATGCAAGAGCGGTGTTTCGGTAGCTCCATCGCAATCACTTGTTTGGCTTGGCCGTGTCTAAATAAGCTAGAAGCCAAGTTTTCGACCCCTTGTGGGGTAGTGCGCTCGGACATACCGATAAGTACCACGCCCTTGCCGAGGACGGTAACATCGCCGCCTTCAATGGTGGCGTTGTCATAGTCGATATTTTCGCCGCCGAAGTAGGTAATAAAATCACCGTTCGCAAAGCGAGGGTGCCATTTATAAATGGCGCGAAGATGATTGGTTTCACGTTTACGCGCGGGTTTGGCCATGGGGTTAATTGATACACCACCGTAAACCCAGCAGGAGGTATCGCGGGTGAATAGGTGGTTGGGGAGTGGATCAATAATAAAGTCGGACGGTGCGTGCATGGCTTGCAACATAGAGGTTGTTGCGATTGGCAGCTCAGAATAGGCCAATCCGCCTAAGAACATCGACGCGAGTTCATGGTGAGGCAGGTCATTCAAATAACAACGGATGTCATTAGCAAACGAAGGGCCGAAGGTATAATCCGAGATTTTTAGGTTCATCAGCCATTCTTTGGCTTCAGGTACATCCAGAGTCTCAGCCAGTAGATTTTGGAGCAGGAGGACTTCAACGCCTTGATCACGTAGGGTTTGAGCAAATTTGTCATGCTCTTCACCTGCACGTTCAACGGACAGAACATCATCAAACAGTAAGTCATGACAGTTTGATGGTGTTAAGTGGGTGAGCGCACGCTCAGGACGATGCAGCATCACGGTACGTAATTGACCAATTTCAGAGCCGACATAGAAGTTGTTCATCTTTCTTTCTCCGTATATCTCTGCTTGGCTTTTTATCGGAAGGGATGAATAAAAAGTGCAGATGTATTATTGGGTACAGATTCATTCTAACGCGGTGTCTGGGGTATTCTTGAAGTTAGATCACAGTGAATTAAAACATTGTCTTTTGCCTTTTTTACCCTGTGTTAATGGTATTTATGGCATGAGGTTTTTTTGTTTTTTAATAATTAAGCAGGAATTGTGAGTGTCTAACGAAATATTTTTTAATTTCCCTTTGTTAATGCGGATCTGTTTTCTTTTTTATGCCAATCAGTATTACTTTGAATGATGAGGGTATGCGTAATAAGTGAATGGCTATCTTTCTATTTTTTCTTTGTTAACAAATAAAGCCGTTTTTTTCCTCAACACTGTGATTGATGTCGATATAAATACGTTTTTTGACTGTGTAAAAAAGAGAAATACGGTGCCATGTTGTTTTGAGAAGTGGAATATATCACCGTGGTGAGGCATGGTTGAGCGAGGGAGTGGCAGACATAAAAAAGCGCGCTGACGAATACGTGAGCGCGCTAGTCGGTGTATTAATAGGGGTTATAGCATGACACCTACACTGAGCATGATCATAATCATGATGGTAAGAATACCGAGTAAAGGCGCCACCCATTTGATCCATTTAACATAGGGAACGCGAGCGATCGCAAGGCCACCCATCACCACGCCGGAGGTGGGGGTGACGAGGTTGACGACACCGGATGCAGATTGATAAGCGGTCACGACTAACTCGCGCCCAACGTTTGCAAAGTCAGCCAGTGGCGCCATGATAGGCATGGTGAGGACTGCCAAACCAGATGATGATGGCACCAAGAAAGACAGCAAGACTTCCAGCCAATACATAACGTTGATAAAAACAAAAGACGATAGTCCAGTCACCATACCTTCAGCACTGTTCAAGATGGTATCTGTGATCATGCCTTTATCCATTATCACCACGATACCGCGGGCAATACCGATGATGAGGGCCACACCCAGAAGGTCTCGTGCGCCATCAATAAAGCTGGTGGTGATCTCTTCTTCACTCATACGTGCAATCAGACCAATAATAATTGCAGCACCGAGGAAAACGGCAGAGATCTCGGCCATCCACCATCCTAGTGAGGAGACGCCATAGATCATCACGGCAAACGCGGCAGCAAAAATGCCTAAGATCACTTTACGTGTGGTGGTGAAAGCAAGCGTTTGTGTTTCGTCATGATCGCCAAGGAAGTGTTTTTTATTGCTCTCATACTGATCATAAACAATGGATTGGCTCTGGTCGGCGCGCACTTTGCGGGCATAACGCATCACATAGGCAACACAGATAAGCCAGCCAATGGCCAAAATAGCGAGGCGTAACAGAATACCATCGGTAAAAGGGATACCGGCGGCATTCGCGGCAATGACAGTGGCAAACGGGTTGATGGTTGACCCTAAAGTACCAATACCGGCACCGAGGAGTACGGTAGCCGCTGCTACTACAGGGTCAAAGCGCGCCGCCATCATCACAGGAACGAGTAGGGTATAAAAAGGCAAGGACTCTTCGGCCATCCCGTAAATCGTACCGCCTGCGGCAAAGAGGCCCATTAGGATAGGGATCATCCACTCTTCGCGTCCTTCTAAGCGTTTGGTCACCCGCTCAATCCCTGCATCAATGGCACCGGTTTTGGTCACCAGACCTAAAAAGCCACCAATAATGAGGATGAAAAGTGAGACATCAATGGCGGCCGCTTCATAGGTTTCGTGGTTATAAAAACCGTCAATGGGGGCCAGCAGCACGTCGACTACGCCTTGAGGGTTACTTTCAACTTGGTGGTAGGTGCCTGATACAGGCACATCTCGGCCGAGTTCAGCGTTATATTCTCGTTCGTACTGACCAGCAGGGACTATCCAACTAAGCGCGGCGACCAAGGCAATCAGAATGAACAATATGGTATAGGCGGATGGGAATTTGAGATTGGCGAACCAACCTTTTTTTTCAGGAACACTTTGGGTACTCATACTATCTCCTCATACCTCTTCTGAGTGCAATAAAATAGGGCACTACACGTGTTGAGGTAACTCTTTTAAGTTTCACGTTATTTTCGTTGTTCTTTTCTGCCGATGTCAGTGGCTTTTTCTTTATTGTAAAAGTGCATCCGTGAATAGTTCTTAGTGATATCTCACAAAAGAAAGGGACTGTATGCTGTCGCTTAATTGATGAGCAGATTAAAAGTGAATGGCTGTTTAGTTTGCGTGCTTAGATATATTACTCAGAATGTTCTTAGTATGATGGTGAAGTGGGTTTTTATTGTTTTAAATTTTCTTTAACCGCTAACCACCAAGACACCATGACTTTTCTATGTGAATAGACTGCGTAATTAGTCATGCCTACTCTATAAGTGTGGTGAATAAAAAGCAGATTAAGTAAAAATGTCGCAGGGTTAAAAACTCGCTGTTTTTTTGTTTTATATCAAATTTAGAGGTTGCGATAGAATTGTTGAAGAAAAGAGGAAGGCACTGCAGCCTTCCCAATGATAGCTATTGTTTCTTTCTTTTCGGGGTTTTGGCGGGCTTCGGTAATACGATCATGTCGCATTCTGCGAAGTGATCTTGAAACGCGCGGTTGTTCTTATCGAAAATCACGATAAGGTTACCGAGCCCAAAGCAGGCTGTCGCAAGACGAATCAGTGCTTGTGTGGGGCGAATATTACTACCGTCAGCATTTTGAATGCGCAGGCGCCAGGCCCGCATCCCCAACGTCTGACCGGCTTTACACCAGAAGTAGCCGTAGAATCCGCAAATCACACAGGCGAGATAGGCGGTGTAAAGAGGCTGTGCGATAGGGTGATGGGTGAGGAAATCACTGGCATCTTGATAAGGTGTCATCGACATCCCGAGCGCTTGTGCGATAGCCAATGCTGCCATCACCGCGCCGCCCGCAAGCATAAGTAATGCGGCAACAATCAAAAGATCATAAACCCAAACAGCAAGACGGCGAAAAAAACCGGCGGTTGGGCATGCAATAGAAGAAGTCTGCATGGTTTAGCTACATCCAAGTATCAAAGTCGCCGCTAGCCTAGCACATTCACTGTTTAGGTGAGTAAGCTGATAGGGCGGTTTTGCGATGTCGTTTGCTCATGATTACACCGCCTTTGATGTATTTAACCGCGAATTGGTTAAAAATAGCGCGAACAAACATTTTTTGTTTTTTAATGCTTGCACTCGAAAGGGCGGTACGTATAATTGCCAGCACTTGCCGAGATGGCGGAATTGGTAGACGCAGCGGATTCAAAATCCGCCGCCTTAACGGGTGTGAGGGTTCAAGTCCCTCTCTCGGCACCAAATCCCAAAAAAGCCCCTGTCGAAAGACAGGGGCTTTTTTCGTTTATGCCGCCTGAATCGTGATGACTTCACAATCCTCGGGTATCGCGCAAGGCAAAGCGAACACGGCAAGGTATTATCGAGCCGTGGTTGTCACAGGGAGTGGTATGGTGCAGGTTCGCTATCAAGACATCGCCGTTTGGGTAAAAACGCAAATCGATCAAAGGGTGTGGCAAGCCGGTGAGCGGATCCCTTCCGTTCGTGAGATGAGCCGCCTCCAACATGTTAGCCCAATGACTGTCATGCGCGCTTATGAGCAGTTAGAAGCGGATGGCTGGGTTGAGGCTCGCCCCAGAGCTGGATACTTTGTGCGTCCGCATTACAATCAATTGTCCTCCGACTCTTTGGCGCGTCCTCAAGCAGACTCTCATTGGCTGCAGGCGCATCAAGATGTCTTTGATGTGATCAGTGCGAGCAAGTCAGGCTCATGCTTTCCGTTCGGCTCGGCGTTCCCTGATCCCACGCTATTTCCCATGCAAGCGTTAGGACGGGCGATGGCACGAGTCCTTCGTCAATCATCGCATCCAGATTATCTCACCATGCTTCCTCCCGGCGATGAAGGCTTGCGTCGCATGATTGCGCAGCGCTATCTGCGGCAAGGAATAAAAGTGGCGATGGATGAGATCATCATCACCAATGGTGCCATCGAAGCGTTAAGCCTATCACTGGCGGCCCTGACTCAGCCCGGGGATAAAGTGATCATCGAAGCGCCAGCCTTTTATGGGGTGCTGCAAACCCTTGAGCGGTTGCAACTGGAACCCGTGCCCGTGCCGGTCGATCCTGAAACGGGAGTGAATATAAACGCGCTTGAAGCTGCGTTGAGTACTCACCACGTAGCTGCTTGCTGGCTGATGAGTAACTTTCATAACCCAACGGGGGCATCGATTCCTGAAAAAGATAGACCAGCACTGGTATCACTGCTCGCGCGTCACCAAGTCCCTTTAATAGAAGACGATGTCTATGGTGAGCTCTTTTTCTCTGAATCACGCCCCATGCCACTGAAGTGTTATGACAGCCAAGGGCTAGTTTTGCATTGTGGGTCGTTTTCGAAACAGTTAGCGCCTGGTTTCAGGGTCGGTTGGGTGGCGGCAGGATGTTATGCCACACAAATTGAAAAGCGACAGTATGTGTCCAGTTTATCTGTGGGTGCCCCTAACCAGCTCGCTATCGCGCATTATTTGCAGCAGGGTGGGTATGACGCACACCTGCGCCGTTTGCGCACTGCCTTGTTACAGCGCAAACACGCGGTACGTGACAGCCTGCGTCGTATTTTGCCGGCGAGTACATCGGTCACCGACCCTCAAGGCGGCTACTTCTTATGGGTCGCACTGAATAATGGCATGGACACCCGTCAGCTATTTCGAGAACTCCTGCCCTATGGCATTACACTCGCACCGGGCGCTTTGTTTGCCACTGATGATCGGTTTAACGACTGCTTCCGCTTAAACTTCTCTATCAGTGCGCCTGAGACTGTTGATGCTGATACGCCAGCGAGCGTTGACAGCGGCCTTACACAGATTGCGACTGTGCTCTCATCTTTATCAATAGCCGATACTGTTACAGCTAAATAGCGGTGGCTTTGTACTAATCCCGTCACTGGCCCTAGGCATACACTAACTGGGCACACACTTTAGGGAGAGAAAAGGATGAAATCAGAGCTAAGCATGATGGTCGTTGCGATTATCTGCGCGGCCCTACTGATTCTGGGCCATGTCATCATTATTGAAACATTGGCTTACTACACGTGGGCTGAATGGACCGCTGGCGCCATCCCTTTTGTACTTTTCTTTATGGCGTGGGCGTCTATTCGACATTGCCGCGCGAAAGAGCGGGCAGAAGAGCGCCAGAATCAGCATTAATTGAACGGTAATCTTTGGCGTCTTGACGGTTTTTGTTTGTTTTATAGACAAACAAACCGCAAGGCGCATTTTTTTTATATTTAGGGGTTGCGGGAAAAACTGAAATCTCTATACTTCGCTTCCTGTCGACGGGGCAATGAGACGCAAGTCACGAAATGCCGACCACTAAATCGACACGCTCTTTAACAATTTGACCTATGCAATCTGTGTGGGCACTCGTTGAGAATAGACAAAAAAGATTTATTCGATGAACTGAGTGACCAAACGACAACTTTTAYAGTTGTTCGGCACAGTCAATTCGTTTTTCTCTTYGGAGAKAAACAGTAATCAGTATTCATTGAGCTGAAACTTCGGTTTCGAAAAAAACTTTAATTGAAGAGTTTGATCATGGCTCAGATTGAACGCTGGCGGCAGGCCTAACACATGCAAGTCGAGCGGAAACGGCAGTATTGAAGCTTCGGTGGATTTACTGGACGTCGAGCGGCGGACGGGTGAGTAACGGCTGGGAACCTGCCCTGACGAGGGGGATAACCGTTGGAAACGACGGCTAATACCGCACTAGTTGGTAAGGTAAYGGCTTACCAAGGCGACGATCCTTAGCTGGTTTGAGAGGATGATCAGCCACACTGGGACTGAGACACGGCCCAGACTCCTACGGGAGGCAGCAGTGGGGAATATTGCACAATGGGGGAGACCCTGATGCAGCCATGCCGCGTGTGTGAAGAAGGCCTTCGGGTTGTAAAGCACTTTCAGCAGTGAGGAAGGTAGTGTACTTAATACGTGCATTGCTTGACGTTAGCTGCAGAAGAAGCACCGGCTAACTCCGTGCCAGCAGCCGCGGTAATACGGAGGGTGCGAGCGTTAATCGGAATTACTGGGCGTAAAGCGCATGCAGGCGGTTTGTTAAGTCAGATGTGAAAGCCCGGGGCTCAACCTCGGAACCGCATTTGAAACTGGCAGGCTAGAGTCTTGTAGAGGGGGGTAGAATTTCAGGTGTAGCGGTGAAATGCGTAGAGATCTGAAGGAATACCAGTGGCGAAGGCGGCCCCCTGGACAAAGACTGACGCTCAGATGCGAAAGCGTGGGTAGCAAACAGGATTAGATACCCTGGTAGTCCACGCCGTAAACGATGTCTACTTGGAGGCTGAGGTTTAAGACTTTGGCTTTCGGAGCTAACGCATTAAGTAGACCGCCTGGGGAGTACGGCCGCAAGGTTAAAACTCAAATGAATTGACGGGGGCCCGCACAAGCGGTGGAGCATGTGGTTTAATTCGATGCAACGCGAAGAACCTTACCTACTCTTGACATCCAGNTCCACGCCGTAAACGATGTCTACTTGGAGGCTGAGGTTTAAGACTTTGGCTTTCGGAGCTAACGCATTAAGTAGACCGCCTGGGGAGTACGGCCGCAAGGTTAAAACTCAAATGAATTGACGGGGGCCCGCACAAGCGGTGGAGCATGTGGTTTAATTCGATGCAACGCGAAGAACCTTACCTACTCTTGACATCCAGCGAATCCTTTAGAGATAGAGGAGTGCCTTCGGGAACKCTGAGACAGGTGCTGCATGGCTGTCGTCAGCTCGTGTTGTGAAATGTTGGGTTAAGTCCCGCAACGAGCGCAACCCTTATCCTTGTTTGCCAGCGAGTAATGTCGGGAACTCCAGGGAGACTGCCGGTGATAAACCGGAGGAAGGTGGGGACGACGTCAAGTCATCATGGCCCTTACGAGTAGGGCTACACACGTGCTNCTGAGACAGGTGCTGCATGGCTGTCGTCAGCTCGTGTTGTGAAATGTTGGGTTAAGTCCCGCAACGAGCGCAACCCTTATCCTTGTTTGCCAGCGAGTAATGTCGGGAACTCCAGGGAGACTGCCGGTGATAAACCGGAGGAAGGTGGGGACGACGTCAAGTCATCATGGCCCTTACGAGTAGGGCTACACACGTGCTACAATGGCAGATACAGAGGGCAGCGAGACAGCGATGTTAAGCGAATCCCTTAAAGTTTGTCGTAGTCCGGATTGGAGTCTGCAACTCGACTCCATGAAGTCGGAATCGCTAGTAATCGCAGATCAGAATGCTGCGGTGAATACGTTCCCGGGCCTTGTACACACCGCCCGTCACACCATGGGAGTGGGCTGCACCAGAAGTAGATAGCTTAACCTTCGGGNGCGAGACAGCGATGTTAAGCGAATCCCTTAAAGTTTGTCGTAGTCCGGATTGGAGTCTGCAACTCGACTCCATGAAGTCGGAATCGCTAGTAATCGCAGATCAGAATGCTGCGGTGAATACGTTCCCGGGCCTTGTACACACCGCCCGTCACACCATGGGAGTGGGCTGCACCAGAAGTAGATAGCTTAACCTTCGGGRGGGCGTTTACCACGGTGTGGTTCATGACTGGGGTGAAGTCGTAACAAGGTAGCCCTAGGGGAACCTGGGGCTGGATCACCTCCTTACTGACGCTATTCTTGCGAGTGTTCACACAGATTGTATAGGTTGAAAGTATAAAGAGGGGTTTGGCATCCCAATGCCAAACACGCCTAGGAATTATTGCTTAGGCGTGATGATTTGCTTAGATAGCAAGGCGCTTGAAGTGCGAATGGCCTGAGCATAGAAATACTATGTGATTGCCTGAGCAATGAAAGCAACGCGGCTAGCGAAGATAAATCATCCGCATAAAGTCCCATTCGTCTAGAGGCCTAGGACACCGCCCTTTCACGGCGGTAACAGGGGTTCGACTCCCCTATGGGACGCCACTTTATAAACATACTTTCGAGTGTGATTACAAAGTGGTTTATTTAGCAATAAACGACATGCTCTTTAACAATCTGGAAAGCTGACAAGTCATTCTTTAAAGAATGACAGTAAAGTTCTCAATCAGTGACAGAAATGTCACTCACACAATCAAGTGTGCTTGGGCTTTGTCTTATTTGATAAGCAAAGTCTCTATTTTGAGTCCGGCAAAAACAAAACCTTAGTTGTTTTCATGCAAGACCTTTTGGGGTTGTATGGTTAAGTGAYTAAGCGTAGACGGTGGATGCCTTGGCAGTCAGAGGCGATGAAGGACGTATTAACTTGCGATAAGCCCAGATAAGGCAGTAAAAGCCATTTGAGTCTGGGATTTCCGAATGGGGAAACCCACCTGCATAAGCAGGTATCTTAGCGTGAATACATAGCGCTAAGAGGACGAGTAGGACGGGACACGTGATATCTTGTCTGAACATGGGGGGACCATCCTCCAAGGCTAAATACTCCTGACTGACCGATAGTGAACCAGTACCGTGAGGGAAAGGCGAAAAGAACCCCTGTGAGGGGAGTGAAATAGAACCTGAAACCGTCTACGTACAAGCAGTGGGAGCCTCTTCGTGGGGTGACCGCGTACCTTTTGTATAATGGGTCAGCGACTTAATGTTAGTAGCAAGGTTAACCGCATAGGGGAGCCGTAGGGAAACCGAGTCTTAACTGGGCGTMSAGTTGCTAGCATTAGACCCGAAACCGAGTGATCTAGCCATGGGCAGGTTGAAGGTTGAGTAACATCAACTGGAGGACCGAACTCACTAACGTTGAAAAGTTAGGAGATGACCTGTGGCTAGGGGTGAAAGGCCAATCAAACTCGGAGATAGCTGGTTCTCCCCGAAAGCTATTTAGGTAGCGCCTCGGACGAATACTACCAGACCGCCAGCTAAGGTCCCAAAGTTATCGCTAAGTGGGAAACGATGTGGGAAGGCTCAGACAGCCAGGATGTTGGCTTAGAAGCAGCCATCATTTAAAGAAAGCGTAATAGCTCACTGGTCGAGTCGGCCTGCGCGGAAGATGTAACGGGGCTAAGCGATACACCGAAGCTGCGGCAATGTCCTTATGGATATTGGGTAGGGGAGCGTTGTGTAAGCYGTTGAAGGTGTGCTGAGAGGYATGCTGGAGGTATCACAAGTGCGAATGCTGACATGAGTAACGATAAAGGGGGTGAAAAACCTCCTCGCCGGAAGACCAAGGGTTCCTGTCCAACGTTAATCGGGGCAGGGTAAGTCGGCCCCTAAGGCGAGGCCGAAAGGCGTAGTCGATGGGAAACGGGTTAATATTCCCGTACTGCTGCTTACTGCGATGGGGGGACGGAGAAGGCTAGGTGGGCCTGGCGATGGTMGTCCAGGTTCAAGTGCGTAGGCTGATTTCTTAGGCAAATCCGGGAAATCAAGGCCGAGACACGATGTCGAGCCACCAAGGTGGTGAAGTCATTGATGCCATGCTTCCGGGAAAAGCCTCTAAGCTTCAGGTAAGTAGCAACCGTACTCCAAACCGACACAGGTGGTCGGGTAGAGAATACCAAGGCGCTTGAGAGAACTCGGGTGAAGGAACTAGGCAAAATGGTACCGTAACTTCGGGAGAAGGTACGCTGCCCGCGGTGAAGTCCCTTGCGGATGGAGCTATGGGCAGTCGCAGATACCAGGTGGCTGCAACTGTTTATTAAAAACACAGCACTGTGCAAAATCGAAAGATGACGTATACGGTGTGACGCCTGCCCGGTGCCGGAAGGTTAATTGATGTGGTTATCGCAAGAGAAGCCATTGATCGAAGCCCCGGTAAACGGCGGCCGTAACTATAACGGTCCTAAGGTAGCGAAATTCCTTGTCGGGTAAGTTCCGACCTGCACGAATGGCGTAATGATGGCCACGCTGTCTCCACCCGAGACTCAGTGAAATTGAAATCGCAGTGAAGATGCTGTGTACCCGCGGCTAGACGGAAAGACCCCGTGAACCTTTACTACAGCTTGGCACTGAACATTGAGCCTACATGTGTAGGATAGGTGGGAGGCTTTGAAGCGGCGACGCCAGTTGTCGTGGAGCCATCCTTGAAATACCACCCTTGTATGTTTGATGTTCTAACTTAGCCCCRTTATCYGGGGTGAGGACAGTGCCTGGTGGGTAGTTTGACTGGGGCGGTCTCCTCCCAAAGAGTAACGGAGGAGCACGAAGGTGGGCTAATCACGGTCGGACATCGTGAGGTTAGTGCAATGGCATAAGCCCGCTTAACTGCGAGAGTGACGGCTCGAGCAGGTACGAAAGTAGGTCATAGTGATCCGGTGGTTCTGAATGGAAGGGCCATCGCTCAACGGATAAAAGGTACTCCGGGGATAACAGGCTGATACCGCCCAAGAGTTCATATCGACGGCGGTGTTTGGCACCTCGATGTCGGCTCATCACATCCTGGGGCTGAAGTCGGTCCCAAGGGTATGGCTGTTCGCCATTTAAAGTGGTACGCGAGCTGGGTTTAGAACGTCGTGAGACAGTTCGGTCCCTATCTGCCGTGGGCGTTGGATGATTGAGGGGAGCTGCTCCTAGTACGAGAGGACCGGAGTGGACGAACCGCTGGTGTTCGGGTTGTGTCGCCAGACGCATTGCCCGGTAGCTAAGTTCGGCACAGATAAGCGCTGAAAGCATCTAAGCGCGAAGCTGGCCCCGAGATGAGTCATCCCTAGAGCTTCGAGCTCTCTAAAGGGTTGTCGTAGACGACGACGTTGATAGGCAGGGTGTGTAAGCGCTGTGAGGCGTTGAGCTAACCTGTACTAATTGCCCGTGAGGCTTAACCATACAACACCCAAGAGGTTTTGGGTTGGACTTNTGTGGCGAGAACGAACAGCTTTCTAGGTTGATGGTTTTCACTTTTTAAAAAAGTGAAGACAAAACAAAATTTTGCTTGGCGACCATAGCGCTTTGGACCCACCTGATTCCATGCCGAACTCAGTAGTGAAACGAAGCAGCGCCGATGGTAGTGTGGGGTCTCCCCATGTGAGAGTAGGACATCGCCAGGCTCTCATTGYTTATCTTATTGATAGCTCGATGCTGTTGATATMTGCGATGCTCATGTATTGGCATACACTGCGCGTCTCGATTCAACATCCTCATCGCATCAAACAAGATAATCTAATTAGAGCTTAATGTTGGGCTTTAGTTAGCAAAAATTTAAGCATCAAAGCGGACATGCGTAAGACTTTGATGATAAGTGATTTAATTATCAAAGCAGATAAAAAGTAAGACTTTGGTAAAGCGTTTTCGCTGATATAGCTCAGTTGGTAGAGCGCACCCTTGGTAAGGGTGAGGTCGGCAGTTCAAATCTGCCTATCAGCACCAGTATTTTCTTGGCGGCCATAGCGTAACGGCACCACCTGAATCCATGCCGAACTCAGAAGTGAAACGTTGCTGCGCCGATGGTAGTGTGGGGTCTCCCCATGTGAGAGTAGGTCACTGCCAAGAGTTATTCATAAGCCCTCCGCATTTGCGGGGGGCTTTTTCGTTTCTACGTATTGTCCTTCCATACCGATTCCTTTCTATTCTAAATAGAGTATTACCCTTTCCCACTTGATTATTGCTTGAGCTCCATAATCGGCTGCGTTATGTTATTAGATATCTGGACGTCTAAACATCTCTAGGAGGCAGTGATGCCGATTAAAATTCCGGACCAACTTCCCGCGACCAATATTCTGCGGCGTGAAAATATCTTTGTGATGACAGAAACGCGTGCGGTAAGTCAAAACATCCGTCCGCTGAAAGTCCTGCTTCTAAACCTGATGCCAAAGAAAATCGAGACCGAAACGCAATTTATGCGTTTGCTCTCTAACAGCCCTTTGCAAGTGGATGTTGAGCTTTTACGGATAGATAACCGACCAAGCAAGAACACGCCGACCGAGCATCTTGATACCTTCTATCGCCAATTTGAGGCCGTGCGGGGGCGTAACTTCGATGGTTTGATTGTCACAGGCGCGCCACTCGGATTAGTGCAATTTGAGGACGTGATTTACTGGGAGCATTTACAGGATGTGATGAATTGGGCACACCAACATGTCACCTCCACACTCTATATTTGTTGGGCAGCGCAAGCGGGCTTAAAGCTACTTTACGATTTGCCTAAGAAAACTCGCAAAGAAAAGCTATCAGGTGTTTATCGCCATCAGATAAATAGCGAGTTATCTAAGCATCCACTATTACGCGGTTTTGATGATAGTTTCTTAGCGCCTCATTCACGTTATGCAGACTTTTCTCCTCATTATCTGAATGAACATACCGATCTCGATATCTTAGCCACGTCCAATGAGGCGGGGACGTATCTGGCCGCGACGAAAGATAAACGCAATGTGTTTGTCACTGGGCACCCTGAGTATGATGCGCATACTTTGAATGACGAGTATCACCGCGATTTAGAGGAGGGGATGGAGCCGGTGATCCCCATTAACTATTACCCGGATGACGATCCTTCTCAGCCACCGTATGTGAGCTGGCGCAGTCACGGGCATCTGCTGTTTGCGAATTGGCTGAACTATTGTGTCTATCAGCAAACCCCCTTCGATTTGGAGACATTTTCAGCGTCTAACTTTACGCTTGATGAATAAAAAAGGCGCCATCTGGCGCCTTTATGATAGATAAAGGAGCGGAGTTCATTGAAGGCGCTTGTCCATCTCGTCTTGAGCTGCGTTTGCTTTATCAACCATGCCGGTCATGGTTGAGCCTTGTACCAAAATAGAAAACACCACCACCGCGTAAGTCATCACCAAAATCAGCTCTCTGACATCGATTTGTTTTTCTGGGACCACAATAATGCCAGCTGGTACCGCCATGGCCATGGCCAAGGCGAGGCCTCCACGCAATCCTCCCCATGTGAGAATGCGCACAGCCCACGGGTTATATTCGCGAAAGCATCGGAAACCGAGATAGCAGGCTTTGACACTCAAATAGCGAGCCGCTAGCACTAAAGGCACTACACAACCCATTACAATCCAGTCCTCTTCATGAAAGGTGATTTGCAACAAGCTCAAGCCGATGAGCAAGAACAGTAAGCTGTTAAGAAATTCATCGACCAGTTCCCAGAAATGGTCGAGGTGATCTTCACTTTCTTTGGAAAAGCCAATAAAGCGGGTCCAGTTACCGATCATGATCCCCGAAACGACCATTGCCAGTGGACCGGAAACATGCAGCATATCGGCGAGCACATAGCCAGCACTGGGAATGGCTAAAGTGAGCAACAGCTCCATGGAGTGATCGTTAGTGGCACAAATCAAACGGTGAAAGGCATAGCCTAAAACTAGGCCGTAACATATGCCGCCAATCGCTTCTTGCGCAAACAGCGACAGGGTACCCGCCAAGGTTGGGTTTTGATGTCCGAATGCGAGGGTGAAAATAGTCACAAACACCACCAAGCCAAAACCATCGTTAAACAACGACTCGCCTTCGATTTGGGTGGTAATACGCATGGGGGCATGTAATTTTTTGACAATCGCAAGCACGGCAATGGGGTCCGTGGGTGAGATAAGGGCGCCGAAAAGTAAGCAGTAAATATAATCAAATTGTACCCCAATCAGTTGGAACACGCCCCACACACCGGATCCCACTAAAAACACGGAGAGCAGCGTCGCACCGAGTGCTAGGGTAGTGATTTCCCATTTTTGGTCTGAAAACGAAGGCAGTTTAACACCCAGCCCTCCAGCAAAAAGTAGAAAGCCAAGCACGCCCTCAAGGAGAAACTCCTCAAAATGAATATCCCCTAAGGTTTGCGCGGCAATCGCTTTTAGAGGCAGGGCTTGATACTGACCGGCAATCACTATCCCTAAAGACAGTAAAAGTGCACCCGCCGTGATTGCGATGGTGGTTTGGACGCGGCTAATTTTACTGTTAATAAACGCGATGATAATGGCGGCAGCGGCCATAAAGCTGAGGATAGCGTAGGTTGACATACATCATTCCTGATACGGCTAGGGAGTGGAAAAAAAGAGTTACAAAATATTAATAGAAATCGCTTCCAAAACGAACAGCAGATTTGAAATAGATCAATATTAATTCATTTAAATAGACGTCTAGATTTCCATTTTCGCTGTGGTAGGATGAAATTATCGCAATGAGGAAGATGATAAGCGTAATGAGTATGGACCAACTGACACAACAACTGCGCGAACGTATTTTGGTAATCGATGGTGGTATGGGCACCATGATTCAGGGGCTAGGGCTCAATGAGGCCGATTATCGTGGCGCGCGTTTTAAAGATTGGCACTGTGATGTAAAAGGTAACAATGACCTTTTGGTGCTGACTCAACCCGATAAAATCGCTGCGCTACACAGTGATTATCTGGCTGCGGGCGCGGACATTATTGAAACCAATACCTTTAACGCCACCCAAATCGCGATGGCCGATTACGACATGCAAGCGCTGAGTGCGGAAATCAACTTAGCGGCCGCTCGGCTTGCGCGTGAGGTTGCTGATGCGTGGACGGCGAAAACGCCAAATAAACCCCGCTTTGTCGCGGGTGTGTTAGGGCCGACCAACCGAACGTGCTCAATCTCACCGGATGTGAATGACCCGGGCTTTCGCAATGTCAGCTTTGATCAGTTAGTCGACGTGTATGCCGAGTCCACCGAAGCGCTCATTGATGGCGGTGTTGATATCATCATGTTGGAGACCATCTTTGATACCTTGAACGCCAAGGCGTGCGCCTTTGCGGTGGAGAAGGTCTTTGATGCTCGTGGCCTGCGCCTACCCATTATGATCTCCGGTACCATCACTGATGCATCTGGGCGCACCTTATCCGGACAAACTACCGCCGCTTTCTATCACTCCTTGCGTCATGTTGAGCCACTGTCGTTTGGCTTAAACTGTGCGCTGGGACCGGCGGAATTGCGCCAGTATGTCAAAGAGCTGAGCGACATTTGTGAGGGCTTTGTCTCTGTCCACCCTAACGCGGGGTTACCCAACGCGTTTGGTGAGTATGATCTCTCTCCTGAACAGATGGCGACACACATTGATGAGTGGGCGGCGTCAGGCTTTATCAACTTGGTCGGTGGTTGTTGTGGTACCACGCCTGAACATATTCAAGCGATCAGTGATGTCGTTGCGACGCATCCTCCTCGCCCCTTGCCGGCTCATCCAGTCGCCTGTCGCTTATCTGGACTCGAGCCCCTGACCATTGATGCCGATAGTTTGTTTGTAAATGTGGGAGAGCGCACCAATGTGACCGGCTCAGCACGCTTTAAACGCTTAATCGTTGAAGAGCAATACGACGAAGCGCTTGAAGTGGCATTGCAGCAAGTGGAAAACGGCGCCCAAATCATCGATATCAATATGGATGAGGGTATGTTGGATGCCGAAAAGGCCATGGTGCGATTTCTCAATCTTTGCGCGGCCGAGCCAGATATTGCCCGTGTACCTGTGATGATTGACTCCTCTAAATGGGAGGTGATTGAAGCTGGCCTCAAGTGCATTCAAGGGAAAGGCATCGTCAATTCTATTTCTCTCAAAGAAGGAGAAGAAGCCTTTCTTCACCAAGCACGTTTGATCCGCCGCTATGGTGCAGCGGTGATTGTGATGGCGTTTGATGAGCGGGGCCAGGCCGATACTCAGGCACGAAAAGTGGAAATCTGTACGCGGGCCTATCATCTTCTGGTCGAGCAAGTCGGCTTTCCACCAGAAGACATTATCTTCGACCCCAATATCTTTGCGGTTGCCACCGGTATTGATGAGCACAATAACTACGCGGTCGATTTCATCAACGCCGTGGCCGAGATCAAACAAACCCTGCCGCATGCCATGATCTCGGGCGGGGTCTCAAATGTGTCGTTTTCGTTTCGAGGCAATAACCCCGTCCGTGAGGCCATTCATGCGGTGTTCTTGTATCACTGCATCAAAAATGGCATGGACATGGGGATCGTCAATGCGGGCCAGTTAGCCATCTATGATGATTTGCCTGAATCGCTGCGCTTGGCAGTAGAAGATGTGGTGCTCAACAAAGATGATGGTGCCACGGAGCGCTTATTGGAGATCGCCGACAGCTATCGCGATAGTGAGGAGAACGAGGTCGCGGAAACTGCAGAGTGGCGCAGCTGGCCAGTAGAAAAGCGGTTGGAACATGCATTGGTCAAAGGCATTACAGAGTTTATTGTTGAAGATACCGAGCTGGCTCGCGCCGCGGCAAGTAAACCTCTAGAAGTGATTGAAGGCCCGTTGATGACAGGCATGAACGTGGTTGGGGACTTGTTTGGTGAAGGCAAGATGTTCCTGCCTCAGGTGGTGAAGTCGGCACGGGTGATGAAGCAAGCGGTGGCCTACCTTGAGCCTTACATCAATGCAGAAAAGCAGCAAGGGCAGACCAATGGCAAGATCCTGCTCGCCACCGTCAAAGGCGATGTACACGACATTGGCAAAAACATTGTTGGCGTGGTGCTGCAGTGTAATAACTTTGAGATTATTGATCTTGGTGTGATGGTGCCGACCGATAAAATCCTGTCGGTGGCCCGAGAAGAAAACGTCGACATTATTGGTCTGTCGGGTCTGATCACCCCATCGTTAGATGAGATGGTGAACGTGGCGAAAGAGATGGAGCGCCAAGGGTTTGATATTCCTCTGTTGATTGGCGGTGCGACCACGTCCAAAGCCCATACCGCGGTGAAAATTGAGCAGCATTACCATGCGCCTGTGGTCTATGTACCCAACGCGTCGCGTGCGGTTGGGGTGTGCTCCTCGTTATTATCCGAGACGCAGCGACCTGATTTTGTCGCGCGTTTGGCCAAAGAGTATGACACTGTGCGTGAGCAGCATCAGCGTAAAGCGCCCCGCACGCCACCGGTAACCTTGGAGCAAGCTCGCGATAACAAGTGGCAAACGGATTGGGCAAACTATATGCCTCCGCAACCGGCGAAGCCAGGCATCCATGTTTACGATGATGTTTCGATAGCGACCTTACGTCAGTATATCGACTGGACGCCTTTCTTTATGACGTGGTCTCTCAGTGGCAAATTCCCCGCGATTTTGGATCACGAGCTGGTGGGGGAGGAAGCCCGTCGTTTGTATCAAGACGCCAATGCTTGGCTCGATCGTTTCGAGGCAGAAGGCTTGGTAGCGGCAAAAGGGGTGTGTGGCCTCTTTCCTGCCAATAGCGTGGATGATGATATTGAAGTGTATACCGACTCGTCACGACAAACGGTGAGCACGATATTGAATCACTTGCGCCAGCAAACACAAAAGCCGCGTGGTGCCAACTATTGCTTGTCAGACTTTATTGCGCCGAAAAGCAGCGGTCAGCCGGATTGGATTGGTGCATTTGCGGTGACAGGCGGCATTGGCGAGTATGCTTTGGCGGAAGAGTACAAAGCGAAAGGGGACGATTACAACGCGATCATGATCCAAGCGGTGGCGGATCGACTCGCAGAAGCCTTTGCGGAATATCTTCACCAGCAAATTCGGATCACCTTGTGGGGGTATGCGCCCGATGAGACGCTTGATAACGATGCGCTGATCCGCGAGCAATACCAAGGGATCCGGCCAGCGCCAGGTTATGCCGCCTGTCCTGAACACAGTGAGAAAGGCAAGATTTGGCAATTGCTATCGGTAGAAGCGCATACGGGGATGACACTGACCGAAAGCTATGCCATGTGGCCGGGCGCGTCGGTCTCAGGTTGGTATTTTTCCCATCCAGAGTCACGTTACTTTGCGGTAGCGAAAATTCAAAATGATCAACGTAATAGCTACGCGGCACGTAAAGGCTGGTGTCTTGAGGAAGCTGAAAAGTGGCTAGGCCCTAATCTTAATGCCTAACCGAGAAAAGCCAGCGCACGCTGGCTTTTCTTTTGGGTTTTACTCAAAAAGCTGTGTATGTAAACGCTGCACCACCTCGGTGGCACTGTCGTCATCAACCACCATACAGACATTGTGATTACTCGCGCCATAACAAATCATGCGCAAGGTGGCAGTATCTAAGGCGTTAAATACCGGCGTCACCGCCCCCGGGATATGACGCATCTCATTACCGATCAAGGCGACCACGGCTAAGTGTTGGCAAACGTCAACATGGCACAAGGTTGAGAGTTCCTCTAAGGCAGCATCAGGCAAACGGGGCACCTCACCTTGTGTATTGGTTTGATCGAGCGTCAAAGACACGCTGACTTCGGAGGTAGTGATCAGATCGACGGAGATCTGATGGCGCGCTAGGATCGCGAAGACGTTGGCAAGAAAGCCATACGCTTGGAACATCGTCAAACTGGTCAAGGTCACCATGGTTTGATTTCGGCGCAACGCAATGGCGCGGAATAGGGGGGATGATTCCGCCTGTTCTCGGATCCAAGTCCCGCCTTTTTCCGGAGCACAGGCCGCCCCGACAAAGACAGGAATATGCTGGCGCACTGCGGGTAATAGCGTGGACGGGTGGAGCACTTTGGCGCCAAACGTCGCCATCTCCGATGCTTCACTAAAGCTGATCTCAGCAATAGGACGTGCTTTGGCAGCGAGGCGTGGGTCGGTAGTATAAATACCCGGTACATCGGTCCAAATTGCCAAGCTTGTTGCCCCGAGAGCCTCGGCAAACAAAGCGGCACTGTAGTCGCTGCCTCCTCGGCCAAGAGTTGTCGTTCGTCCTTCTTTGTCGGCACCGATAAAGCCTTGGGTCACGAGAATGTGATTGTCTAGCTGCGCATTCAAGCGCTGACACTGTTGCTGAGTCAGGGCGATATCTGGAATGGCGTGACCAAATTGGCTATCCGTTTTCAAATATTCGCGGGCATCAATCCGAGCTGCGGGTAGGCCAAGGTGGATGAGCAAGCGAGTAAACAGGTGCGTAGAGGTAAGCTCGCCACAGGCAACCAAGGCATCGGTAAGCGCTTCGCTCGGGGCCTCACAGGCTTGCTCACTCAAGGCGATAATCTGCTGGTGGAGCGTTCGCACTGCTTCTTGGGTGTGATGACAAGGAGGCAAAGCTGCCAGTATTTGCTGGTGGATAGCGTCTATTGCATCCAGTGTGTTTTGGCGTAAGACATCGTTTTTTATGCCTTGGGCTAAGGCGACAAGATGGTTGGTGACGCCGGCACATGCGCTAATCACTACAAAACGGGTCTCGGGATGGCGCATAATCACCGCGGCACTTTGTTGCATGGCGGCAAAGGTGCCAACACTGGTGCCGCCAAATTTAGCGACTGAAATAGATGGTAACGGGTTCACGTCCTTTTCCCCTTTTGAGCTCGTGCTCATTGATTCAACATATTTAAAAGTCAGTGGGGAACATCAGAAGTCACGTCGCAAACGCGAGCAAAAAGGAAGAGCAAACGGCAGGCATTCTGCCAGAAGCGCTCCACCTGTCTGTCCAAATGGATGACAAGTGACAGCCTGAAGGATTCAGCCTTCATGGCCGGCGGCTCCTTACCCTGTCGGAACCCCCTCGGCATCGCCTCCCCTGATTATCACGCCTTGGAGTAGGGCTCCGCGTGATAACTGCCTGAGTGATGCACCTCTTCTGTATGTTCGGCCATGTGTTGATCCACATGGTGAGTGGTTACATTACGGGCGCTAGTGAGTGGTTGTCAACCGCCAATTGCGTTACAAAGCGACGATCAGGCACCTATATCGCTGCTATCCGCCACCCGCTTAATATGCGCTCTAGCACGTAAGTTCGCGATGTGGCAATGGGGCGATGAACACAAAGTATGCTATAACGGAAAGCGCAAATTTAGCAGACACAAGGATAGGTTATGGCAACTTCAATTTCCGATATCCGCTCATTTCAGCCGATAGAGCGCACCCTGATGGGCCCTGGCCCGTCTGATATTTCTCCGCAAGTGTTGCAGGCGTTGAGTCGTCCGACGTTGGGACACCTCGATCCCCTTTTTATTGCGATGATGGATGAGGTCAAACAGCTCTTACAATATGCCTTTCAGACCGAGAATCCGTTTACCATTGCGGTCTCTGCCCCCGGGAGTGCAGGAATGGAAGCGTGCTTCGTTAACC
The DNA here is from genome assembly GCF_001996085.1 of Salinivibrio sp. PR5. Classification (NCBI taxonomy): domain Bacteria; kingdom Pseudomonadati; phylum Pseudomonadota; class Gammaproteobacteria; order Vibrionales; family Vibrionaceae; genus Salinivibrio; species Salinivibrio sp. PR5. Next base: position 125,811 of record NZ_MUFK01000001.1, read on the forward strand.
TTGTAGAGCCCGGTGATACCGTGATTGTCTGTCGCAACGGGGTGTTTGGCGACCGAATGCGAGAAAACGTTGAACGCTGTGGTGCGCACGCGGTGATGGTTGACGATGCATGGGGCGAGCCTGTCAGCCCCGACAAGGTTGAAGCGGCATTAAAAGCGCATCCAGAGGCTAGTATCGTCGCGTTTGTTCATGCTGAAACCTCCACGGGCGCTTGCTCAGATGCGCAAACACTGGCGACGCTGGCGCGCGAGCACGGCTGCCTTACCATTGTTGATGCCGTAACATCACTTGGCGGTGTACCCTTGAAAGTCGATGAATGGCAACTTGATGCGGTCTACTCTGGTAGTCAGAAATGCTTGTCATGCGTCCCAGGCTTATCGCCGGTCACCTTCTCGGCGCGTGCCGTTGAAAAAATGCAAGCGCGCACCCACAAGGTACAAAGCTGGTTTCTCGATCAAAGCTTAGTGCTGGGCTATTGGAGCGGTGACGGCAAACGCAGTTATCACCATACTGCACCGGTTAACAGTCTGTATGCATTGCATGAATCATTACTCAAGTTATATCAAGAGGGCATTGAGAACGCTTGGCAGCGTCATCAAACCATGCATCAACGCTTAAAAGCGGGGTTGGACGATTTAGGTATCCGCTTTGTGGTGGATGAGCCTTATCGCTTGCCGCAATTGAACGCGGTGTATATCCCGGATGGCGTCGATGATGGCGCGGTACGCCAACATCTGCTCAACACCTATAACCTCGAAATCGGTGCAGGCTTGGGCGATCTCGCTGGTAAGGCATGGCGAATTGGCTTAATGGGCTACAGTGCGCGTGAAGAAAACATCGCGCTATGCTTAAAAGCATTGGGCGACGCACTCCGCTAAGCGCACGTTATTCCGGCGGAGTGCGCATCGGTAAGGTGTGGCGAGTGGTCCACACCTTGGCGGCTTGCGGAAACAAATATCGCGCCTCTTGCTGAATATCGCGCGCCCGCTGCGTATCGCCAATTTGCAGTGCAATCTGATAAGCATGCTGGTAGCCCGCAAACGTGGGGTGTTGTGCCACATGCTGCAGCCATAGGTTCAGGTGCTGGTGGCGCTCGGCATCCGACAGCGTCTCTAGGGTGTGCTGAAAGTGCTGTTCTGCGAGCCCTTGGGTGAGTTTGCTTTGCCACCATGGATGTTGCTGATAGAGCGTAATACGCTGAGAGGTTAATAAAGAGTCACGCAGGTAGCGATTGGCTAAATACACCGATGATAGGCACAACAATCCCACCAAGATCATTACAGTGGCAATACTGCGTGTCGCGATACGCTGCCTATATTCGGCGGTAGAAAATGTGATTCGTTGGTATTTGCTGGTTAAATTATCCAGCCAGTACAGCCACATGAGCAGTAAAATGCCGTTAAACCACTGCGTACCGCTGGCCGGATAGATAAGCAAGCCAGTGAGTGGCGGAAGCACGAGCGCAACGAGCATACGCCGCGTGCCTGAAGGGGCGCGGATAATGCGAAGCGCCAGTGGCAGTATCACGGCAAGATACGCCAGTGCTATCACAAGCCCACCTTCCAATAACCACAATGCTAGCGCACTCGGTAATTTCACGGGGCCAGTGTGTCCCGGATGTGCCGCCGATGCGAGCAGTAGAGTCGTTTGTCCATGACCCATGCCAACGCCAAAAAAAGGCGTTTGTTGAAATTGCTGCCAGGCAAGCCACAGTGCGCGTTTGTCTTGAGGCGTGAGCCATTGCCAGCTTTCTTGCCCGGTCAGCCCGAACACAGCGAGTAACGCCCCAGCAGACATGGCGGCCAGCCACGCAAGATGCTGGCGCCGCGTAGCAAAGCGACTGAGATAAACTTGTTGCAAGGCAATGGCGCAAAGGGCAAACAGGAGCAGTAGCGGTCGTCCTTGCATGGCAAGCACGGGCAGGATAACCACTGGCGTGAACACCAACACGCTTTGCGTTATGGGATGGCGGTAGCGGTTACTAGGCTCTCGGGCGAGCAGATAAGCCGCCAAACTTAGGCCGGTGAGTAATAACGCGTGGGTCACGGCAGCGGGTAAATGCGGCACCCAATGTTCAAACTTAAAAGACGCTATGCCCGGTGGCGATTGGTTGCCTAAGACGGAAAGGATGGCCAACCAAGAGGCAAGCATCAAGACGGCTAACAGCTTTTGCCGCTGGGCATGATTAAAAATAAACTGCTGTAAGCTGGAGAAAAAACCGAGGCTGAGGACCAATGCGGCGATGGCATAGCCACTATTTAGCGTTGCCGCTTGCGGATAAAGATATGGCACACTGGCACAGAGCGTGGCGGCCACCAAGGCCCACGTTAAGTGAGTAACGCGCCATGTATGCTGTCGCCACACTTCCAGTCCGGCGAACCCCAACACCAAACTAAGCGTGAGTAACGACAGAGCGGCAGCAGGATGGCGAATACCCACCAACGGCAAGTCGACCGAATACAATGGCAAACAGATCAGCCATAACGCCGCCAGCGCCCCTAAAAAGGGCACCGTAAGCGGTTTTCGTTTCACTCTGTGGGTGGGTAACGCCTGTGTCATTATCGCTCCAACATGGGCTTCAAGAAGTGTGCCGTGTGGCTACCAACCACATTGACGATCTCTTCTGGCGTGCCTTGAGCAATGATTTCACCGCCGCCGTTACCGCCTTCAGGCCCTAAATCGATGATCCAATCTGCGGTTTTAATCACATCTAGGTTATGCTCGATCACCACAATGGTGTTGCCTTGTTCGCGTAAGCGATGCAACACATTCAGCAACTGCTGAATATCATGGAAGTGCAAGCCGGTTGTCGGTTCATCAAGGATATAAAGCGTCTTACCGGTATCGCGCTTTGATAGCTCACGGGCCAGTTTTACCCGCTGCGCTTCGCCGCCCGATAAGGTGGTGGCGGCTTGGCCAAGACGAATATAGCTCAAGCCCACGTCCATCAACGTCTGTAGCTTACGCTTGATAGCGGGAACGGCATCGAAAAACTCACGTGCGTCTTCGACGGTCATTTCCAAAACTTCATCGATCGTTTTGCCTTTATAGCGCACTTCGAGTGTTTCGCGGTTATAGCGTTTCCCTTTACACACATCACAAGGCACATACACATCGGGTAAGAAGTGCATTTCTACTTTGATCACCCCATCGCCTTGGCAGGCTTCGCAGCGACCGCCGCGTACGTTAAAGCTAAAGCGACCTACTTTATACCCGCGTGCCCGAGCCTCTTGCGTGCCGGCGAAGAGCTCACGTATCGGCGTAAAGATCCCCGTATAGGTGGCTGGGTTTGAACGCGGGGTACGCCCAATGGGGCTTTGATCAATATCGATCACTTTGTCGAAATGTCCTAACCCGTCAATAGACTCGTAAGGCGCGGGCTCGGCGGTGGTGGCACCATTAAGTTGCTGGTGGGCAACTTTAAAGAAGGTATCGTTAATTAAGGTCGACTTTCCTGACCCAGATACACCGGTGACACAAGTGAATAAGCCCACGGGCAAGTGTAAATCGACATGTTTTAAGTTGTTCCCCGTTGCGCCTTTAAGCACCAGCATTTTTTCAGGATCTCGAGGGCGACGGGTCTCTGGAACGGCAATCGCCTGCTTGCCGCTGAGGTACTGTCCGGTTAGCGAGTTGTCATTGCTGAGAATATCGTCGAGGCTGCCCTCGGCCACGATTTGTCCGCCGTGAGCACCAGCGCCTGGACCAATATCAATTACGTAGTCGGCGGCGCGAATGGCGTCTTCATCATGCTCGACCACCAGCACGGTGTTACCGAGGTCGCGTAAATGTTCCAGTGTATCGAGCAAACGTGCGTTATCTCGTTGATGCAAACCAATCGATGGTTCATCAAGCACGTACATTACCCCGACCAAGCCAGCCCCGATTTGACTGGCCAAGCGGATACGCTGTGCTTCCCCGCCAGAAAGCGTATCGGCGCTTCGTGACAAGTTAAGATAATTAAGCCCGACATTGACCAAAAAGCGCAATCTGTCATGGATCTCTTTCATAACTTTTTCGGCAATTTTGGCACGTTGACCTGATAAGGTCAGTTGTTCAAAAAAGTCGAGGGCTTGTTGAATGCTCAGCTCGCAAATTTCAGGTAAGTTGCGGCCATCAATAAATACATGGCGTGCTTCTTGACGCAATCGTGATCCGCCACAGCTTGCACACGGCTTAGTCGCAATGTACTTAGCTAGCTCGTCACGTACCGCATTAGATTCGGTATCACGGTAGCGACGCTCCATATTGTTGAGGATCCCCTCAAACGGATGTTTGCGCACACGAATATCGCCCCGATCGTTGACGTATTTAAACTCGATCTCTTTCGGGCCTGAACCGTAAAGCAGAATGTCTTGAATGGTGCCAGACAGATCTTGCCACGGCAGCTCGAGATCAAAGTCGTAGTGATCAGCGAGTGAGCGTAGCATCTGAAAGTAGTAGAAATTGCGTCGATCCCAGCCTCGAATAGCCCCACCGGCGAGGCTGACCGCAGGGTTTTGAATAATCCGTTTAGGATCGAAGTACTGTTGTACGCCTAAGCCATCACAGGTGCCGCATGCACCAGCGGGGTTATTAAAGGAAAACAGACGAGGCTCTAGCTCTTGCATGCTGTAACCGCAGTGCGGGCAGGCAAAATTGGCAGAGAAGATCAGCTCTTCGCCGTCGCCATCCATCCAGCTGATCACCGCGCTGCCGCCGGTGAGCTCGAGGGCGGTTTCAAACGACTCCGCTAAGCGTTGTTGTTGATCGTCACGGACTTTAAAGCGATCCACCACCACTTCAATGGTGTGTTTTTTATGAAGCTCCAAAGTCGGTGGATCGGACAGATCACAGACTTCGCCATTAATACGTGCGCGAATAAAGCCCTGCGCGGCAAGGTTTTCGAGGGTTTTAACGTGCTCGCCTTTGCGGTTTTTGATAATAGGGGCGAGCAACATCAGTTTGCTGCCCTCTGGCAGGGCAAGCACTTTATCGACCATTTGGCTAATCGTCTGAGCGGCCAAGGTCACATCATGGGTTGGACAGCGAGGCTCACCGATCCGCGCATACAGCAAGCGCAAGTAATCGTAAACTTCGGTGATGGTACCCACAGTTGAGCGTGGGTTATGCGAGGTTGATTTTTGCTCAATGGAGATAGCGGGGGACAAGCCTTCAATATGATCAACGTCGGGCTTTTCCATCAAAGAGAGGAACTGGCGCGCATAAGCCGACAAAGACTCAACATAGCGACGTTGTCCTTCTGCATATAAGGTGTCAAAGGCTAAAGATGATTTTCCGGATCCAGAGAGCCCGGTGATGACAATCAACTTATCGCGGGGAATAGTTAGGTTGATGTTTTTGAGGTTGTGCGTACGCGCGCCTCTGACGTCGATATTATCCATTGTTATCCTACTTCTCAGTCAGCTCACTTATTGGTCACCGGTGCCCAGTATCGCACAGACGGCGCTGTGACCAAACAAAAAAGGCTGTATATTTACACAGCCTTTTGTCAAGGTGGAAAGCCTTACGTCGAGACGCAACGCAGAGCGGGGGTTACGGGTTTTTAACCGTGGCTTCGTCTTTGTTTTTGCCACCTAAGTAGAGGTTTTGATAGCAATGATTCGTGGCTTCGATAAAGCCTTCCACGCTGCCACAGTCAAAGCGCTCCCCTTTAAATTTATAGGCCAATACACATCCGGCTTGCGCTTGCTTGAGCAAGGCGTCAGTGATTTGCACTTCACCGTTTTTGCCCGGTGGTGTGTTTTCGAGCAGTTCAAAAATATCAGGGGTTAAAATATAACGGCCGATAATGGCTAAATTGCTCGGCGCTGTACCCGGGTCAGGTTTTTCCACCATGTTGTCTACGCGGAAAAGGTCGTCTTTGATCTCTTGCCCGGAAATAACCCCGTATTTATGGGTCTCATCTTCTGGCACTTCTTCCACCGCGACGATAGAACAGCGAAATTGTTTGTATAGCGCCACCATTTGTTTAAGCACGCCATGCCCCGGGTTGATACACAGGTCATCCGCCAGCACGACCGCAAATGCTTCATCACCCACCAGTTCACGACCGGTTAAAATGGCGTGTCCTAAGCCACGCATTTCATGTTGGCGAATATAGGTAAACGAGGCTTTTTCTATGGTGTTACGGATATCATCCAACAGCACTTCTTTGTTGGTGCCGCTGATCTGATGCTCCAGTTCATAGTTCTTATCGAAATGATCCATGATCGCATGCTTACCGCGACCCGTTACAATACACATGCCGTGGATGTCCGCTTCAAGTGCTTCATCAACACCGTACTCAATCAATGGTTTATTGACGACAGGCATCATCTCTTTGGGCATGGACTTGGTCGCGGGTAGAAAGCGCGTACCATAACCGGCGGCGGGGAACAGACATTTGTTAATCATCTTGGATCCTTTTTTCGTCACTGATGTGGCCATACAGGCCGCAGCGTGATTTACGTGAATGGCAACCAAATACGCCACTCACAGCAATAAGTTAGGCATTATTTTGCTGGGCGACGCGCAGGGAAGCAAGCCGCGATCGCTCCAGTATAGCGAAACGCACGGCCTCACTCATCGCTCACCCAGACTCTGACGACATGAATATGCGTTAGTTCACACTCTTTACCCATGCTCACGCGAGACAGAGTTAAGAGGCTGAGCAAACTTACGGGTAGTGGCGACTGAAAGCCGATACAAAGTCGGATAGCTTTGTTTGTGGCAAGGCATTGATTCCAGCCGCGCCTTCTCGCCCTCCGCCAGTGGCAAATTGTTGTGCGAGAGCCACAGCGCCCAGAGGGCGGTTTAAGGGGGCGCGAATGCTAACCATCCAGTCTCCATCCGGTGTTGGCGTTAATACCGCATGAGCTTTATCGGGCGATTGGTTGGCAAGCTGATTGCCGAACATGCCGCTGATACGCCGCGCCCAAGGCGCATTGGGTAGTAGATAGACGGCACCACCGGCATAGTCATACTCGGCAGTAAGTTGTTCTGCATGAGCACGATCGGTTTGGTATCCCTCTGCTAGCGCCATCACGATATCTGGATAGGCTTGCATAAAGTCGTCAGGCGTTTCAAATCCGGCAATGTGGCGATAAAGCACTGCAGGCGGCATAAGTAGATCATCCAAACTGGCACCATAACTGTTGTAGTTTAGATACACCCCTAAGCGCTGTAGGCGGTCGCGCGTGGCGGCATCGATCTCGCTTTGCTTCACTAGGGCGTCAGCACTGCGGTTCAGGTTGTCACCATAAGCGCCCACGAGCGCCCAGTGACGATATTGGCCACCGAGTAGGGCGTCAATAATCAGCGCGGTACAGGTATTCGATGCAGTATGAATGTGCGCATCCAATAACGGCGAGGTCGGAAGCGGTCCACTGTCATGGTGGTCTGCATAAAAGACGCTGGCACCCGCCTGCAATAAGGCCTCTAAGGCAGGACGATTTTTTGCCATCGAGATATCAAACACATTGACCTGTTCGGTCTCAACTGGGACGTGTTGCAACAACGCAATATCCCGCTTCACACCAGTGATGAGGGTGGTGTTTTGAGGGTAAGCGAGGCGCCACTGTACCAGCGCGGTTAGCCCGTCGGCATCGCCATTAAAAACATCAAAGGCCATTTGCGACTTCCTTATTGCAAAAACGGCGCGAGTGCGCCGTTGGGATCGGGAGGATGTATTCGCGATTAATCATCGTAACTGTCAGGACCGAGTTCGAGCCCGACCGATCCGATTAACGATAAGTTGTTTTTCGCCCAAAAAACAGCTTGCACGCGATTTTTCACATTTATCTTTTTGAAAACATTATACAAATGCGATTTAACCGTGTGTTCGCTGACCGCAAGCGCATTGGCAATATCTTGATTCGACGCGCCTGTGACCAGATGCCGTAAGATTTCTTGCTCGCGGTTGGTGAGCACAATGGCTTGTTCATCGATAGTTTGCTGGTAATGCTGTTGATAGTAGTGAATCAGCGCCGCCATTTTGTGGCGGGGGAGCCAATATTCTCCCGAGAACATCTTTTCGATGCCGTAGCACAGATGGCTTAACTCATCGTCTTTTTTAAATACCCCTTTAATAAAGGGCCAGCTTGCCAATTCCTTCGCGGTAAGATCGTGGGCATTGAGGAGAGCAAACACATGCTGATCGGCATACGGTGTGAGTGCATGTTTAAGACGCTCGGTGGCGGTGTCGTCGAAGGCACTTAAATCAATCAGGACCAACCCAGAACGTTCGGTGAGCTTTTCGTGAATGGTATCTGGGCTCACGAGTTCGACGGTGCCGCGGATTTCTTTTTCTAAACACGCGATCAATGCAGAGACAGACATGCTGGGCTGAGAGATGAGAAGCAGTGTGTAAGAATCGGACGTGGTTTCTGCCTTGCTCATAAAGTTCCTACTTATCTGACGTAAAGCGTGCTCACCGATGTGCGTATTATTGCATAATTCAGCGCAGAGAGGCGCTCACGCGGGGACTTTATTCAGTCTAAACTATTTTTGTTGTCTACGTATATGTAAGCGTATGACCATTCTTAGGTTCGCAGCGTGAATACAGAATCTGGAACCAGATCGCGTGGAAAAGCATCGAACCTCTTGGGCGCTCGTGCTAGACTTCGTGTTTATTTATCCAGTAGGCGAAAATGTTTTCGCGTGTAACAAGAGTGGGAGTCACCTATGGCCAGCCGTGGCATAAACAAAGTCATCTTGATTGGTAATTTGGGCAATGATCCGGAAATCCGTTATCTCCCGAACGGTGGTGCAGTGGCGAACTTAAGCCTAGCGACCTCGGAGTCATGGCGCGACAAGAGCACTGGCGAGATGCGTGAAAAAACCGAATGGCATCGCGTGGTCCTGTTTGGTAAGACCGCAGAAGTGGCTGGCGAGTATTTGCGTAAGGGCTCGCAAGTTTATATTGAAGGTCAGTTGCAAACACGCAAATGGCAAGATCAAAGTGGTCAAGACCGCTACTCAACAGAAGTAGTGGTACAAGGCTTTAACGGCAGCATGCAAATGCTTGGTGGCCGTGCCGGACCAGGCCAAGGTCAGCCAATGCAGCAGTCGCAGCAGCAAGGTGGATGGGGTCAGCCTCAACAGCCACAAAACAACTTCAACCAGCAGCCGCCTCAGCAGCAAGCCGCGCCGCAATCTCAGCCGCAATCGCAACCTCAGCAGCAGTATAACGATCTGCCTGACTTTGACGACGATATTCCGTTCTAAAAAACGGTTTACTCGACAAGCGATAAGCCCCGTTGTGACGGGGCTTTTCTTTATCTGATGAACTTAAACACCGGGGCCGGCTTTGAGGAAATGTGGCAGTTGTGTCGGCGTTGGACACTTTAACTGCCCCATGACTTGCGTCATTTGCTGTTTGAGCATTTCAATCGCGTGCTCGCCACCATGATGCCCCACGGCGCCGCACGCATAAACAAAGGTACGGCCCAGCAAGGTAAAGTCGGCTCCCATGGCCATCGCCTGCGCAACGTTGCCACCGCTTTGTACGCCGCTGTCTAGCAACAGCTTAATTTTATCCCCATAGGCCTTGTCGATAGCGCGAATGGTATCGAGCGGCGATTCGCCGATATCTAACTGACGGCCTCCATGGTTGGATAGCACCACCCCATCAGCACCTAGGGCAACGGCCTGAGCGACGTCTTCAGGATTGACCAGTCCTTTGAGAATCAAGGGGCCATCCCAGTTGTCACGGATCACTTTCAGGCTTTCAAAATCCACTGCACCCATCACGGTATTGTTCATAAAGTTTGCCAACTCGCTGGTGGGCATATTCTTCGGCATGTAGGGTTTGAGGGTTTGCATTTCCGGTACCCCCGCCAGCAAGGTATGCCAACACCAGCTTGGACATTGCATCATTTGTGCAATATTGCGTAGGTTCATTTTGGGTGGCATGGCTAAGCCGTTTTTGATGTCACGAGGGCGATAACCAAAGGTTGGTACATCGACGGTGACGAGGAGAACCTTGTAGCCTGCACGCTTAATGCGGCCCATCAGATCTTCGCGGATCTTAGCATCGGTTGGGTTATAGAGCTGATACCACGCGGTGCCCTCAGAAATGTCGGCAATGGTTTCAAGACTTGCCGACGATACTGTGCTAAGTACGTAGGGCACATTGGCTTCCAGTGCGGCTTTGGCAAGGATTTCAGGCGCTTTAGGCCACATCAAACCTTGTAAGCCAACAGGCGCAATGCCAAAGGGCGCGGCATAGCGGTGGCCGAAGAGCTCAACGGATAAATCAATCTCAGGGGTGGGAGCCAAAAGATCAGACTGTAGCTTGACGTCTTTAAAGCGATCAAAATTATGAGCGAGACCGATTTCGTCGTGGCATCCACCACATAAATAATCAAAGGCAAAGGCGGGAATACGCTTTTTGGCCGCACGTTTGAGTGCCGGTGTGTCGGGATAGTTAGGATTGTAGTAAGACATGGATCTCGCGTCCGTTTTGTGAGGTGAGTAAAGACCCTTACCTTAGCGCGGTAGTTGTTATCGATATATAGACAAAAAATAAAATACTTTTTCCAAAATCGCGCAAAGCCGCGCATGCGCTATCGCTTTTTAAGCCGTCGCATTCCCTTAGATATACAAGTTCTTAACTTTTTGCTTGATAAAATCGATAAATAGTTTGGTCTTGGTATGGTTATAGTCCAACTTTGGATAGTAGGCATAGGCAGATGTGCGGGGCTGTTTCAGCGTCGGCAAAACGGGGACCAGTAACCCTTGATCGAGCTCTTTTTGGACGGTGCCAGCGCCGCCAAGAATGATCCCCATCCCGATCACAGCCGCACTCACTAGCGCTTCAGGATTGGGAGAGACAAAGTTGCCAGATAACTGCAAGCGCGTTCCGTCCTCAAAAACACGTTCTTGAGGTTGGTGTGAATTGCCATATAGCAAGACGTTGTGCTCGGTCAGTTGCGTTGGTGAGGTAATCGGCGCGTGGCGAGCGAGGTAACTAGGAGCGGCGAAAAAACCGGGCTGAAAATCAAATAGCTTGGCCGCGATGTAGCTGGCTGAGTTGAAGTAGTCGAGCTCTCGGCTGATCACCACATCTAAATTCAGATCGGGTAATTGGCCGGGGGTCAGCGTAGTCAGTTCGACTTTGATTTTCGGATAGATCTCAAGAAACTCAGCAATAAAGTTGACCAAAAAGCGGTTCCCTGTCACCAATGGCGCACCGATACGCAGGATGCCACTGACTTCGCCAAACGTGGATGCGGTCTCGCTGACCAGCTGTTGCCAATCGTCCACCCACGCTTTGGCGCGTTGATAAAACAGATCGCCAGCATCGGTCATGGACAGGCTTCGGGTGGTGCGCTTTAACAGCTGCACGCCCAGTTGGCTCTCAAGCCAGCTTAACCGCTTTGACAGTGCAGAGCTTGAGGTGTGTAACTTGGTGGCGGCTTGTGCCAAAGAGCCTTGTTCAACCACACAGATAAAGCTTTGTGTGCAGGTAATCCAGTCCATGAAACCTCTTAATAGTAGAAAAGGTGATAACCAATCGTCAGACAAGCATTCACATTATGATAACCAAGCCTGATAATACCGACTACTCGACCATCAAGGCGACCTGAATCAGCAGAGAATCATGGAAAGAACAGCCAACGCCATCAAAGTTAGCGGCATGAAGCTTACCAATCGATTAGTGGCGTTTGTCACCCTGATTGTGGTGTGTGCCATTTTTGTCTTATTTATCGGTGGGGCAATTAGCTTTCGTCAATTAGGTATCGATTTTATCTCACACTATGTGGATGGCATGGTGGAGGTGATCGATCAGGAAATGGCCACCGAGCAACGGGACAACCAGTATTTTTCACGTTGGCTGCCTAAAATGCTCAAGGCGAGTGATGTCACCTCGCTGACCATCTACTCCGATGCGGGCATCCTTTATCAGTACGAGCAAATTCATTATCAAGCCCCGACCACGCAACAAGCAATTACCCGAGACATTCCGCTGGCCAACAATCCCGGCTTTGCTGTGAAGCTGACCTTTGTGCCCCCGTATGCGGAGTTTGCCTACTCCATTGGGCCGCTGTCGTCACTTTCAGCGGCCATTTTGGTGATTGTGCTGGGCTTGGCGTGGGGGATCCAATGGTTACGCCGCCAGCTTTATGGCAGTGAGGTCTTGGAGCAGCGAGGGCGCTTAATCTTAGCTGGCAGGCTTGATGAAGCGCAACATGGCGATGCTCACGAGTGGCCGATCCCTGCCAGTGCCGCATTGACGCAATTAATCGAGGAATTGAAAGAAGCCCGCCAAGAGCGAAGTCGCTTTGATACCTTTATTCGCACTAATACCTTCCTTGATCAGCTGACTGGAGCGGCGAACCGAGTCATGTTTGACAACCGCTTGCACACGTTAGCCAGCGATGATGCGAGCCAAGGCAGCTTGATTTTAGTGCGTGTCGCCGATTGGGAAGACTTGCTTGAACAGCAGGGGCAAGAAGGCGCTGATGCGCTGATTCAAGGCATGGGCAGTGTGTTATCGAATGCGATCCAGCGCTTTCCTGATGCCGTACTGGCTCGCTATTTTGCCTCGGATTTCGCCATTCTGTTGGTTAATCAAGCAGGGGAAGAAGTCCATCCCTTTTTGTCTCAACTCACCAATGCTCTTAACAAGCTTAGCCCGCCAGATACGCTGGATACCGACAACTGGTTCCATATGGGCATGACCTCATTTGGGGCGGGAGAGCGCCGAGGTCGCTTGATGGATGAAGCCGAGCGTGCGCTGCGAGCGGCCCAACTGGAAGGGCATAGTGGCTGGTCGCAATTTGACAAAGACATTCGCCGCTTAGACAAACGCGGCAGTGTGCGCTGGCGTACGCTGTTGGAATCGGTGATGGCGGGGGAAGGACCGATGCTGTATCGCCAACCTGTGTATGCGCGGGATGGCAAAACCCGTCTTCACTATGAACTTTTAGGCCGGATCAAAGACGAAAATGGCAAGGTGTTAAAAGCCTCTCGCTTCTGGCCCGGGGTAGAGTTGGTCGGTATGGATGTGGTGTTTGATAAAGCGACGGTGAGCCGTGCGCTGTGGTGGTTAAAAACCGCTGATCATATCGACAATTATGCTATAAATGTAAGTGTTCACTCACTTTGCCAACGCGAATTTGTGATTTGGTTGCGTGATGCGTTATTGCAAACACCCCGAAGTATCCTCAATCGTTTGTTGGTGGAAGTGTCTGAAGGTGCCTTAGTGGCGCAATTTGACGCGGCGCGCCCTTGTTTGAGAATGATAGCCGCGTTAGGGTGCCGACTCGTGGTCGACCAAGCTGGTCGAACAGTAGTGAGTACTCACTATGTAAAAGATATTCAGCCAGCGTATATTAAGTTACATCGTAGCTTAGTGCGTAATATTCATCAGCGCCCTGAAAACCAATTGTACTTACGCAGTATGCTGGGGGCGTGTGAAGCCACTACCACCGACGTCTTGGCAGTAGGTGTGGAAACGGACCTAGAGTGGCAGGTGGTCAAAGAGCTGGGCGTCGTGGGGGGACAAGGGCGCTTACTTGGTGCGGAAATGTCACCTCATCCTGCGCAAAAGAAACGCCGCCGCTGGGGGAAACGATGACAACAGAGGAGAATCAAGTGAATCGCAAGCAGCAACAGGCAGGGCGAACATGGCTCGAATTTATTCTTCTGTTGTGTACCTTAGGTTTGCTTGTGGTTGTTGCGGTGCCCAAATTCTACGATTATGAGGCGGATGCGAACGTGACGGCGTTAAAAGGGCTAAAAAGTGCCATTGATAATGTGATGGTGCAGACCTATGAACAAGCGCAAGCCTCGAATATCGCGGATCAGCCTCGCGGGACTTTAACGGTCGAAGGCGCCACCATTGACGTGCAATTTGGGTATCCAGTAGCCAGTGACTTACCGCAATTGATTGGTGTGCTCAAAGAAGAAGAGCGCTGGCTGCCCAAGCCGCATGACAGCCAAGCCGGTGTCGATTATGTGTGGGTGTATCATGATAATCCCGCACCGTCGTGTTACCTCAGTTACTATGAAGCAACGCCGACACAGCATGCGAAGACCGAATTAGTCATCGGTCCCTCTTGCCAAGAGGCACCGATGTCGCAATAGCAAAGTGGACAAAATAGGAAGCTGGCATGTTTTTCGATGAAAAAATCATCAAAATGACAGCGCAATGAAAAAAAACTCAGATCTCATTCAGGTTTACAGCGCCGTATCTTGCCGCTTACCGTGCGCGTTGATACATTTAGCTCAATTTGTCTGATTTCACAGCTTGCAGGATTAACCGACCATCATGTTTAAGAAACTTCGCGGGATGTTTTCCAACGATCTATCGATTGACTTGGGAACCGCCAATACGCTGATTTACGTAAAAGGACAAGGCATTGTTCTTGATGAGCCTTCTGTCGTTGCCATTCGCCAAGACAGAGCGGGCTCGCCAAAAAGTGTGGCTGCTGTGGGTCACGACGCCAAACAAATGCTGGGTCGTACGCCTGGAAACATTGCGGCCATTCGCCCGATGAAAGATGGTGTGATTGCCGACTTTTACGTGACTGAGAAAATGCTGCAGCACTTTATCAAATCGGTACACGATCACAGTTATATGCGCCCAAGCCCGCGTGTGCTGGTCGCTGTCCCTTGTGGTTCGACCCAAGTTGAACGCCGTGCGATTCGTGAGTCAGCACTCGGTGCGGGCGCTCGTGAAGTGTATTTGATTGACGAGCCAATGGCAGCGGCGATCGGTGCAGGTCTGCCGGTCTCAGAAGCCACAGGTTCGATGGTGATCGATATCGGCGGTGGTACCACTGAAGTGGCTGTGATCTCGCTAAATGGTGTGGTGTACTCTTCATCAGTACGTATCGGTGGTGACCGCTTTGACGAATCCATCATCAACTACGTGCGCCGTAACTACGGTAGCTTGATTGGTGAAGCGACGGCAGAGCGCATCAAGCACGAAATTGGCTCGGCGTATCCGGGCGATGAAGTGCGTGAGATTGAAGTGCGTGGTCGTAACCTCGCTGAAGGGGTGCCGCGTAGCTTTACTCTGAACTCGAATGAAATTCTTGAAGCGCTGCAAGAGCCGCTGACCGGAATTGTTTCAGCCGTGATGGTCGCGCTAGAACAATGTCCACCTGAGCTGGCCTCTGACATCTCTGAGCGCGGTATGGTGATCACAGGCGGTGGTGCGCTGCTGCGTGATTTGGACCGTTTGCTGACGGAAGAAACTGGCATCCCTGTAGTGGTGGCAGAAGATCCATTGACCTGCGTGGCACGCGGTGGCGGTAAAGCGCTTGAAATGATTGACATGCACGGCGGCGACCTCTTTAGCGAAGACTAAGGTGATCGTGCCAGCAAACAGGTTGTTTTCATCATGAAACCTATGTTTGGCAGAGGTCCGTCTCTGCAACTACGCCTGTTTTTCGCTCTCTTACTATCAGTCAGCCTTATGCTGGCTGATAGTCGTCTTGACGCCTTTGCTGGCGTTCGCTATTTCCTCAATACACTGGTTGCACCGCTGCAATATGCGTCGAACGTTCCAAGGGACACGCTAGATGCGTTGGTGACGCAGTTTCAATCTCACCGACGCCTAGTAGCCGAAAATGAGGCGCTGCGTACGCAAGTATTGCGCCTTGAAAGTGATCAGTTGTTGTTAGCGCAAACAGAGCGCGAAAACCAACGCTTACGGGAGTTACTCGGCTCGCCGTTTGTTCGCGATGAGCGAAAAATGGTCGCTGAGGTCATGGCGGTCGACTCCGATCCCTATAAACATCAAGTGATGCTGGATAAAGGGCGCACCAATGGTGTTTACGAAGGCCAACCGGTGATCAATGAGCACGGTGTGGTGGGGCAAATTGCCTATGTGGGCGCGCACAACAGTCGGGTGCTGTTATTAACCGATCCTACCCACGCAATTCCTGTTCAGGTAATGCGCAATGACATTCGAGTGATTGCCTCCGGACGGGGTTCGACAGCGTACATCGGCTTGGACAACATTCCGAGCAGTACCGATATTAAGGTCGGTGACAAGCTGGTCACGTCGGGGTTGGGCGGCGTTTTTCCGGAAGGTTATCCGGTGGGCACGGTGACGGAGTTTTCGTTTGATAACAAACGGCCATTTGCTCAGGTCAAGGCAACGCCGGCGGTGAAATTTGATCGCCTACGGTATTTGCTGTTGGTGTGGCCGACGCCTGAGCAAGCGGATCCCGAGCAAGACAGCGAACAAGCAGGCTCTCAACCCGAGGATGCCGTGGCATCTAACGAAAAAGGAGAGTCGCAATAGTGGCAAATTCAATATTTCGCGGCCATCTGGTGATTTGGCTGACTTTTATTGCTGCGCTTATCTTACAAGCTGCGCCTTGGCCTGGCGAACTCGCACCTTTTCGGCCATCGTGGGTGTTGCTGGTGACCTTTTACTGGGTGTTGGCTTTGCCGCATCGGGTCAATGTCGGCACGGCACTCGTGCTGGGCTTGCTGTGGGACCTGATGTTAGGGTCAACATTAGGGGTGCGCGGTTTAATGATGGCGATCCTGGTCTATCTTGTCGCGCTCAACTTTCAACTTTTGCGCAACATGTCTTACTGGCAACAAGCATTACTACTGTCGCTGTTAACCCTCGCGGGAAAGTTGATCGAGTTCTGGGCGGAGTACCTCGTCTCTGACGTACAGTTTAATCCAGAGCAGCTCTGGGCAGGTGTGCTTAACTTTATACTGTGGCCTTGGCTTTTCTTACTGCTCCGCCGGGTGCGTCGTCGTTTTGCAATTCGTTAGAGGGATTTCATGAGCATTGATTTATATCTGGCGTCAGGCTCACCGCGACGCCAAGCGTTGTTGACCGATATGGGCATCAGCTTTTCGCGGGTAGTGGTGGATGTTGAAGAACAGCAGAAAGCCGGTGAATCGCCTTATGCTTATGTGTCTCGTTTATCACAAGACAAAGCCCGTGCGGGAGTCGCAAAAACCGGTGGTCATTTACCTGTATTAGGCGCCGATACGATCGTCGTCGATGGCGAGCAGGTATTGGAAAAACCGCGCGATGAAGCGGATGGGGCGCGTATGCTCAAACAGCTATCTGGCCGTGAGCATCAAGTGATGACGGCGGTGACCGTTGCCAATGCGATGAAGCAAGTGACCACTGTGGTAACAACACGGGTGTGGTTTCGTGAGTTGACCGATGACGATATTCGCGCGTACTGGCAATCGAAAGAACCTATAGATAAAGCGGGCGGCTACGCCATTCAAGGCCTTGGCGGCAAGTTTGTTACCCGTATCGACGGCAGTTATCACGCGGTCGTTGGTTTGCCATTGTATGAAACCGAGCAGCTGCTCAAGCAATTTATGGCCTGAACAACCGTCAGGCCCCTTTTTGAGATGTCGGGGAAACCATGAGTGCGGAACTGTTAATCAATGTCACACCTAGCGAAACGCGGGTGGCGATGATAGAAGGTGGCAACCTTCAAGAAATCCATATTGAGCGAGAAGCGAAGCGCGGCATCGTAGGCAATATCTACAAAGGGAAAGTGAGTCGTGTCTTGCCTGGGATGCAGGCAGCCTTTGTCGATATTGGCTTAGATAAAGCGGCTTTTTTGCACGCCTCGGATATCGTGCCGCACACTGAGTGTGTCTCTGAAAATGAAAAACAGCAATTTCAAGTGCGCGATATTTCTGAATTGGTACGCCAAGGACAAGACATTGTGGTGCAGGTGGTCAAAGACCCCTTGGGCACCAAAGGCGCTCGCCTGACCACTGACATTACTTTGCCGTCGCGGTATCTGGTCTTTATGCCGGGCGCGTCGCATGTTGGCGTGTCACAGCGCATCGAAAGTGAAGAGGAGCGCAGTCGCTTAAAACGTATTGTCAGTGACTATTGCGATGAGCTGGGCGGCTTTATTATCCGCACCGCGGCAGAAGGCGCGACGGATAAAGAAATGGCGCAAGATGCAGCGTTTCTAAAACGGTTGTGGAAGAAGGTCTTAGAGCGGCGCGCACGGTATAAATCGAAATCCATGCTCTATGGCGAGTTGGCATTAGCGCAGCGCATTGTGCGTGATTTTGTTGGCACCGAGCTGGATTTGATTCGGGTCGATTCTCGCCAAGCATATGATACGTTGGAAGAATTCACCTCAGAATTTGTCCCCGAACTTGCCGGCAAGCTTGCTTACTACGATGGTCAGCAACCGATTTTTGATATGTACGACACCGAAAACGAAATCCAGCGCTCGCTGGAACGTAAGGTGGAGTTGAAGTCGGGGGGCTATTTGATCATTGATCAAACCGAGGCCATGACCACCATTGATATCAATACCGGGGCCTTTGTGGGGCGCCGTAACCTTGATGAGACTATCTTTAATACYAATGTCGAAGCGACACGAGCCATTGCTCGCCAGCTACGCCTGCGCAATTTGGGCGGTATTATCATCATCGATTTTATCGATATGAGTACCGACGAACACCGCCGCCGCGTGTTGCACTCGCTGGAACAAGCGTTAAGCCATGATCGGGTAAAAACCAACATTAATGGCTTTACCCAACTCGGCTTAGTGGAAATGACCCGCAAACGTACGCGCGAAAGTATTGAACATGTGCTGTGTGGTGAGTGTCCAACGTGTGAAGGCCGAGGCTCGGTGAAAACGGTAGAAACCGTCTGCTATGAAGTGCTCAGAGAAATCACTCGAGTGAACCGTGCCTATGATGCCGATAAATTTGTGGTATATGCCTCGCCGGCAGTGGTGGAAGCTTTGGTGGAAGAGGACTCCCACTTAGTTGCAGAGCTCGAAGTCTTTATTGGTAAGCAAGTAAAGGTGAAATCCGAGCCTTTGTATACCCAAGAGCAGTTTGACGTAGTAATGATGTAATCCATGACCTGGGCCGCGAAAATTGGACGCTGGCTGATAGCCGGCGTCGTGAGTCTTATTCTGTTAACCGCCGTCTTTATTGGCGGTTTGCGCTTTTTATTACCTAACGTGGATATGGTGCGTGAGCCGCTACGACAATGGGTCAGCGAGCAAACGGGCTTTAGCGCGCGTCTTGGGACCATTGCAGGCCAATGGCGCAATCTTACGCCGTCATTGCAACTCAATCATGTCGCCTTGACCACCAGTGATAACAGTCCGCCATTACTGACCGCAAACCACATTGATCTACAACTGGATGTCTTTGCGAGCTTATCTCGCCGTCAACCGGTGTTTTCCCATGTTACCCTCGATGGACTGACCTTTAACAGCGGTCAACTTCCCGATAAAAAAGACAGCACCGGGGTGCGTGAGCGCCTTGAAGATTTGTTTTTAGCCCGCCTTGGCCAGTTCTCTGTCACTAATGCCCGTCTGGTTCTTGTCACACCGTCATTGGCGGCGCAGACGCTGAATATCGATAATTTGTTGTGGCGTAATCAAAATGGTCAGCATCATGCGCAGGGCACCATTGGGATTGCGGGGACAGAGCTGGAAAAAATCCGCGTCAATGCGGCCTTTACTGAGACCGACGGGGTGGACTCGCTTAGTGGTGATTTTTATCTAGCTAGCGAAAACATGGATTTGGCACCGTGGCTGATGAAGCGCTTTACGCCGTCAGTGACGATTGATAATGCGCGCTTAGATGCCAATGCATGGCTGCGGGTTGAGAAAGGCCAAGTGGCAAATGCTTTGCTGGGTGTCGATACCTTTGCTTTGACGTGGCGCGATCAGCAGGGGGCCTCGCAGCAATGGGCACTCAAAGAGAGCCGCGTGCAACTGCAGGCAAGAGAGGACCAGCAATGGCGCGTGGATAGCGATGGGGTTTGGGTTCAGCAAGGGGATACCACGCTGCCGGCGCTGAATCAGTTGTCTTGGCAAGGAAACGAGTCTAACTGGCAGCTTAATGCTCGTCACATTGATATCGCGGCATTACGTCCGTTAGTTGGATTGTTGAGCCAATCTGACCGTCAACATCAACTGATAGAAGCTCTTTCACCAGCCGGTACGGTGGACACGCTGGCAATGAGTCAGGCCTCCGATGGGCCGCTGCGCTATCAAGCCTCTTTCTCTGACATTCGCGCCAACCAGTGGGGGTATTTTCCGGCCTTTGAGGGGTTAAATGTCACCGTGTCCGGTGAGGGACATCAAGGCGAGGCGACCTTAGCATTGGGGCAACAATCACTCCCTTATGGTGATTTTTTCCAAGCGCCATTACCGCTTGAGCATGGTGAGGTGACGGTGCAATGGGCGGAGCGTGGCGATACTTTGACGGTTTGGAGTGATGCGATTGCCATAAAAGCCGCTGACTTGGATGCGCGCGGGGCGTTTCGCTTAGACATTCCTTCGCAAGGTTCGCCGTTTTTGGCGCTCTATGCGAACGCCGATGTGCGCGATGCAGGCCAGACGTGGCGCTATTTACCTACCCGCGCGATGCCAGACTCCCTCACTGATTATCTCTCTCGTGCGATTCAGGGCGGGCAGGCACAGGGCAGTGATATTTTATGGTTTGGCGCCTTAAATACGTTTCCTTACCGTCAACATGACGGCGTATTCCAAGCGCGAGTGCCGTTGCGTCAAGGCGCGTTCAGTTTTAATACCGCTTGGCCAACTCTGACCGAATTGGATGCTGAGCTCTTGTTTGAAAACGCACGGTTAACCATTCAGGGCGATCATGTACGCCTTGGCGATGCGATCAGCCGTCAGGTTCGTGCGGATATCGACGATATGGAGGCTGCTGATAGTGCATTAACCTTAGAGGCGGATTTATCGGCCACTGGGGATGCGGTCCGTCGTTATATGTTGGCGACACCACTCGTTGACTCCTTGGGGGCGGCGTTGACGCACGTCCAAGTTGAGGGATTGGTGGATGCCAATTTAGCGCTCAATATTCCACTTGATGGCAGTCAGCTACATGCCACAGGCGAAGTGCGCTTTGCAGGGAACCAAGTGCTTATTCAAGCACCGTCCATGCAACTGGATAATGTCGCGGGCAGACTGCACTTTGACGATGACACGATTAGTACTCGTGGCCTCACTGCACAGTGGTTGGGTCAACCGATGTCGGTGAATTTTGACGGACAAACCGACGCGGCAGGTTATCAGTTGGATCTTAACCTCGACGCGGACTGGGACGTCGCCCCTTTGCTGGCTAGATTGTCGCTACCGCTCGAGGATTATCTCACTGGTGGGGCACGCTGGCAGGCAACATTGGGCCTGACATTACACGACATCGGTTTTGACTACCAACTGGGGGTTGATATCGATACCACCCCCTTGCAGTCAACATTGCCCGCGCCACTGGCTAAACCGCGTTGGTCAACCGGCAGTGCCTCGCTGGCAGCAACGGGCAACAGCGAAGGACTACAAGGGCGAATTCAGTTACCGGCAGTCAGCTATCAAGCGCGTATTAATACCCAAGGCGAGCGTCCAGTGATCACCGCAAGCCAATGGAATGTGGGCGAACAGCCTACCTCACTCTTGGCGGCGCAAGGGCATCAGTTGGATATTGACTTGGCACAGCTAGATGTAATGCCGTGGCGCGACCTATGGCGTGACGTGACGCCGCAATGGCCACAAGGGCAAAGTGATTTTCCGACCTTACCGGTGCCGACTAAAGTGAACGCACGCATCGCTCGCTTAGACGCCGACAAGTTGAGGTTTAATCAAGTGTCTCTTGCTGTGCGCAAAAAGCCACAAGGATGGGACGCCTTACTCGGTAGCAATGAGCTTAGCGGCCGCGCCCAGTGGCCGACGGGAGGACGCTTAGCGATCGATGTCGATCATTGGCATATCAATATGATCGCCGATACCACCGAAAACGATCCTAATGCGCCCCTGTTCGCACCGGTGGACAGCCGAGCCTCTGCCGCCGATAAGGCGCTATTGGCGGCGGTGCCATCCACCGATATATTGATCAAAGACTTATGGCTACAAGGCTATCGACTTGGGCGAGTTTCTGCATCACTCGACAAGCAAGAAGAACGCATAGACTTAACCTCATTGACCATCGAGAGCGGTCAAAACCAAGCGGCAGTAAGCGGCAGTTGGTTAATCGATGAGGATCAGCGCAATCAAACGGCGCTCTCCATACAGTTAAATGGCGATAGCACGTCGGATTTAATGGGGCGCTTTGGGGTTAGCGGTGGTATCCAAGACGCGCGCTTTAGCTCGCAAGCGGACATCTCCTATGCGGGACTGCCGTGGCAAGTGGATATCGCGAGTTTAAATGGTGAAGTCCGTGCCGATATCCAAGATGGTTACATCAGTGGCGTCGGAGGCGCGGGTAAATTACTGGGCTTATTTAGCTTGGATTCTATTTTGCGCAAAATCCAACTCGACTTTTCTGGCGTATTCGAAGATGGGCTAGCGTTTGATGACATTACCGGCCGTGCGGTGATCACAAATGGCGTGGTCGTGACCGATAATATCCGCATGGATGGATTAGCAGGTGATATGGTTATCAGAGGTATCGCTAACTTGGTCAGCAATCAAGTCAACGCGGATGTGCGCTTTACGCCAGATATTACCTCTGGGATCCCTGTGCTCAGCGCGTTTGCTGTTACGCCACAAACGGCGCTCTATGTATTGGCCGTCACCACGGCGATTTCGCCGGTTGTGGATGTATTTACACAGGTTCGCTATCAAGTTACTGGGCCGATTGGTACGCCTGACATTCGGGAAATTTCCCGTAATCAAGAGGCGCTAACCTTGCCCGCCGATGCCACGGAACGATTGCGCCAACAGGCAGAACAAGCCAAGGAGTGAGCATGATGAAAGTCGGCATCATCCAGATGAATTCGGGCGCCGATCCGGTGCAGAACATGGACGTACTACAAACCAGTTTGCAGCGGTTGCATCAACACGGGGTCAAACTGGCGCTGACGCCAGAAAATGCCTTGGTATTTGGTGATAAACAAGATTACCAACGGCACGCCGAGCCGTTAGGACATGGCCGTATTCAGCGCCAACTGGCAGAAATGGCGCACCAGTTCGACATCTGGCTGGTGGTGGGCGCGTTTCCAATCCAAAACGACAACGGCCGTCTGACTAGCACAAGCTTAGTGTTCGATAATGCCGGACACTTGCGAGGTAGCTACGATAAGCTGCATATGTTTGATGTGGAAGTGGCGGATGCGCACGGACGTTATCGTGAGTCGGACTACTTTCAAGCCGGCGATCAACTTGCCACCGTGGATACGCCATTTGGTTGCTTGGGGTTAAGCATCTGCTATGACGTGCGTTTTGCGCCGCTCTATCATGCGTTACGCGCGCAAGGCGCTGATATTTTAACCGTGCCGGCGGCGTTTACGCGCGTCACGGGACAGGCACATTGGGAGGCGTTGCTGCGCGCCCGTGCGATTGAAACCCAATGCTGGGTGATTGCTGCCGGGCAATGTGGTGAACACAGTAAAGGCCGCCAAACGTGGGGGCATTCGATGATTATCGACCCTTGGGGGCAAGTAGTGGCGTCACTGGGGGACGACCCCGGTGTGACGTGGGCGGAGCTTGACTTGAGCATCGGTGAATCCATTCGCCGTAAAATGCCGGTGCTCGACCACGCTCGGTTGCAAACCCAATTGAAATAGCGCACCCTCGGCGCATCATCTTTTTATCTTTGGCTAGCATAAATAGCCACAACCAAGAGTAAGCGAATGAGTCTGGAACAGGTCGAAGAAACCTTATTGCGCCCTGCGGGGATCAGTGAGTCGCATCTCCAAGAGACACTGGCTCACCTGAGTGGTCGTCAAATTGACTACGGCGACGTTTTTTTCCAATCAACGTGGCACGAGTCGCTCGTCTTGGAAGATAGCATCATCAAAGACGGCTCGTTCAATATCGATCGAGGCGTAGGTGTACGCGCTATCACGGGTGAGAAAACCGGGTTTGCCTACTCGGACCAACTTAACGCTGATGCCTTGATGCAAAGTGCGACTGCCGCACGCGGGATTGCGCCCAAAGGTGGACAGGGTCAAGTCGGTGCCTTTCGCACGGTTCGAGGCGGTCAATACTATGGCCCGCTAGATCCGCTCGGTAGCCTAACCCGCGAGCAAAAAATCGCATTGCTGAAAGAAATCGACAGTTACATTCGTGCCAAAGAGCCGCGAGTGAAAGAAGTCAGTGCCAGTATTAATGGCTTGTACGAGCAAGTATTGATTGCCGCCACGGATGGGACCTATGCCGCGGATATTCGCCCTCTAGTCCGTTTATCTGTGTCTGTGCTCGTTGAGCAGGATGGGCGCCGTGAGCGGGGAAGTGCCGGCGGCGGTGGCCGTTATGGTTACGAGGTGTTCTTGCAAGAGCAAGACGGAAAAAGCACGGCGCTACAGTTTGCTGATGAAGCGATTCGTTTAGCGCTGGTGAACTTGTGTGCAGAAGGCGCTCCTGCTGGCACCATGCCTGTGGTGTTAGGCGCGGGTTGGCCGGGCGTACTATTGCATGAAGCGGTCGGGCATGGCTTGGAGGGCGATTTCAACCGTAAAGAGTCGTCTGTCTTTACTGGTAGCCTCGGTGAGCAAGTGACTTCACCGCTTTGCACCATTGTTGATGATGGCACGATGGCGGATCGTCGCGGCTCGCTCAATATCGATGATGAAGGGGTGCCGGGCCAATATAACGTCCTGATCGAAAACGGGGTGCTTAAAGGCTATATGCAAGATAAGCACAACGCGAGCTTGATGGGAGTGGCACCGACCGGAAACGGCCGTCGCGAATCTTATGCGCATTTACCCATGCCGCGCATGACCAATACCTACATGCTGGGTGGCGACAGTACGCCGAGTGATATTATTGCCAGTGTTGAGCATGGTTTGTATGCCCCCAACTTTGGTGGCGGACAAGTGGATATTACCTCGGGTAAATTTGTATTCTCGACCTCTGAAGCCTATTTAATTGAGAACGGCAAAGTTACCACGCCTGTGAAAGGGGCCACCTTGATTGGCAGTGGTATTGAGGCGATGCAACAAGTGTCGATGGTGGGTAATGATCTCGCGATTGACCGAGGCGTCGGCGTCTGCGGTAAGGCAGGGCAAAGTGTGCCGGTTGGCGTGGGTCAGCCAACGCTGAAACTTGATGCCATGACAGTGGGTGGCACGGAGTCATAAACAAACACGCCAGTGGAGAACACTGGCGTGAGGTTTTACAGGCTTTGGTCGTAAAAGCCTTTGATGTATTGGAAGATCTCGCGATACGCCTTGGGCGGCTTGTTTTGTTGTCGCTCTTTTTTAGCCTGACGGGCAAGTTGGCGTAAGCGTTGGCGGTCGGCCTCTGGATACTGCAGCATCACATCGTTGATAGCGTCGTCGCCTTCATCGACAACACGGTCGCGCAGCTTTTCGAGCTTATGCAGCTCAGCACTTTGTTGCGCGTGCTTGTTTTGTAGCTTATCCAGCGCCGCTTGAATCGGCTCAGGGTCGCGAGAGCGCATGAGCTTGCCGACATATTGCAATTGGCGACGACGTGCTTCGTTTTTTAAGCGTTGTGCGTCAACAATGGCGGTGTATAAGTCGTCGTCGAGTGGAAACTTTTCCAACACGGCAGGCTTGAGCTTAACCAGCGCTTCGCCAAGCTCTTGCAGGGCGAGCATATCGCGCTTCATCTCGGATTTACTCACCCAGATGATTTCTTCCTCTTCCTCCCAAGGAGCAGGTTTATTTTTACGGCCCATGTTCAACCTCAATGAGAATGTGCAATGACACTTATGTTAACAAGAAACGCGCACAAACGCGGGCTTTTTTGTCACCGGCTCGCGTGGCCCCGTATTCTAAATTCGAATTTTAATCAGAAAGGTCAACTATGAGTGTAAAACAGCAGGTCGCGGAGCAAGAGCAACACCTACGCCAAGCCGTCAGCCGTGCGTTGGACATGGCCGCGCAACGCAGTGATGCCGCAGAGGTAGCGATCACCAAAAGCACAGGGATCAGCGTCACGTCACGCATGGGTGAAGTGGAGAACGTAGAGTTTAATCGCGATGGTGCCTTGGGAGTGACTGTCTACTGCGATCAGCGCAAAGGTAGCGCATCCACGACAGATCTGTCCGAGCGTGCGATTGCCAAAACGGTCGAAGCCGCGTTGGAAATTGCCAGCTATACCTCACCGGATCCCTTTGGTGGCCCAGCACCAAAACACTTAATGGCCTTTGAGTATCCCGATCTTGATCTGTTTTACCCTGACGAGCCAGAGCCCGATGCTGCAGCCGCATTAGCCATTGAGGCGGAACAAGCCGCGTTAGGTTATGACTCGCGGATCAAATTCAGTGATGGCGCCAGTTACGACAGCCATTATGGAGTCCGTGTGTATGGCAATAGCCACGGCATGCTAGGCAGTTATGCCTCCAGCCGTCAGGCGCTAAGCTGCTCGGTGATCGCGGAAAGTGCCAATGGTATGGAGCGCGATATGAGCTACACGGTTGCGCGCGATAAAGCCGATTTATGGACCCCAACCTCAGTAGGCATCGAAGCGGCAAAACACGCGGTAGCGCGTTTAGACCCACGTAGTCTGGCGACGTGTGAAGTCCCCGTGATGTTTGATGCCAGTGTGGCGACCGGCCTGTTTGGTCATCTGGTGATGGCGATCAGTGGCTCTGCGTTATATCGCAAATCATCCTTTTTACTGGATAAAAAGGATGAACAAATCTTCCCTAACTGGCTCACGATCAATGAGTTACCTCACGTACTTAAAGGGTCGGCCAGCTCGCCGTTTGATAGCGAAGGGGTTAAGACCCAAGACAGACGCATTGTGGAGCAAGGGGTATTAAAAACCTATCTAGCGACCAGCTACGCGGCTCGTAAGCTCGATATGGAGCCCACTGGCCACGCTGGCGGTATCCATAACTGGTATGTCAGCCACACCGGCCAAGATGCCGATGCTATGCTGAAAACCTTGGGCACCGGTCTATTGGTGACTGAGTTAATGGGGCAGGGGGTGAATCCTGTCACTGGTGATTACTCGCGCGGCGCTGCGGGTTTTTGGGTGGAAAACGGTGAAATCCAATATCCAGTCAGCGGCATTACCATCGCGGGGAATTTAAACCAGATGTTCGCCAATATTGTTGCTATCGGCACAGATATTGAGACGCGCAGCCAAATTCAAACCGGCTCAATCATTATTGATGCAATGAAAGTGGCTGGCGAATAATAGCCATCATTTCTTCACTTAGGGCGCCGATTGGCGCCCTTTTTAGTTTACTGCCATGCTAATAGCTGTTAGTCGAGCAGCGAGGGGGCGAGGAATGAACACAAGGCCGTTGCGTGATCTGATTGGAGCGCGTGTATTGGGCGTGCTAGGCACGTATTCCACCCCAGAGAAGATGGGTAGTATGGCGGTGTCGATTTGCGGTGTGGAGCCGCTTAGTGATACCCGGTTACGCACGATTTTTCCCAAAGGGCATCAATTGAAAGACGGTCAATGGGTCACGTTACATCTCGATAACCGCACCGGGGTGAGTGATTATGACGCCGACCTTAAGGTGTATCGTTTGTCGTTTAAGGGCAAGGTGATTGCCACATCCGCCTTTGAGGTCATGATTGATGCGCTCGAATATCAGGTGGCCTATGGGATGGGCGTGGTGAAGTCTTATCAAGCCCCTGATTATGCTTATCCGTTAGATACGCGTCGGACCGTGGCGTTACCCACCACACCTTTATCGCAAGTCCCGGCGATGGATGACAGTGAGTATGATAATAAAATCGGTGTGCTTTTGACCTATGCGCCGAGTCAGCCCCATACGACGGTGATGGCGTTTTTATCGTCGGTCGAGGATGACATTTTCTTTATCACCTTTCCCAGTACTTTCAAATCCTTGCTGCTAAAACGCGACAACCGCTGTTACTTTGCGATTGATAGCCGTGCAACTTTTACCTTTGAACAGGCGATTGAATGGAACTACAGCATTATTCGCGGCGAGGTTTATACCGTACCTAAACCGTCGATGATGTTTGATGAGATACGAGAGCGTTTTGTGGCGAAAAACCCGTGGGAAGTGGGCTTTTTTAGCCATCCTGAGGTGGAGATGTACCACCTGAAGGCAGCCAATGTGGTCTGCCCTCGGATGGCATTGGATTAGCGAAGCTTATTGGCTCATCAATAGCGCAATGAGGCCCACACCCAAAATCAGGCGGTAAATCACGAACGGTAACATGCCCACTCGGGTGACCAGCTTTAAAAACGCATGAATACACGCATAGGCGCTGACAAAAGAGACCAACACGCCAACCCCAATGGGGGCAAACTCAACCGGCACTGGGCTGGTGGCCAGCTGTAAGCCCAGATACGATCCGGCGAGGGTGATGATCGGAATCGACATCAAAAATGAGAAACGCGCGGCGGCTTCTCGGGTGTAGCCTAGCATCAGCGCAGCAGTAATGGTGGCGCCCGAACGTGAGGTGCCTGGGATCAAAGCAAGTGCTTGAGCGATCCCGATAAACAGCGCACGCGATCGGGTGGTTTGATACTCATCGCATTGTTGACGCGCATGGCGGTCGGCCCACCAAAGCAGTGCACCAAATAGCAAGGTGGTAGCGGCAATCACCCACGCTGAACGCAGGTAAAGCTCAATCAAATCTTTAAGAAACAGGCCAGCCACGCAGGCGGGAATGGTCGCCAATACGATCATCCAAGCCAATTGACTATCCCGGCTGTGTTTACCTGTGAACGACGCGAAAAAGGCACCTAGCAGTGACACAACTTCACGGCGGAAATAGCCAATCACCGCGGCAAGCGTACCGACATGAACGGCCACATCGAAGGCTAAGCCTTGGTCGGCCCAGCCAAAAATCTGCGATGGCAAAATGAGGTGAGCGGAGCTAGAAATGGGCAAAAACTCAGTCAAGCCTTGAATAAGGGCAAGAAAAAAGGCTTCAAACATGCTCATGGTAATGATTATTCCTTCAAATACGCAGGGGTCTCGATAGGCCATAGTGGCTGGGCTTGGTCAAATTGCTGCCAAAGCTGCGCAAATGTTCGTCCATCCCCGGGGATTGCTTGATCGGGACACAGTTCAGCGAGTGGCCAAAGGGTGAATGCAAATTTATAAATATCGTTGCGTGGTAAGGCAGGTCCGCTGGACTGGCACTGATCGCCAAAGGTCAATAAGTCGATGTCCAAGGTACGATCGCGATACTTAACGTCGTCGCGCTGTCGCCCATATCGACTTTCGATATCGCGTATGGTTTGCCAAAAGGTTTGCAGATCGAGTGTGGTGTCGAGCTCAGCAATAAGGTTATAGAAATTCGGCCCTTCAAAGCCGACGGGTTCGGCCTCAAAAATGCGCGAAAAACGGCAGTGCGGGTCTAAGGCACGTAACGCTTCAACTGCAGCTTGAATATGCAGGTCGCGATCGATGTTTGAGCCAATACTGACTAATGCTTTTGTCACCGTGTGCCTCGCTCTATTACTACGCCAACATTACGCGCTTGGGCGACGGCACCAGGTTTGGCCACACGCACCTTTACCCAGCTGACGCCAAATTGTGACTGTATTAGCGCGGCGACCTCTTCGGCGACCCGCTCGATGAGCGCACAGCGGCTGGCTTGAACATGTGCAATCACAGCCTCACTGACACTGGCATAATCCAGCGCTAAACTGACATCATCACTTTGGGCGGCGGGACGATTGTCGTGCGCCATTTCGATATCGAGTACCAACTTTTGTTGGATGGTTTGTTCCCAATCGTAGACACCGATGGTGGTCACAACGTCGAGTTGTTCTATAAAGACGGAATCCATGTTTTTTCACACTCCGTGACAGGTCGGATACCACTGTGGTAAGAAAGCCCGTATTATCGAGCTTATCGATTGACACTTGGATGCGCGATGCGTTCCGATCCATGTTGCGTCTAATCAAGATCGTGGGCGCACTATAGCAACGAATGCAGCACAAACTCTAGGAATTTCACATGACTGCACTGGCCATTGCCATCATCATCGCTGCCTATTTGCTCGGCTCTGTTTCCAGTGCGGTGCTGGTGTGCCGGGCCTATGGTCTGCCGGATCCTCGCGAACAAGGGTCTGGAAATCCGGGCGCGACCAATGTGTATCGCCTCGGGGGTCGCACGGCCGCGGCATTGGTCTTAGTGTGCGACATGCTTAAAGGGACGATCCCCGTTTGGCTCAGTTATCTTATCGGGATTAATCCGTTTTTGCTTGGCTTGATTGGCATCGCCGCCTGTCTTGGACACATCTATCCGGTGTTCTTCCATTTTCGAGGTGGCAAAGGTGTGGCGACGGCGCTAGGTGCTATGGCCCCGATAGGACTCAGTCTGACTGGCTTGTTAGTGCTGACTTGGGGAGTGGTGTTGGTGATCACCGGCTATTCGTCATTAAGTGCCATCGTCACTGCTATTTTGGCACCGCTTTTCACTTGGTGGATTAAACCGCAATTTACCATGCCAGTGGCGATGCTCTCCTGCCTGATCTTATTTCGTCATTACGAAAATATTCGTCGCCTGCTCGATGGCGAGGAAAAACCCATCGTGCTCAGGCGCTGGCGACGTTAACAGACGTAAAAAAAAGCAGCCCAAGGCTGCTTTTTCGCATCATTGAGTCAGCGATGGCAAGGTATCAATCGGCCAGCGCGGCTGTGCCTTCACCCCCAGCCCCATATGCTCACCGTTTTTTAGTCGCTGCATCCCCGCGTAGGCAATCATAGCACCGTTATCGGTACAGAACTCGGGACGTGGATAGAAAACGTCGCCGCCCAGTTTGCGCGTGAGGGTGTCGAGTTTGTCGCGTAAATGACGGTTCGCGCTAACGCCGCCAGCAACCACTAATCGATTCATGCCACATTGCTCTAACGCTCGCTTACATTTGATTGCCAGCGTGTCCACCACCGCGTCTTGGAAGGCATACGCGATATCCGCACGGGTTTGCGGATCATTGTCATTGGCTGCAATGGTATTCGCGGCAAATGTCTTCAAGCCGGAAAAGCTGAAATCGAGACCAGGACGATCGGTCATCGGACGTGGGAAGGTGAAGCGGCCGTGGGTGCCGTTTTCTGCCAGTTTTGACAATAAGGGGCCACCGGGATAATCAAGATTCATCAGCTTCGCGGTTTTATCAAACGCTTCACCGGCTGCGTCATCAATCGACTCACCAAGAATGCGGTATTCGCCAATCCCCTTTACTTCGACTAACAGCGTGTGTCCGCCGGAGACGAGCAACGCCACAAACGGAAAGGGAGGAGGCGTGTCTTCTAACATAGGCGCAAGTAAGTGGCCTTCCATATGATGCACCGCTACCGCCGGCACTTGCCAAGCGTACGCCAGGCTGCGACCGATGGTGGCACCAACCAGCAGGGCACCGACCAATCCGGGACCGGCGGTGTAGGCCACGCCATCGATATCCGCTGGTGTCAGCTGCGCCTCTGCCATCGCTGCTTTGACTAACGGCAAGGTCTTTTTAACGTGATCGCGAGAGGCTAACTCAGGGACAACCCCGCCATAATCGGCATGAAGCTTTACCTGACTGTAAAGTTTATGTGACAAAAGCCCGCGCTGATCGTCGTAGATCGCCACGCCAGTTTCGTCACACGATGTCTCTATGCCTAAAATTCGCATCATAACCTCAGGAAAAAAGCCGATAGATTGAACGCTTAGGATAAATGAGCACGCTGAGCGTGAAGACCGAAGCGAGAAGACGTTGCCAGCACAGGCTGGCGGTGCGCGCAATCTTACATGGCTTGGAAGTAATTCGCCAGATGTGCTTTACAATGCCCCCCTATTCGGATTAGAATTTCGCACCATTTTTAATCAAGGCTGGCCAATAATTCGCCAGCGATAACTGATAACCCCTGAGGTGAAAGGCACATGCCAGTAGTTAAAGTACGTGAAAACGAACCATTTGACGTAGCATTGCGTCGCTTTAAGCGCTCTTGTGAAAAAGCAGGTATTCTTTCTGAAGTTCGCCGTCGTGAGCACTTCGAAAAGCCAACTACCGTTCGCAAACGCGCTAAAGCCGCTGCTCAAAAACGTCACCTGAAGAAGTTGGCACGCGAAAACCAACGTCGCGTACGTCTGTACTAATTTAGTCAGATTAGGTAGGTGCTATGGAATTGCTTGAACGTCTAAAAGATGCCCAAAAAGCGGCGATGAAAGCGAAAGACAAGACGCGTCTTGGTACGATTCGCCTTCTGATGTCAGCCATTAAACAGCAAGAAGTGGATACCCGTCAGTCATTGAGTGACGAGGACATTCTTGCGGTGCTGACAAAAAGCGTAAAGCAGCGCCGTGATTCCGTAGCCCAATACCAGTCAGCCGGTCGTGATGATCTTGCCGATGCAGAACTTGCGGAAATTGCAGTGATTGAAGAATTTCTTCCTCAACCACTGAGCGAAGCAGAGGTCGATGCATTGGTAAAAGCTGCCGTTGAAAAAACCGGCGCAGCCTCCATGCAAGACATGGGCAAGGTGATGGGGGTACTAAAACCTCAAATCCAAGGCCGAGCTGATATGGGAAAAGTTAGCCAACTCGTGAAAGCGAATTTAAGCTAAGTTTTTCCAGACCTTACAACAAGCCGTGCTTTCCGTAATGGACGGCGCGGCTTGTTTGCTTCTCTCCCTATAAATTTCAGGTTATGGCAGGCAGAATCCCGCGCGCATTCATTGACGACTTGCTCTCACGTCTCGACATTGTTGAGATCATAGACGCACGGGTCAAGCTCAAGAAAAAGGGCAAGAATTACAGCGCCTGTTGTCCGTTCCATAACGAAAAAACGCCTTCATTTAGCGTTAGCCAAGAAAAGCAGTTTTACCACTGCTTCGGATGTGGTGTGCACGGTAATGCCATCGACTTTGTGATGGAATTTGATCGATTGGAGTTTCCCGATGCGATCGAAGAGTTAGCGAACACACTCGGTTTAGACGTGCCCCGTGAACAAGTGAATGGCGGGACAGCACGCCCCAGCATTCCCACGGATGATAAACGTCAGATTTATGAAACCATGGAAGCCATTGCACGGACCTACAGCAGCGAGCTGCGAACGGAAGCCGGACAAGTGGCGGTGGATTATCTCAAACAACGTGGTCTATCCGGTGAAGTGGTAAAACAGTTTGGTATTGGGTATGTCCCTGATCATTGGGACACCATTAAGCGACGTTTTGGTCGTAGCCAAGCGGAGCAACGCCAGCTGATCACCGCCGGCATGTTGATTGAAAACGACAATGGTCGCAGTTATGACCGTTTTCGTGGTCGCGTGATGTTTCCTATCCGCGATCGCCGAGGCCGTGTGATCGGCTTTGGTGGACGGGTGTTAGGGGATGGCACCCCGAAATACCTGAACTCGCCAGAAACGCCGATCTTTCATAAAGGTCGGGAGTTGTATGGCTTGTATGAAGTGATGCAACGTTATCGCCACCCTGAGCGTATCCTCGTGGTTGAAGGCTATATGGACGTGGTGGCACTGGCACAATTTGGCGTCGATTACGCTGTGGCCTCGTTGGGGACATCGACCACCGGGGAGCATATGCAAACCCTGTTTCGGCAAAGTAGTACTATACTTTGCTGCTACGATGGCGATCGAGCCGGCCGAGAAGCGGCATGGCGGGCGATGGAACAAGCATTGCCCTACATGACTGATGGCAGACAGCTCAAATTTATGTTTTTGCCCGACGGTGAAGATCCGGATTCGATGATCCGCCAAGAGGGCAAAGAAGGGTTTGAACAGCGGTTGAATGAGGCACAAACCCTCTCCACCTTTATGTTCACCACCTTGCTTAAGCAAGTCGACACCAGCAGCCAAGAAGGTAAAGCCAAGTTGGCGAACTTGGCAGTGCCTTTGATTGAAAAAGTGCCCGGGGATACGTTGCGCCTTTACCTGCGTAATACACTGGGGCAGAAATTGGGCATCATGGATGACCATCAGCTAGAGACCTTGATCCGTCGCCAAGGGCAGCCCGTTAAAGTACATGGGCAATCAGAGATTAAGCGTACGCCGATGCGTGAGGTGATTGCATTACTGGTCCAGTACCCGTACTTGGGCCAAGAGGTACCGCCGTTGCCATCAGCGGAGTCGATTGATTTGCCCGGTTTGGCGTTACTCAATCCGATCCTTGAGATCTGTCGAGCGCGCCCCAATATCACTACCGGTCAGTTGCTAGAGCACTGGCGGGGGACAAAACAAGAAGCCTTGCTGGCGCGGTTAGCCAGCTGGGATCTTTATATTGACGATGATAATGCGTCAGAACTTTTTTGCGATTCACTGGATAAAATACTCGCCCAGTGTGTCGAACAACAAATAGCCAAGTTGCAAGCGAAGTCAAATACCGTCGGCTTATCAGTCGAAGAGAAGCGGGAACTGATGCTACTGATACAGAGCCAGTCCGTTTAGAAAGTAGCCAGCAAAGGCGACATTTGTTAATATTGGCGGTTTGCGTTTCCGCATACTAAATTCTTCACTCAGACCCGAAGTTGGATATCGTCTATGGATCAAAATCCGCAGTCACAGCTAAAGTTGCTTGTCGCAAAAGGCAAGGAACAAGGCTATCTGACCTATGCCGAAGTTAACGACCACCTCCCGGAAGACATTGTCGATTCCGACCAGATAGAAGACATCATTCAGATGATCAATGACATGGGCATCCAAGTGGTAGAAGCCGCGCCCGATGCTGATGAATTGATGATGTCTGAGACCGTGGCCGACGAAGACGCGGTAGAAGCCGCAGCGGCAGCGCTGTCCAGTGTGGAAAGTGAAATTGGCCGTACCACCGACCCAGTGCGCATGTATATGCGTGA
The DNA here is from genome assembly GCF_001996085.1 of Salinivibrio sp. PR5. NCBI lineage: Bacteria > Pseudomonadati > Pseudomonadota > Gammaproteobacteria > Vibrionales > Vibrionaceae > Salinivibrio > Salinivibrio sp. PR5. Next base: position 160,443 of record NZ_MUFK01000001.1, read on the forward strand.
AATGGGAACGGTAGAGCTTCTGACCCGTGAGGGTGAGATCGATATCGCGAAGCGTATCGAAGACGGCATTAACCAAGTACAGTGCTCGGTGGCGGAATACCCGGCCTCGATTGCCTCACTGCTTGATCAGTTCGATAAGGTGGAAGCGGAAGAGCTACGCCTGACTGACATCATCTCTGGGTTTATTGATCCAACCCAAGATGACATGGCCCCGACCGCCACCCACATCGGCTCTGAGCTGAGTGAGAAAGAGCTCGAAGACGAAGATGACGACGACGCTGATGACGACGATGATGATAACGACAACGAAGAAGATGTCGGTATCGATCCTGAGCTTGCACGCGAGAAGTTTAGCGAGCTCCGTCGTACGTATTCCAATATGGAAGCGGCAATCAACCAGTATGGTCGTTACGACGACCGCACTAAAGCGTCTATCGAAGAACTGTCAGAAACCTTCAAGCAGTTCCGCTTGGTGCCTAAGCAGTTTGATCGTCTGGTTAACGAAATGCGCCAGACCATGGACAAAGTGCGTACCCAAGAACGCTTGGTCATGCGTCTGTGTGTCGATCAGGCTAAAATGCCGAAGAAAACCTTCGTGCAGCTGTTTGCCGGTAACGAATCATCTGATGCATGGATTGATGAAGCGCTGTCATCCGGTAAGCCGTATGCAGAGCGTGTGGCGCGTTACGAAGAAGATCTACGTCGCTGTGTACAAAAGCTGAAAATCATCGAAGAAGAGACAGGCCTGTCTGTTGAGCGTATCAAAGACATTAGCCGTCGCATGTCTATCGGTGAAGCGAAAGCACGCCGTGCGAAGAAAGAGATGGTGGAAGCCAACCTACGTCTGGTTATTTCGATTGCTAAGAAATACACCAACCGTGGCTTACAATTCTTGGATTTGATTCAAGAAGGTAACATTGGCTTGATGAAAGCGGTGGATAAATTTGAATACCGCCGTGGTTATAAGTTCTCAACCTATGCGACTTGGTGGATCCGTCAGGCGATTACTCGCTCGATTGCAGACCAAGCCCGGACGATTCGTATTCCGGTGCACATGATTGAGACTATCAACAAGCTTAACCGCATCTCGCGGCAAATGCTTCAGGAAATGGGGCGTGAGCCACTGCCTGAAGAGTTGGCGGAGCGCATGATGATGCCGGAAGATAAAATCCGCAAAGTCCTCAAGATTGCGAAAGAGCCAATCTCAATGGAAACCCCTATCGGTGATGATGAAGATTCACATCTGGGCGATTTCATTGAAGATACCACCCTTGAGCTACCGATGGACTCAGCAACGTCTAACAACCTGAAAATGGCGACCAATGACGTATTGGCCGGTCTGACACCGCGTGAAGCAAAAGTGCTACGCATGCGCTTTGGTATCGATATGAATACCGACCACACGTTGGAAGAAGTCGGTAAGCAGTTTGATGTTACGCGTGAGCGTATTCGTCAGATTGAAGCGAAAGCGCTGCGTAAACTGCGTCACCCGAGCCGTTCAGAGACATTACGTAGCTTCTTGGACGAGTAAGCGGTAAGCGTTTTGCACTGCCCAATAGAAAGGCGAGCCAATGGCTCGCCTTTTTTAATCGCGGTCAGATTAGGTAATAAACAAGGTAGCGAGGCCAAGAAAGGCAAGGAGTCCAACCACGTCAGTGACGGTAGTTAGTGCCATGCCTCCTGCCAGTGCCGGATCAATATTGTATTTTTTTAACAGGGTCGGGATGGCGACCCCGGCAATCCCAGCGATAAATAAATTCATCATCATCGCACCGGCAATGATCAATCCAAGCTCAAGGTTCCCTTTCCATAGCACCACGACGCCGCCAATAATCATCGACCATACCAAGCCATTGATAAGTCCAACGGTGGCCTCTTTGGCCAGCAGCCAGCGTGTGTTGGAGTCACCAATGTGACCCACGGCTAACCCGCGAATGACCAAGGCAACGGTTTGATTCCCTGCTACACCGCCCATCGAGGGGACGATAGTCATCAATACCGCAATCGCAGCCATTTTATCGAGCGTGCCTTCAAACATGTTCGACACGGAGGCTGCGGTCAGTGCCGCAAGTACATTGATCCCCAGCCAGATACTGCGACGACGCGCACTTTTAAAGGCGGGCGCAAAGGTGTCTTCGTCATCGTCGAGACCGGCCAAGCCCATCATCGAGTGCTCGGCATCTTCACGAATAATATCGACCACGTCATCGATGGTAATACGGCCGACAAGGTGATTCTGTTGGTCGACGACAGGGGCGGAAACCCAGTTACGACGCTCAAAAAGGCTCGCCACATCGCCATCGTCCATGGTCACGCTAATGGCTTCATCCGGATCGTCCATGATGTCGACCACTTCCGTGTCCGGCTGGTTAACCAACAAGGCGGCAATAGGTAGATTGCCAATCAGTCGGCCATTCGGGTCAATCACATAAAGCGCATCAGTGGTATCGGGTAACTCGCCTCGCATGCGTAGATAACGCAGTACTACATCGACAGTGACGTCGCCTCGAATGGTGACCACGTCGGTGTTCATCATCCCGCCCGCAGAGTCTTCCGGGTAGGAGAGCGCTTGCTGGATGCGCGCACGGTCTTGTGCGTCCATCTCTGCCAGCACGTCTTGTGAGACATCTTGAGGCAAACTACGCAGCAGATAAGCGACGTCGTCGGTTTCCATCCCTTCGGTAGCGGCGGCAAGTTGCTCGGGCGCCATACGCACCATGATGCCGTCTTTCACATCCTCAGACAGCTCGTCGAGGATTTCACCTTGGTCTTCGGGATCCGTCAGTTGCCAGAGAACTAAACGGCCTTTGGGCGGCGAGGCCTCAAGTAGGTGGGCGATGTCTTCCGGCTCCATGTCTTCCAACATGCGGCGGACGCGGACAAACATGCCTTGTTCCAGCAGTAGGCTAACTTCTTGTAGCCGTTGGTGGGTTTGATTGCTCTGTTCTTGTTCTGTCGTTTCTGCCATAGGCAACATCCCCCATTGCAATGTCTGAAATTCTAACGCAATCAGGGGAGTCTGTCGCATGACAAATGGGTTGCGTGTCAGTATAAGAAAGGAATTGCGTGCTGGTCAGCGCAGTGGGCGGTTAACTTTCTTCGTCAAATCCGGCATCGAATAGCGCTTTTACCGCGTTTAAAGCCGGTTCGGCTTGTGGACCCGTCGCGGTGAGGGTGATGGTTTGTCCTTGAGCCGATTCCAGCATCAGCATCGCCATCACGCTATCGGCCGTGGCGCGCTTATCGCCACTTTGCAACTCAATGGTGGCGTCGTAGGCTTGGAGCAGCTCAACCAGCTTCATGGCGGCGCGCGCATGTAAGCCCAGTCGGTTACGCACACACACATCCGTGTGCAGGGTGGTCATGACGATTGCTCCAAGGTGCGGTGACGAATCTGCACTTTTTCGCCGAGCTCCGTGAAGTAGTCAGACAGATATTGGGCAATATACACAGAGCGGTGTTTACCGCCCGTACATCCAATTGCGACGGTAACATAACTGCGATTATTGTTTTTCAATGCGGGCAGCCAAGACTCAAGAAAGCCTTTGATTTGTGCAATCACCATCGCGACATCGGGTTGCGCGGCGAGGAACATGCGTACGGGCTTTTCTAAGCCGGTATGAGGGCGCAGGGTCGGCTCCCAATGCGGGTTGGGCAAAAAGCGAACATCAAACACATAGTCGGCATCGGCGGGTAAGCCATGCTTAAAGCCGAACGATTCAAACACCATCACCAAATCGCCACTAGCGCGGCCCAATACCAGTGAGCGTACCGACTCGCTTAAGTCGTGAATCGACAGCCCCGTGGTATTAATCACGCGGTCGGCGTGTTCCTTGATGGGCGCCATTTGTTGCTTTTCGGCTTGAATCGCTTGCTCAAGAGACAGGTTTTGGCGCGACAGGGGATGCAGGCGGCGCGTTTCACTAAAGCGTTTAATCAGGTCCTTGTCATCTGCATCCAGGTAATACAAGGTGACATCGCACACTTCCCGTAACGCGGCGAGGGTGTCAGCAATAGGCTCATTTGCGTTAGGCAGGTTACGAATGTCCAAGCTGACCGCAATTTTGGCCTCGGCATCTTCTTGCGACGTGACGAAGTCGCGCAACAGATTCACAGGGAGATTATCAACGCAGTAATACCCGAGATCTTCGAGCACCTGCAACGCCACAGATTTGCCTGACCCCGAACGGCCACTGACAATTTTCAGCATCATAATAGACTCCCGTCAGCCCTTACTCGTTATTGAGTCATGATATTGTACAGCTCTTGGTCCGAGTCTGCATTGCGAAGCTGTCGGCATAGCTGTTTATCATTGAGCTTTTCGGCGATGGCCGAGAGGGTTTGGAGGTGGTATTTGCACTGTTCGTCCGGGACGAGTAGCGCGAAGAGCAAATCGACGGGGCGTTTGTCGATAGCGTCGAACTCAATCGGCTCTGCACATTGCAACAACACGCCAATAGCGTGATCACTGTCCGTGATGCGGCCGTGTGGAATGGCAATCCCTGAGCCGATACCTGTGGTGCCCAGCTTTTCACGACTTAGCATGCATTCAAACAATTGTTGCGCGTTGATCCCCAACTTGTCCGCAGCCACTTGGCTAATGATTTCTAGGGCGCGTTTCTTGCTGGAACAGTGGACGGCACTGCGTGTGCAGTCCACTGTGAGTACGTCTTTAAGTTCCATAGCTTAATGCTGTTTGAGCTTCTCTTTATGTTTACTCAATTGCTTGACCAACTTGTCGGTCAACCCATCAATGGCCGCATACATATCTTGCGACTGTGCTTTCGCATGAATCTCTCCATTGTTGACATGGAGCGTCGCTTCAGCGATTTGGTCGAGCTTTTGGACCGTCAACACAACGTGGACATTATTAATGTGCTCGAAAAAGCGCTCGAGTTTAGCAAACTTTGTATCCACATACTCGCGTAATGGCGGCGTGATTTCGACATGATGTCCGGTCAGGTTGATTTGCATACACATCTTCCTTCTGTTGAGGCGCCCTAAAGCAGGCGCTTACGCTGGTTTGACGGCGCAATACCGAGCGACTCCCGATACTTAGCGATGGTCCGTCGTGCAACTTTGATGCCTTGCTCAGCTAACAAGGCGGCAATTTTGCTATCACTGAGGGGCTTGTTGGCAGGCTCCGCTGCCACCAATTTTTTGATCAGGGCACGAATGGCTGTCGAAGAGCATTCGCCGCCATTGTCCGTGCTCACGTGGCTTGAGAAGAAGTACTTCAACTCAAAAATACCGCGTGGCGTATGCATAAATTTTTGGGTGGTCACACGAGAGATGGTCGACTCGTGCATGTCGACGTCCATGGCGATATCGTTGAGCACCATGGGTTTCATGGCTTCTTCGCCATACTCAAAGAAGTCTTGTTGATGCTCGACAATACAGCGGGCTACCTTCAATAAGGTCTCATTACGGCTTTCGAGGCTTTTAATCAGCCACTTGGCTTCTTGCAAGTGGGAGCGAATAAACTGACTATCTGACGGGCTACAGCCGTTACGACCATAAGCGGCATATTGCTCATTGACCTTAAGCTTAGGAACGCTATCTGGGTTGATTTGTACCACCCATTTGCCGTGATGTTTAAACACGGAGACATCGGGGACCACGTATTCTGCTTCGTTGGTCACGATCAGGTTGCCCGGACGTGGCTCAAGGCTATGGATCAGTTGCATCACGGCTTTAAGATCCGGCTCTTTTAGACGGGTATCTCGCATCAGTTGACGATAATCGCGGTTGGCGAGCAAATCCATATGTTGGGTGAGCACGGTACGTGCCTCATCCAGCCAGGGCGTTTCTGGATTGTATGTCGCTAATTGGAGCAATAAGCACTCTTGTAGCGAGCGAGAGGCTACACCCAATGGATCAAAGTGTTGAACACGTTTTAATACGGCTTCCACTTCGTCAAGCTCAATCTCCTCACTGCCCAAGCTTTCTAAGATCTCATCCGTGGTGACTGACAGATAGCCTTGATCGTCCACCGCATCGATGATCGCCAAGGCAATCGCTTGATCCGTTTCCGAGAAGGGGGTGAGGTCGAGCTGCCATTTTAGATAGTCGTAAAGGCTTTCGGTGGTTTCACCTTGATACACGGGAAGCTCATCGCCGCCCGAGGCAATGCCAGTACTGCCGGTTCCCGCGCTATAGACGTCATCCCAAGTGGTATCCACCGGCAACTCGTCGGGCATTTCGTTTTTCTCGAAGGCGTCTGAGGTTTCTAACGTGTCGGCGCTGGCAGTGGCGGTTTCCGTGGTGTCGTTATCATTACGCTCCGCGGCCTCTTGCTCTTGACCCTCGTCCTGTTCCAACAGCGGGTTGGTTTCCAACGCTTCTTGGATCTCTTGCTGCAAATCTAGCGTCGACAACTGCAGCAGGCGAATAGCCTGCTGTAGCTGCGGTGTCATTGCGAGTTGTTGTCCAAGCTTGAGCTGAAGCGTGGGTTTCATAGGGGCGTTACACCTTTCCTTTTACAACGACCAATGAGGTTAAAACGCTTGCTCTGAGATGCAGGGCAAGCGCTCTATAAATAACTATAGCCGTGATTGGCAGATTTTAGCGTGAGCGAGTCCACTATAGCTTGAACTGATCACCGAGATAGACACGTTTGACGTGCTCGTCATTCAGCACTTCATCAGGGGTGCCGTGCGCAATCAAGTGTCCTTGGCTGACAATGTAAGCATGCTCACAGACACTCAAGGTTTCTCGAACATTGTGGTCGGTGATCAGCACGCCTAAGCCACGATCGCGTAGGTGTTCGATGATCTTTTTAATGTCGATCACGGAGATCGGATCGACGCCGGCAAACGGCTCATCAAGCAAAATGAATTTCGGGTTAGCGGCGAGGGCTCGTGCAATTTCGACACGGCGTCGTTCGCCCCCTGACAGCGCCATGCCAAGGCTATCGCGGATATGCTGAATATTAAATTCATCCAACAAGTCTTCGGCTTTGTCTTGACGCTCCTCTTTGGTGAGGGATTTTCGCGTTTGCAGTACCGCCATCAAATTGTCGTAGACGGTGAGCTTGCGAAAAATCGAGGCCTCTTGCGGCAAATAACCGATGCCAAGACGTGAGCGGTTATGCATCGGCTGAATGCTAATGTCTTGATCGTCGATAAAAATTGCCCCTTCGTCGCGAGCGACAAGGCCGACAATCATGTAAAACGATGTGGTCTTACCTGCACCATTTGGGCCGAGTAGGCCGACGATCTCGCCGGACTTCACTTCCAGACTGACATCGGCGACGACTTTTCGTCCTTTATAACTTTTCGCCAAATTGGCCGCTTTTAACGTTGCCATAGGGCCTCTTATTGCGATTCTGACTCAGATGGGCTTTTGGTGGTCGGCTGCAAGATAGTAGTGACACGCTTATTGCTGTCACTTTCTGCGACCAATTGCTGTTTATCAATTTGATAGGTGATCACATTGCCTTCGACTTGATTACCCGCTTGCTCCAGCATGGCATTGGTCGACATTTTCAAAAACTCGTTGCCCACTTCGTAGCGCAACTTATAGGCTTCACCGTGCAGCTTTTTACCATCATCCATGGTCTGCTCGAAGGTTGCAGGCTTGCCGAACGCTTCAATGGTTTCATCGCCTTCTTGGCCTTGAGGGCGGATCACGACCAGCTTGTCGGCCAGAATTTTAATGCTACCTTGGGTCAGTACAACATCTTGGGTAAAGGTCACCGTGTTGGTGGCCATGTCCAAATGCTGGCTCTCAGATTGAATATAAATAGGCTGCTCTGTGTCGCTACTCAATGCCAATGAGTAGTGCGAAAACAGCAACATGGCACCTGCCAGTGCTTTAACGAGGGGTCGTTTCATATCGGCCTTTAACATCGTTTAACAGTTCCATCTGGTGGTTACCGAAGTTCCCTTTCACGCGTTGTCCTTCGGTTTGAAAGCCAACGCCAGTGATGGTGGTGGGACGGTCGGACCAAAAGTCTCGCGTGGTCAGATCCAACGTCACAGTCTCGGTGGCTACCGAATGAATTTGCGCGTTCGGTAGCAAGTTAAAAATTCGCACTTTGCCTGTCATCGTCAATATGTGCTTATCAGACAGCACCGCATAGTTTGCACTGATGCGCCACTCTTCGTCTTTGCCATTATGATAGGTCCACAAGACAGGCTCGTTAAAGTGGGTTTCATCAATATTGGCGTAGTGCTCTAAGTGCTCAGCGTCAACGGTATAGCTGCGTATCCCATCGGCGTTGTATTGCACGGTTTTAATTTGTTCACCGGTAAACAGAGGCTTTTCTGCGTCCGGCTCAACTTGTACCGCACGCTCCCAGACATGTTGAGAAAGCAGATAATAGCCGGTTAGGGCACACAGTACTATCAGCACCAGCATGCTTAGCCGCTGCATCATACGCTTAAGCCCTTGTGCTGATCGAGCTCGCCTCGTGCCTCGAGGATCAGATCGCAGACTTCACGGACCGCGCCGAACCCACCACGGATTTGGGTCACCAGATCGGCACGTTGTTGTAATAGCGGGTGACCGTCTGCCACACAAACCGCAAGGCCGACTTTTGCCATGACGGGCCAATCAATCAAGTCATCACCGATATACGCGGTGTGCTCAGGGCTAACGTTGCATTGCTGACAAAGGTCGTCGTACGCAGCTAGCTTGTCACTTTGTCCTTGATAGACATGACGGACCCCTAAGGCGTTCATTCTATTTTCGACAATCTTAGACTGTCGACCTGTGATCACTGCGACCTCAATACCAGCGTGCATCAAGGCTTTGATGCCGTAGCCATCACGGGTGTGAAAGGCCTTCAGTTCCTCGCCTTGATTGCCCATATACACGCGACCATCGGAGAAAACGCCATCGACATCGCAAATCAGTAGCTGGATCGTCGCCGCGCGTTCGAACAGGGTGGTGGCAACAGGGCCATATAAGGTGTCAGTCACAGGTGCGGACATTACATTACTCCGGCTTTCAAAAGGTCATGCATGTTGAGGGCGCCAAGAAGCTGGCCATTTTTCGCTACCAGCAGCCCGTTAATTTTACGCTCCTCCATGAGTTTGAGTCCTTCTGCCGCCAGCAGTTCCGGTTCAATGGTGATCGGATTGGCGGACATCACCTCGCCAATGGCGGTGGTGTGTAAATCAATGCGTTGATCGAGTAAGCGGCGCAGATCGCCATCGGTAAAGACGCCTGCCAATTGTTGCTCTGCATCGACCACGGCGGTCATTCCGAGGCCTTTTTCTGACACTTCCAGCAAGGCATCGCGCACGGTGGCACTGTCTGACACCACGGGTAAACGCTCGCCTTGATGCATCAAATCGCTAATACGTAAGAGTAGTTTGCGTCCTAATGCGCCGCCCGGATGGGAGAGGGCAAAGTCATCGGCGGTAAAACCTTTTGCTTGCATCAATGCCATGGCAAGCGCGTCGCCCATCACCAAGGTGGCCGTGGTACTGGATGTAGGCGCAAGCTTAAGGGGGCACGCCTCTTTGGGTACGTGAATATTGAGGTGGACTTTGGCGAGTTGCCTCATACTCGAGTTGGGGTTGCCCGTCATACAGACTAACGGGATCCCGAGACGTTTAATCACCGGCAGTAAGGTAAGAATCTCACCGGCTTCGCCAGAGTTGGAAATGGCTAACACCACGTCGCCTTGATTTATCATCCCAAGGTCACCGTGACTTGCCTCACCTGGGTGCACGAAAAACGCAGGCGTTCCTGTGCTTGCAAGAGTGGCTGCAATTTTGCGGCCGATGTGGCCCGACTTGCCCATTCCCATTACCACCACTTTGCCGGTGGCGTTCAAGATTAATCGACAGGCGGCATCAAAATGCTCGTCAATCGCCGTTTTGAGTTGTGCAATCGCATCTTGCTCAATGGTAAGCACATCAAGTCCTGCGCGACGAAAATCAAATTCACTCATCACCATGTCCATTATGCGGCAGCGTTAACAAAGAGATAGCCTTGATAGGCGATATAACACATCAAAAAGATCGCCCCTTCAATGCGGTTGATACTGCGTGATTTGCCTAATGCGAAGACCAGTAGCATCACAGAGAGAACCAGCATGATGTAGTAATCCCGCCCCATTGCAAATTCACTGATCGGTGACGGGTTAAGCAAGCCCGGGATCCCCATCACTGCCAAGATATTAAACACGTTCGAGCCGATAATATTGCCGACAGCGAGATCGTCTTCCCCTTTCATCACGCCGGCAATCGAGGCGGCGAGTTCGGGCAAGCTGGTGCCGATAGCAATGATGGTCAAGCCAATCACCAAGTCGCTCATGCCAAAGTATTGAGCAATGGTGACTGCCGAGTCGACCACTTGATCGGATGACAGCAGTAGCAAAGGCAGACCGATTAAAATCCACATTACCGCTTTTAGATTACTGACATCTTGCGGAATGTCCGATTCCTGATCCGCCAGCATAGGATCGGTCCCGCCTGAGTCTTTGCCAATTTTGATCATGGCAAGGATAAACACCACGAATAAGACCAACAGACCCACGCCTTCGAAAAAGCCGAGGTGGTTGTTCCACAAAAGAGCGCCGGCGAGCAAGGTGACCGCCATCATTAATGGTAGTTCGCGGCGCAAAATGATAGAGCTAATCGACAAAGGCTTAATCAGGGCCGTAAAGCCAAGAATGAGGGCAATGTTGGCGATGTTTGATCCTAAGACATTCCCCACCGCGGTGTCGGTTTTATCTGCAAGCGCGGCATTGGCCGATACCATCATTTCAGGCGCGGAAGAGCCCATGGCCAGAATCGTCATGCCAATGACAAGAGGAGAGACGCCGTAGTTTTTCGCGATCGCGGCAGCGCCGAATACGAGTCGGTCAGCACTCCAAACCAGTAACACTAATCCCACAATAAGTATGGCAACCGCTTCTACCATGACACCTGTCCTTTGCGTTTTTAAATTGGCGTAAATGAGGTGCAATTCTGACGGCTAACGTGGCAAATGTGAAGCGAAAAGCCCGTACCATCGCCGTGAATGCGTTGCTTTTCATTCATGAACGGGAACTCGTTGGCACTTTTTCGGTCCATATAGGCCATTCTTCCTCGCCGAGCGGGTGAATGGCTATACTGCCATTATCAGGGCTATATCACGTCCTATCAGGCAGGGAGCGGGCGTTGCTTGTGTTAGCATAGGGGACGCCTTATTATCAGCCACTTAATTTTTATCCTATCTAACCATGAGAATGCGGCAATGGCAGCACAGAGCCTGATAGATATTAACGGGATGACATTCTCACGGGGCAGCCGGTGCATTTTCGATCATATTGATTTGCAGGTGCCGCGTGGTCAGGTGACCGCCATCATGGGACCATCTGGCATTGGTAAAACAACCCTATTGCGTTTAATTGCTGGTCAGCTAAAGCCTGATGCCGGCGACATTGTTTTTGATGGCCACAATATTCCCACCTTAGGGCGTCGTCGTTTATTCGATGTGCGCCAACGGATGAGCATGTTGTTTCAATCTGGCGCCTTGTTCACCGATATGTCGGTGTTTGACAATGTGGCCTTTCCCTTGCGTGAGCACACGCAGTTGGATGAATCCCTCATTCATACCATTGTGATGCTGAAGCTCGAGGCGGTAGGGCTGCGCGGGGCGGCTGCATTAATGCCCAGTGATCTCTCTGGGGGGATGGCTCGCCGTGCCGCACTGGCGCGTGCTATTGCCCTCGACCCAGAACTGATTTTGTTTGATGAGCCGTTTGTGGGACAGGACCCAATTACTATGGGGGTCTTGGTCACCTTGATTCGCCAGCTGAACCAAGCCTTGGGGCTGACCTGCGTGGTAGTATCCCACGATGTGCCTGAAGTGATGAGCATCGCGGACAAAGTCTATCTGTTGGCAGACAGCCGGATCATCGCCAGTGGCACACCGCAATCGCTGCGTGATAATCAAGATCCTTGGGTCAAACAATTCCTCGAAGGGCACGCAGATGGCCCTGTACCATTCCGCTATCCTGCGGGTCAGCTAGAGCAGGAGATTTACCGGTGATAAAAACGCAGATTGCGGATGTGGGTCGCCGCGCGATGGGCGTGGCTGAGTCGATGGGGCGCGCCACCTTTGTGATGACCGGCGCTCTGGTGGGCAAACCACAGCCGAGCAAGACCTTCCCGCTCTTGATTAAACAGCTTTACTCAGTGGGCGTTCGCTCACTGGCGATCATCATCGTATCAGGCCTATTCATTGGCATGGTGTTGAGTTTACAAGGCTATTTAGTGTTGTCCGATTTTGGTGCAGAAACCAGCCTTGGACAAATGGTCGCCTTGTCGCTGTTACGCGAACTAGGCCCGGTGGTGACGGCATTGCTGTTTGCCGGACGAGCGGGCTCAGCGCTGACCGCGGAAATTGGTCTGATGAAAGCCACTGAGCAGCTATCCAGCTTAGAGATGATGGCGGTTGACCCGCTTCGCCGCGTGATCGCGCCGCGCTTCTGGGCGGGTGTGATTGCGATGCCGTTGTTGGCGGTGATCTTTATGCTGGTGGGCATCTGGGGCGGCGAGCTCGTCGGGGTAGACTGGAAAGGCATCGATCACGGTAGTTTCTGGTCTGTGATGCAAGCATCGGTCGATCTGGGCTACGACGTTGGCAACGCACTGATCAAAAGTGTGGTATTTGCTATCGCAGTGACTTGGATTGCCCTGTTTAACGGTTACGATGCCACGCCGACCTCGGAAGGTATCAGCCGTGCCACCACACGCACTGTGGTGCACTCTTCATTGGCCGTGCTCGGCCTTGACTTTGTCCTTACTGCACTCATGTTTGGGAATTAATCATGCAACAGAGTCGAAAAACAGAATTTTGGGTAGGCTGCTTTGTCATCGCCGGCATTGCAGCATTATTGGTGCTGGCGTTCCAAGTGGCGGATGTTCAACGTTGGGGACGAGCGGATACTTACACCTTAACCGCAGAGTTTGACAACATTGGTGGCCTGAAAGTGCGCTCACCGGTCAAAGTCGGGGGCGTGACCGTGGGTCAGGTGACCGCTATCTCGCTGAATGCAGAAACCTATGTGCCGAAAGTCACCCTACAGATTAACAGTAGTGCGGGATATTTCCCTGAGTCGAGCTCGGCATCGATTTACACCGCAGGATTACTCGGTGAGCAGTACATTGGTATTACGCCCGGGTTTGTCGATGAAGCATTAGGCATTGGCTACCTTGAAGACGGCGGTAAGTTAGAAGACACCAAGTCTGCGTTGGTACTCGAGGACTTGATTGGACAGTTCTTGTATAGCGTGGGCGATAAGGAGTAATCGAATGAAGAAGGTTTTGATCACACTGTCATCAGCGCTGATCGTGTTTGTCGCCAGTGTCAGTTCGTTTGTGCATGCCAGTGAGCCGGTGGACCAAACCAACCCCTACCGGTTGATTGAGCAAGTGGCTGACAACACCTTTACTCGCCTGCGTAAAGATCGCACCTTGTTCCGCGCCGATCCGGATTTGCTGCGTGACGTGGTCAAAGACGAGCTACTGCCCTACATCCACACCCGCTATGCGGCGTCGTTGGTGCTAGGTGCGCAGCATTATCGTCAAGCCACCCCCGAACAGCGTGATGCATTCACCGAGGCATTTACCGAATACATGATTGCTTCTTACGCACAAATCCTGCTCGAGTACGACAACCAAGATGTCAACGTGCAACGTGACCAAGCCATTGGTGATGACGACAAGATTGTAAAAGTGCGCGTGGATATCACCGATTCCTCGCGTCCGCCGATTCGTCTTGATTTCAGCCTGCGTAAAAATACTCGGACAGGAAATTGGCAAGCCTATGACGTAACGGCGGAAGGGGTGAGTATGATCCAATCTAAACAATCAGAGTGGAAAGCGCCGCTGCGTCGTGATGGTATTGATTCTGTGATTGAACAGCTCAAAGAGCTGGCGGCAAAACCGATTCGTCGCGAGGATAAACAGAAACAGGGCGAGTCATGAGTGTCGAGTTAATTACAAGCGGCGGGCAGCATTACCACTTGTCAGGACGGTTAGATCGTGACACAGTGCCCGCTTTTTGGCGCCAGCGTAGCCAGTGGCTACCTAATGATTCGGCGCTGAGCCTGGATTTAAGCGGGCTATCTCGCGTCGACTCTGCCGGCATGGCCATGTTGTTGCACTTGGATAAAACCTTGAAAGAGAAAGGTCAGACCGTGCGCTACAGCGGCATGCCAGAGCAGCTCAAACTGTTGTTGACGCTAAGCAACATCGAGGCATTTTTTGACGATGCTGAGCATCAAGAAGGGGTTTAAACGTGGAAGCGAGCGAAGTTAAAGCCATTTTAGACGCGGCTCTGTCACTAGACGAGCTGCACGTGAAAGGCGACGGAAGCCACTTTGAAGTAGTGGCCGTGGCAGAGATGTTCGACGGAATGTCGCGTGTGAAAAAACAGCAGACCATCTACGGCCCGCTGATGGAGCACATTGCACGTAACGATATTCATGCTGTGAGCATTAAAGCGATGACCCCCGCAGAGTGGGCGCGCGATAAAAAGCTGATGCAGTTGTAAGAGGGTCAGATGCAAAAGTTTCGAGTGACGGGCAATGGCCCGCTTAAAGGTGACGTGGCCATTTCCGGCGCGAAAAATGCAGCTCTCCCTATTTTATTTGCTTCACTGTTGGCTGAAGAGCCCGTTGAAGTCGCCAATGTGCCTAAACTGCGCGATATCGATACCACTATGGCGCTATTATCGCGCCTTGGGGCAAAAGTCAGCCGCAATGGCTCTGTCCATGTCGATGCCAGCGATATCACGGAACTGTGTGCCCCCTATGATTTGGTTAAAACCATGCGTGCGTCGATTTGGGCGCTCGGCCCCTTGGTCGCACGTTTCGGTAAAGGGGAAGTGTCTTTACCCGGCGGATGTGCGATTGGTGCCCGTCCGGTGGACTTGCACATTAACGGCTTAGAGCAGCTCGGCGCCACCATCACACTCGATGAAGGCTATGTGCGAGCCACCGTCGATGGTCGTCTAAAAGGCGCCCACATTGTGATGGATAAAGTCAGCGTGGGTGCTACCGTCACTGTGATGTGTGCTGCCACCTTGGCAGAAGGCACGACAGTGATTGAAAACGCCGCCCGCGAGCCAGAAATCGTAGATACGGCGAAATTCCTCAATACCCTTGGGGCGAAAGTCAAAGGCGCAGGCACCGACCGGATTGAAATTGAAGGGGTTGAACGTCTTGGCGGCGGCGTACATGCGGTGGTTGCAGATCGGATTGAAACCGGTACCTTTTTGGTGGCTGCGGCGGTTTCAGGCGGCCATATCGTCTGTCGCAATACCTCTCCGGATTTACTCGAAGCCGTGCTTCATAAATTGGAAGAAGCTGGCGCTAAGGTCACCACAGGCGATGACTTTATCGAGCTGGATATGACCGGTCGCGAACTGAAAGCGGTGAATGTGCGTACCGCGCCGCATCCGGGTTTCCCAACCGACATGCAAGCGCAATTTACCTTGTTGAACTTGGTGGCGAAAGGGACCGGGATTATTACCGAAACCATCTTCGAGAATCGCTTTATGCATGTGCCTGAACTGCAACGTATGGGCGCACACGCAGAAATAGAAGGAAACACCGTGGTGTGTGGTGATTGCGAGAGCCTCAGTGGCGCGCAAGTGATGGCCACCGATCTGCGTGCCTCGGCAAGCTTAGTGATTGCTGGATGCATTGCCAAAGGCGAAACCGTGGTGGATCGCATTTATCATATCGATCGCGGTTATGAGCGTATCGAAGATAAACTGCAAGCGCTGGGTGCGAAAATCGAGCGTATTGACGGCGAGTAAGCGCGTTGTACGATGAGTTAACGAAAAAACGCCAGCCTTGATGGGGCTGGCGTTTTTGTCTTTGTGAGGCGTCAGCGTGTGCTAACGATGCGTTGCCGTCGACTATTCGCCGCTGTCTGGCTCGTTCCCGACCGTCACCGGCAGGGTTAAACTCTCACCATCGCGAATAAGGGTAATCGAAAGCGTTGTGCCAGGACGCGCATCGGTGACAATATCCATCGCCCCACGGGCACCTTTAACGGGTTTATCGTTAATTTTAATGATCAAATCTTGCGGCTGAATTCCCGCCTTTTCTGCCGGTCCGCCTTTATCCATGTCCGCCACCATGACACCGCGCTGTTGCTCGGCATCAAGCAAGCGCGCCATCACTGGATTGACGTCACGACCATCGATACCAATGTAGCCTCGGATCACGCGTCCATCAGCAATTAATTTATTCATGATCTTTTCGGTTAAGCGATAGGGAATGGCAAAGGAAATCCCGTAGGTTTCCAGATCGGTTGCCTGCTGAAACGAAGCGGTGTTGATCCCCACCAGCTCACCGCGGCTATTCACCAACGCGCCGCCGGAATTCCCTCGGTTAATCGCGGCATCGGTTTGTAGAAAGTCTTGGCGGCCATAAAAGCTCATCCCAGTGCGGCCCGTGGCGGAGATAATGCCGTAAGTGGTGGTTTGCCCGAGGTTATACGGGTTACCAATCGCAAGAACGGTATCGCCAACGGTAGGTTGATAGTCTTGGTTGACCGGGATCACGGGTAAGTTTTCAGCTGGAACTTTCAGCACCGCCAGATCCGTGCGTTGATCTTTACCGACCATTTGCGCGGTAAAAATACGGCCGTCTTGCAGGGCAACAATCACCTGATCCGCTTTGGCGACCACATGGTAATTGGTGACCACATAGCCTTTGGCGCTCATGATCACGCCCGAGCCAAGTCCTTGGGTATTGAGCTGCAAACGGTCGCCGCGAACGTAATTGCGGGTATAAATATTCACCACTGCGGGAGAGGCACGCTTGACCGCATAACTGAACGAGACAAGCTCGGGCTGCTGGACCTCATCGAAATCGGGTAAGGATGAAACACTAAAAAGGCCTGAGCGTAGATCAGGCACCGCAACCAAAATTAGGGCGGCAGTGAATAAGCCAATAAGCGTGGAGCGAACCAATAGTGTCAGCATAAATGATGCTATCCTCAACGAAGCCAACTGCGAGGCTAGAGGATAGCATTGCAACAATCGTTTGTGGAAATGCAAAGCGGTGAGCTTTGTACAAAAAATGCCTGCCAAGTGGCAGGCATTTTGCGTGAGGCAAAGGCGGGATTAACGGATCACTAAATACAAGGAGCCGTTGTCTCGGGCGATGTTCAGAGCCAGCACATTCGGCTTGTCTTCCAAAATCTTACGTAAATCACCGAGGTTTTCGACTTTATGTCGGTTTACCCCGACAATCACATCCCCTTCGCGCAGCCCGTAGCGCGCCGCGAGAGAGCCTTCTGCGACCGCAGCGACTTCTACACCGGCAGGATCGCCATCATGGTTTTTCAGCTCAGCGCCTTTCAACGCCTTATGCAGGTCATCGGCTTTGGCTTGCGTCTGGCTCGCTTCTTTCAGCGTGGTTTTGGCCGTGATGGTTTCGCCATCTCGGATCACACCCAGCTCAACGTCTTTGCCTGCGCCTAAGGTCGCGATTTTTGCGCGTAGCTCGCCAAAGGTACGGATACTCTTACCGTTGACCGAAACAATAATGTCGCCGGCTTTTAAGCCAGCCTCTTCGGCGGCAGAGTCCGGCATCACTTGGCTGACAAACGCACCATGTTTGGTGGCAAGGCCAAATGCATCTGCCAACTCAGAGGTCAGCTCACGGCCGGTCACGCCCAGCATGCCGCGGCGTACCGAGCCATATTCGAGAATTTGGTCGACCAAGCTTTTCGCCATGTTGGCTGGGATGGCAAAACCAATCCCGACGTTGCCGCCATTGGGGCCTAAAATCGCGGTGTTGATACCAATTAACTCACCATTAAGGTTCACCAACGCGCCGCCGGAGTTACCGCTGTTAATCGCGGCATCGGTTTGAATAAAGTTTTCAAAGTTTTCTAAATTCAAACCACTGCGTCCGAGCGCAGAGATAATCCCTGAGGTGACGGTTTGCCCCAGTCCAAAGGGGTTACCAATCGCGACGGCAAAATCACCGACGCGTAGTGCGTCTGAATTAGCCAGTTTGATTGCAGTGAGGTCTTTCGCTGCGTCATCCAGTTGCAGCAGGGCAATATCTGACATCTCATCGCTGCCAATTAGGCGTGCGTCATATTCACGGCCATCTTGCAGCTGGACGCGAATTTGGTCGGCGTCATCAATCACATGATGGTTGGTAACAATGTAGCCTTTGTCGGCATCGATAATGACGCCAGAGCCTAAGCCGCGGAATGGGCGCTCTTGGACTTGCTCAGAAGGCATGTTGGGGCCAAAGAAAAAACGGAACGCTTCGGGAACACGTTGTTTCGAAACTTTATTACCCTCGACAGCGATACTGACCACGGCAGGAGAAACTTTCTCAAGCATTGGCGCCAAGCTAGGCATGGTCTGACCGCTCACCGCTTGAGGAAGTGCCGCATGGCTAGGAAGAGGAGAAAACGCCGCGCCAAGGGTCAACGCGGCAACACTAATCGCTAGTAAAGACTTTTTCATCATAGACTCACTCCGATTGTCCGAGTATGGATAAGAGTGGGGTCTATCTTAAAAAGTTCAATCCTTGATCAACTCACGCGCGATTTTCCTTCTTCTTTCAGTAGCCCAGAGCCAGTGTCAGAGTAATCGCGTGGCGGTTGATCGCCGTCAGTGGCTTCTTTAATCTCGGTGATCTTGCCCAAGCGCTTCGCAAAAGGATTATCTTGCTCGGGTAAATTCGGCATCAGATCGGAAGACGTTTTTGCCATATGCTGATACAGCTTGCTGTAATCCTTCGAGATAGTATCGAGCAGATCAGCACTTTGGGCGAAATGATCGACCAACTCTTGGCGATATTGCTCCAGCTCGTAACGTGACTTTTCCAGCTCCCTTTTTAAATCTTTTTGTTGTTTGAGGTCACGCGTAGTCATGCGGGCTATCAAAAAGCCAACCGCTACGCCGATGATGAGAAAGATCAGGCTATTAATCCAAGCCATAACTGCTCCTTGTAGTCACAAGTTGACCAACCACAGATACCATTTTCCCGCCTAAAAAGACAAGCGAAACGCCTCTGCTTGTTTCAACTTTAGCGCACTGTTTTGAGAAAAGTGAAGGTTGGTGATTGCTGCTCACTATACATGGCAATCGTCTGACGTGGTACTATCGAGGCAGGCGAATAACACGAGGCTTTCAAGGAATGACGCCGCTCGAACATTATAATAACGATCTGACCCAAAACGATTTTATTGAAGACCCCGCACAGCGTATGGCCGTTGAGAAACTCGATGCGCTCTATCACCGCTTACTACAAACGCCTGTGGTTGCGCCTAAGCCTGATAAGCGTGCTTGGCTACCATGGCGTAAATCGACCCCCCAACCGATCACACCGGTTAAAGGACTTTACTTTTGGGGCGGTGTCGGACGCGGTAAAACCTATCTGATGGATACCTTTTTCCATGCGCTACCGTTTGAAAACAAAATGCGCATGCACTTTCACCGCTTTATGCATCGGGTGCATCAAGAGTTAAAAGCGTTGGATGGTGAGGCCGATCCGCTTTGGCAAATCGCGGATAAATTTGCCCAAGAGACACGCGTTTTGTGTTTCGATGAATTTTTTGTCTCTGATATCACTGATGCGATGATCCTCGGCACCTTAATGGAAGCCCTGTTTGCACGCGGTATTACGCTGGTGGCCACATCAAACATTGTGCCAGACGAGTTATATCGTAACGGCCTGCAGCGACAACGATTTTTACCCGCGATTGATTTAATCAATCAGCATTGTGAGGTGGTAAACGTTGACTCGGGGGTGGATTATCGCCTGCGCACCCTCACTCAAGCAGACATTTTTCATCACCCCTTAGGTGACAGTGCTCGCGTCAAAATGGACGACTACTTTCGTAAGCTCAATGGCGAGGGTGGGGTGCGCGATGATGTGATTGAAGTGAACCATCGCGCGTTGCCAACCATTGAAAATGGTGATGGTGTCGCGCATTTTAGTTTTGCTGAGCTGTGTCAGTCCGCACGTAGTCAAACCGATTACATGGAATTGGCGCGTTTGTATCACACGGTATTGCTGGCCGATATGCCGCAACTTCAAGCTAATCAAGAAGATGCTGCCCGCCGTTTTATTGCCCTAGTGGATGAATTTTACGAGCGTAACGTTAAGCTGATCATTTCTGCAGCGGTGCCGATGGACAGCCTCTATGCGGGCGAGCGATTGCGGTTTGAGTTTGAACGTTGTCAGTCGCGCCTTATCGAGATGCAAAGCCACGAATACCTTGCATTGGCGCACTTACCATAGGCTGTCGCGCGCCTGTTGGCGCTTTGCGCATCAGGCGGTTGCTAAACAATAACCAGTTGCGCATTTTGGTGGGATTTTTTTTGAAAAAGAGGTGATTTTTTCTCCACTCTTCCCTATAATCCCGCAACCCACCGTTACTGTTGAAAGGCTTAGGCCGAGGGTACCACCACTCGAAGGGGTGTTGTATGGACTCTTAACAGTGGGAGCTTCGGCTCCTTAAGTGAAACTTATTAAATCGGGTAATCATTAGCATGAAAACTTTCGTTGCTAAACCAGAAACTGTAAAACGCGACTGGTACGTTGTAGACGCTGAAGGCAAAACTCTGGGCCGTCTGGCTACTGAAATTGCATCTCGTCTGCGTGGTAAGCACAAACCAGAATACACCCCTCACGTTGACACCGGTGACTACATCGTTGTTATCAACGCTGAGAAAGTTACTGTAACTGGCCGCAAAGCGTCTGACAAAATGTACTACAGCCACACTGGCTACGTAGGTGGCATCAAGTCAATCAGCTTCGAGAAGCTGATCGCGCAAAAACCTGAGCTGGTTATTGAGAAAGCCGTTAAAGGCATGCTGCCTCGCGGTCCTCTAGGTCGTGCGATGTACCGTAAACTGAAAGTTTACGCGGGTTCTGAGCACAAGCACGCGGCACAACAACCGCAAGTACTAGACATCTAAGAGGAATATAGCAATGGCAGAACAATACTACGGCACTGGTCGTCGCAAAAGCTCCGCAGCTCGTGTATTCATCAAGCCGGGCAGCGGTAACATCGAGATCAACAAGCGTTCTCTGGACACTTACTTTGGTCGCGAAACTGCTCGCATGGTTGTTCGTCAGCCACTAGAGTTGGTTGAGATGATCGACAAGCTGGACCTGTACATCACCGTTTCTGGTGGTGGTATCTCTGGTCAAGCGGGCGCTATCCGTCACGGCATCACTCGTGCACTGATGGAATATGATGAGTCTCTACGTCCTGCACTACGTGCAGCTGGCTTCGTGACTCGTGACGCGCGTAAAGTTGAGCGTAAAAAAGTGGGTCTGCGCAAAGCACGTCGTCGCCCACAATTCTCGAAGCGTTAATTTACGCCCGAGCAATATTTGCCTCAAAAAGCCTGGTGGTTACACCGGGCTTTTTTTATGTTTGCACCAAACGGCTTACAAATATATTTCCTTTCAAAACAGCGTATAAGCACGCATTTTCCAACATTTCTATTACCCTTTCCTTAATTCTGTGCACACCGCTCACATTTGTTACAAAAAGGTAGCTTTATCTTGTCAAAAAGTAGGGTTTTCTCTATCATCTAGCCGACGTAATAGCAGCTAAGATTTAATCGAACTGATCCCGGTCAGCCGTTATTACATATTCGTTTTTGAGTTAGCCGTACGCTCCATGGACGCAAAGGACACAATAAAAATCCAAGCGGGAGCACATGGGAGAATGTTGGATGAGCAATGCGCCAGTGAATACCGGCCGACGCCGTTTCCTGACTGCGACGACGTCAGTTGTTGGCGGTTTAGGGGCCGTAGCAGTTGCCGTGCCTTTTATTAAGTCCTGGAACCCAAGCGCCAAAGCAAAGGCCGCGGGGGCGCCAGTTGAAGTCGATATCAGTAAACTGCAAGACGGCCAGATGATCCGCGTCGAATGGCGAGGAAAGCCTGTATGGGTGGTCCGTCGCAGCCAAGCAATACTCGAAGAGTTGTCTACGTTTGAAGACAGACTTCGTGACCCCGCGTCTGAGCAACCTCAGCAGCCAGGGTATGCAACCAATCAAACCCGTTCTATCAAGCCAGAAATCTTTGTTGCGGTTGGTATTTGTACCCACCTTGGTTGTTCACCAACCTATTTGCCAGACAGCTTTAGCGAGCAGGTGAGTGGGGTGAAAGCCGGGTTCTTCTGCCCGTGCCACGGTTCCAAGTTTGATATGGCCGGACGCGTATTCCAAAGTGTTCCAGCGCCGCTTAACTTGGTGGTGCCGCCTTATATGTTCTTGGACGACAAGCGCATACTCGTGGGACAAGATGAGGGGAATGCGTAATGGAAAATTTCCTGAACTGGGTTGAAAAACGTATTCCAGCGATGAATGCGTACCGTAAACACATGACCGAATACCCTATGCCGAAGAACTTTAACTTCTGGTATATGTTCGGTGTGTTGGCGATGATTGTTTTGGTTAACCAAATTCTTACAGGGATTTGGCTAACCATGAACTATGTGCCGTCAGCAGAAGGCGCGTTCGCGTCGGTTGAATACATCATGCGTGATGTGGAATACGGCTGGCTGCTCCGCTACATGCACTCCACCGGGGCCTCGGCCTTTTTCGTGGTGGTGTATCTGCACATGTTCCGCGGGTTAATTTACGGCTCGTATCAAAAGCCTCGTGAACTGCTGTGGCTGTTCGGTATGTTGATTTTCTTGGTGCTAATGGCCGAAGCCTTTATGGGCTATCTGCTGCCATGGGGTCAGATGTCATACTGGGGCGCGCAGGTTATCATTTCTCTGTTTGGTGCCATTCCGGTTATCGGTGACGACCTCACCCTGTGGATCCGTGGTGACTACGTCGTTTCTGGCGCAACATTGAACCGCTTCTTTGCGCTGCACGTCATTGCGTTGCCGATTGTGCTGCTGTTGCTTGTTGTGCTTCACGTACTGGCACTGCACGAAGTGGGCTCAAACAACCCAGACGGTATCGATACCAAACTGCCAAAAGGCAAGATGGGCGACGATTACCAGTCACAGTTTAAGTTCCACCCTGACTACACCAAGAAATATGACATCATCGATTCGATCCCTTTCCACCCTTACGGGACGGTGAAAGATCTGATTGGTATCGGTGTGTTCGGCATCTTGTTTGCCTACGTCATTTTCTTTAACCCTGAAATGGGCGGCTATTTCCTTGAGCCACCTAACTTTGAAGCGGCGAACCCGCTGAAGACGCCTGAGCACATTGCCCCGGTTTGGTACTTCACGCCTTTCTATGCGATTTTGCGTGCGATTCCAGACAAACTGATTGGGGTTATCGCCATGGGTGCATCGATTGTGGTGCTGTTCTTGTTGCCATGGCTTGACCGCTGTCGCGTGCGTTCATACCGCTACCGCAGCAAGTTGCACTTGGCGAACATTGTGCAATTCGTGATTGCCTTTATCGCTCTGGGCATTCTCGGTGCGTTGCCTGCGACGCCAACTTATACCTTGCTGGCGCAGATCTTCAGCTTCTGTTACTTCATGTTCTTCGTGCTGTTGTTCTTCTACAGCAAAAATGAAGCAACAAAACCGCTACCAGAGAGGGTGACATTCAAATGAAAAAATGGATTGTAATGTTATGCGCGCTGTTGCCCTCTTTGGCGATGGCCGCCGGTGGTAATGTTCATTTGGACGATGCCAACAACGACTTAACGGACAAAGCCTCATTGCAACGTGGTGCCAAGCTATTTATGAACTACTGCTTTGGTTGTCACGCCACGCAATATCAGCGCTATCAGCGTGTGGCTGAAGATCTCAACATCCCGAAAGACTTGATGGAAGATAACCTCATCTTCGACAAAAACGCCAAGTACGGGGATTTGATGAAAAACGCCATGTCGCAAGAATCGGGTGCCAAATATTTTGGTGCCCCAGCGCCGGACCTCACCTTGGTGGCGCGCGTGCGTGGTGTCGATTGGCTATACACCTATTTACGCTCGTTTTATGTTGACCCTTCTCGTCCATTTGGCGTGAACAATACAGTCTTCCCTAATGTGGGTATGCCACACGTGCTCGAAGAGCTACAAGGGACACCGCGTAAGGTTTACGAGCAACGTATGGTTGACGGTAAAATGGTTGAAGAGTTCGTTGGCCTAGAATCTGATGGCAACGGTGAGCTCAGCTCCGGCGAGTACGACAATGCCGTGCGCGATCTGGTTAACTTCCTTGAATATGCCGGCGAACCTGTAAAGCTAGAGCGTCAGCAACTAGGTTGGTGGGTGATTGGCTTCTTCGTGATATTCCTTATCTTGGGTTACCTACTCAAGAAAGAATATTGGCGCGATGTGCACTGATCGGTTAATCTAGTGTGTTGCTAATCCGCAATGGGGACGCTTTGTCCCCATTGCTTTCTATTGATATTGAACATCCTGGAGGGGTTGATGGCTGTTGCTGCCAATAAACGCTCGGTGATGACGTTATTCTCTGACGCATCTGATCTCTATAGTCATCAGGTACGCATCGTCCTCGCAGAGAAAGGTGTCAGTGTAGAAATTGAGTTGGTAGATCCGAACAATCTGCCTGAGGACTTGGTTGATCTGAATCCTTATAACTCTGTTCCGACCTTGGTGGACCGTGAACTTGCGTTGTATAACGCAGACATCATCATGGAATACTTGGATGAGCGTTTCCCTCACCCGCCATTGATGCCAGTTTACCCGGTTGCGCGTGCGCAAAGCCGTTTGATGATGTATCGCATCAAACGTAACTGGTATACCTTGGTTGAAAAGATCAGCCACGGTAGTGCTGATGAGGCCGACAAGGCACGTAAACAACTGCGCGAAGAGCTACTGGCACTGGCGCCTGTGTTTGCGGAAAGCCCGTACTTCTTGAGTGAAGAGTTTAGCCTTGTTGATTGCTATCTTGCACCACTGCTGTGGCGTTTGCCTGTTCTGGGCATTGAGCTGGCAGGCCCAGGCTCTAAAGAAGTCAAAGACTACATGACGCGTCTGTTTGAGCGTGATTCATTTCTCGCCTCACTGACAGAAGCTGAACGTGAAATGCGACTAACGGGTCAATAATGTCTACATCAGAATTCTCGATGACACCACGCCGCCCTTATTTGGTGCGTGCTTTCTATGATTGGTTACTCGATAACGAGCTCACTCCGCACATGGTTGTTGATGCAACCTTGCCGGGCGTGCAGGTGCCGTTTGACTATGTCAAAGACGGTCAAATCGTTCTCAATATCGCGCCACGCGCGGTTGGTAACCTTGAACTGGGTAACGAGTTCGTCAGTTTCAATGCCCGCTTTGGCGGACGGCCACAACAGGTCAATGTACCGATGTCGGCCGTGATGGCTTTGTATGCTCGCGAAAACGGCGCCGGCACCATGTTTGAAATGGAGCCTGCGTATGCCTCGTCAGAAGATGAAGAGATGCCATCGGGAGCCTTTGATGAACTGAACATCGATGATGACGAGCCATCGTTGGTGTCGGTCGATAGCGTCGACGATCCGGAAGCCTTGCCACAAGCCGAAGAGGATGAGATCCCAACTGCTCCGGCGAAAAAAGGGAAACCGACCCTGACTGTGGTGAAATAACCGATCTTATCGCTGTTTATTGAAACAGCCCGATCGCTTGATTAGAAAAGCCAGCTTAATGCTGGCTTTTTTGTTGACCTTGATAAGAACACAAGGGCTAGTCGGCGCGGATAACGAGTGCTTAGTGATTTTCGGTCATGATCTCGCGAGAGAAAACCTTTTCACAGTATTTGCAGCGTAGTTTGACATCTTGCTGCTCGGTTAACACCCGAAAGCTACTGACCACTGCAGGTTCACCGTGCGTGATACAGTTACTGTTCGGACAGCGGAACACACCTTGAATCACCTCGGGTAATGTCAGCGGCAGCTTAGCGACCACTTGATACTCTTCGATTTGATTCACTGTCGCTTGAGGCGCATAAAGTGCCAGCTGGCTGGCTTGATCTTCGCTGATCACCACGTTTTCAATTTTGATCAAATCCTTGCTGCCGAGCGCGGAAGAGGGCAAGTTCAAGCCAATGGTGATCCGTTCTTCACTGCCATGCATTTGAAAGAGGTTGAGGATCTTAAAGCCAATGTGCGCTGGAATATGGTCAATCACAGTGCCGTTGCGAATCGCTTCTACTTGTAGTTTGCTATCAGTGTTCATTAGGCGACTCCTTCCACTTGTTCATTTAACACCAAGGCCAATAGTGCTTCGCGCGCGTAGACCCCATTTTCGGCTTGCTCAAAGTAATACGCATGCTGGGTTTTATCGACATCCACGGTAATTTCATCCACCCGTGGCAGTGGGTGCATCACTTTCATATTGGGTTTCGCATCACGCAACATCGCGGCGTTTAAGATAAACGCAGCTTTGATATGGGCGTATTCTGACTCATCGAAGCGCTCTTTTTGCACACGGGTCATGTACAGCACATCCAACTCAGGCACCACTTCTTCAATGCTGCTATGCAGGCTGTAAGGGTGGCCCGCCGCGGTGAGCTCATCGAGCAAGTATTCGGGCATGGCAAGCGCATCGGGGGCGATATAAAAGAAACGGTTCCCTTCAAACTTGAATAAGGCTTGAGTGAGGGAGTGCACGGTACGGCCATACTTCAGATCGCCGACCATGGCAATGTTGAGGTTATCCAGACGGCCTTGGGTTTCATAAATGGAGAACAAATCCAGCAAGGTTTGGGTCGGGTGCTGGTTCGCACCGTCGCCGCCATTTACCACTGGCACACCTTCCGAAAACTCTGAGGCCAAGCGGGCAGCGCCTTCTTTGGGGTGGCGCATCACAAAGCCATCCACATACGATGAAATCACCCGTACCGAGTCAGCCAAGGTTTCACCCTTTTTACCTGATGAGGTATTGCCGCCATCAGGAAAGCCAATCACCGAGCCGCCTAAGCGCTGAATGGCCGTTTCAAACGACAAGCGTGTGCGGGTGGAGGCTTCAAAGAAGCAACTGGCAATCACCTTGTTTTTTAGCAGCGTCGGGTTAGGGCGTGCCTTGAGTTCGCCCGCCGTGGCAACGATTAACTCCAGCTCGTTGCGGCTGAGCTCGGGAATGGAAATAATGTGTTTGTTATACAGGGTATTGGCCATAACGCGAGTCCCTTTCTTTGCAGTGTGCTACAGGCAAAAAAAAACCTCCGAAACGGAGGTTTTTACGATCACGACCAATGCGGGTGCTGTCCCCCTGAGGGGCGGATAGCGCGCTGTTTGTGGGTGGAATAACAAACATATCGACTGGCCGTGTAATGAAATCTGGCCGAATTATACGCGCCTTTTTGTGGGGTGCAAGCAAAAGTGCAATCGTTTACGCCTGTGGTTTTACGAGTGTGGCGACCATCACAGCCTTGATGGTATGCATGCGATTCTCTGCTTGATCAAAGACGATCGACTGCGCAGATTCAAACACCTCTTCAGTCACTTCTAGGCCATTTAATCCATATTGTTCAGCCACTTGCTTGCCCACTTGGGTCTCATCATTATGGAACGCGGGCAGGCAGTGCATAAATTTCACCTGAGGGTTTTGTGTCGCTTGCATCAAGGCTGGGGTGACTTGATAAGGCGTAAGCGCGGCCACGCGTTGTGCCCATGCCGACTCGGGCTCGCCCATCGATACCCAAATATCTGTATACACAAAATCACAGCCTTCCACCGCGGCAGTTTCTTCACTTAAGGTGATCGACGCGCCGGTACTGGCGGCAATATCTTGGCAACGCGCGACCAAACCCTCGTCGGGCCAATAAGCCTTGGGCCCAATCAGGCGTACATCCATTCCCATTTTAGCGGCGCCTACCAGCAGGGAATTGCCCATGTTATTGCGCGCATCCCCCAAATAGGCAAAGGCGATTTGATTAAGCGGCTTGTCACTGTGCTCTTGCATGGTGAGCAGATCAGCAAGGACTTGAGTGGGGTGAAAGGTATCCGTTAGTCCATTCCAAACCGGCACGCCCGCGTAGGCTGCCAAGGTTTCCACCACATCTTGCCCAAAACCGCGATACTGAATGCCATCGTACATTCTTCCCAGTACGCGCGCGGTATCTTTGATGGTTTCCTTATGGCCAATTTGCGTACCGCTCGGGCCGAGATAGGTCACTTGTGCGCCTTGATCAAACGCAGCAACCTCAAAGGCACACCGCGTGCGCGTGGAGGTTTTCTCAAAAATCAACGCAATATTCTTACCCTTTAGACGGGCAACTTCTTCACCATTGGCCTTTGCCGCTTTTAACATCGCAGCGTCGTCCACCAAATCTTGGATCTGCGACGGGGACAGATCTAACAGTGTGAGCAGTGAGTGTTGGTAGAGGTTGCTTTTCATATCTATCCCTGTTTATGGCTTATTTATGAATATAAAACCAATAAAAATGTTTAATTATTCTTTTGGATAGTAAGGGGAGAGACGATGGGATGCAAGCCTATTGCCCCACGCAAGCGCAACATGTTGACCAAAAATCTATCATTCTGATGTTTTTCTGACCGGGGAGGGGCTTTTTAAACGACAGCTGACACGCCTAAAAAACCAGCGACAAACTCCGCGCGCCTTTTACCAACCCATAGCACCTCAATGACAGAACACCGCTGGCATCGCGAGATACTGATTTTGTCCTCAAGGGCAACGACAAAAACGAAGGAGAAAGTGATGAAAGCACACAACAAAGCACTCACCCTAAGCGCATTGATGATGATGGTTGGTTTAGCTGGTCCTGCTATGGCAAACGATGAGCCAATGCAGCCAGCAAACGGACAGCCTGCCGTGACCTGCCCAGACGGAGGCACCGACTGTGATACCCAGCCGATGCCAGAAGAAGACAACAGCACTTGGCCTGCTGAAGAAGAGAACACTTGGCCAGCCGACGACACCAGCCAAGACCCTGCGATGCAGTAAGGCAATATAACCTAAGCAAAGCGTGAGTGCCGCCACATTGGCGGCGCTTGTTTTGCTTTTACCGCGCTAAGTGCTCAAAAAGCATACTGAATTCACCCCCCTTACAGCTAGACACCCTGTCGGGCATCCCCTATAATCCCAACCCACTCGGCCCCTTAGCTCAGTGGTTAGAGCAGTCGACTCATAATCGATTGGTCCCCAGTTCAAGTCTGGGAGGGGCCACCAGTCATAGCAAGGCGTAGAAGGTTAGTACCTACTACGCCTTTTTTGTGCCTACTGATTTTTAGTCAAACACTTAGTCAAACAAGAACGCACTACTCTTGCTGTTTCGCATCAAAATAAATCAGGTGACAAATCGATAGCTCAAAACGCTGGATTAGGGGAGAGAAATAGAAAAGCCCTAATAGCTGCGTTTGCAAGGGCTCCAATTGCCCAAGGAGCGCACCTTCCATCAGGGCTTAAATTCGTTGGTGAGAGCAATAATCTAGCTCAGTGTTCACAGCTTATGAGGATAAACGTTTACTACGTGAACACAAATGGCATATAGCCGATAGATCTTCCGAGAGGATTGTGCGAACTATAGAAAAAGTCCCAATGGCTGCGTCGGCTTGGGCTCCGATTGCCCAAGGGGCGCTCCTTCCATCGGGACCGAGCCACAAAACTAGTGTCCAAACTAAGTCTTGTCAATCGAGACTGGTCTAGCATTTATTTGATGTGACTATTTATCGAGATAGGGGTAAGTCCGCCAACCTAACCTTTCGCTGTGCTAAAGCCCACCTTTGTACCCATATCACAAAACATGTGCCATCTAACATTTTGGATAACAGCGCACGAAAACCCACACACGGCTTGATACACTCATCTACAAATCTGCCAATACGATGGCTTGTTAGGTGCCGACAACTGATCGGCGGTAGCATGGCTGAACACTGGATGCTTAACCCGATTATCGACTAGAGACTGCCAAAAGCGTGCACGCTTATCCGTGACCGATTCACACTATCCCAGAACGGTTGACAAAAAGATCCTATAAGTCATGCGGTTACAGCTTGACGCTTGGGGATAGTGTGAATACCAGAATAGAGATAGGCGGCATGCACACTTTCGCGAAAGGCAGTATCCATTAGAGGTGATAAATTCAATTGGTAACAGCTAGTTAGCTAGAAAAGAGTGCGTATAACGGTTTTGGGAAATCGCGCATGCGCACTAATGCAATGTTACAAGTACATAAAAAGTTGAGGAAAAATGAAATTTTCAGACATTAACTTTAATTATACTGATGCACAGGAAGAGCGCATATATGCTCCTGAACTTATTGACTCTGCTTACGTAGATATCAATAACATTACAGAGGAAGTATTAAAACCAAATAAGTATTTAGTTCATGGACCAAAAGGTGCGGGAAAGTCTGCATTAGCTTCAAAGTTGAAATTTATGTCTGAATCACAATGGGATTTCTTTTGTGACATCGATGATATGGAGGAGTTTGAGTTTAATTTGCTCAAAAAAACTTCAGGCATATCTGGTGAAAAAGTTGGAGGCAGCGTAACTGTATGGAAGCTACTCTTATACATAAGAATTATTTCTTTATATCAGGATAATATTTTTTTAACTGATTCTGGGAGCACAATAAATGCATTGTTTTCTGATCTTAAAAAATATGGCTTTCTTTCATCTAATAGCTTATTACAGGTTGTTCAGGAAACATCTAGGAAAGGCTTATATTCAAAGTTTTCTACTACCATTGCATCTTTTCAAGGCAAAGCCGAAAAAGCAGCAGATTCAAAAGTTAAAGACCCTGCTGAATTGGTAGAAGCGATAGAATCAGCGTTGAAGGAATTACCCGAAATCACTTCGAAGCACTACTTAGTTATTGATGGTTTAGATTATTTACTACGAAATGGTAGAGGATTTTCTGGTTACTTAGCTGACTTAATTGCTGCTGTTCGTCAAGTCAATAATTATTTTTCGGAACTAAAAAACCAAAGTAAAGTAATCGTTCTTTTCCGAGATGAAGTTTTAGCTCTTGTTCCAGACCCTAATCTAACAAAGCGAATAAATGATAACGGAATACCATTAGATTGGTATGACAAAGAAGGTAAGCCATTTGACAGTTACCTATTGCAGGTCATTGAAAGTAGAGCTCAAACTGCAGGGTTTAATAAGGATATTAAATACTTATGGAAGGAGTGGTTCCCAGTAAAAATAGCTAATAAAGATAGCATATTATTTGTATTAGACAGTACACGATATTTACCTAGAGATCTAATTAGCTTTTTCCGTTCACTTCAAGCTTTAAAAAAAGAACCACCTTTTAATGACCAAGATATTTTTTCAGCATTAAATTCGTACTCAGACTGGTTTGCTTCTGAACTGAGCGATGCATTGGTTGGGTTGGTAGATGAGAACGTTAGAGATTCAATTGAAGGTATATTTTCAGAAATTGGCCCTAGATTTGATACCAATGATTTCAAAGAAAGCCTAGAAGAATATGGTTTAGACAAAGAGCATGCAGAGAAGATAYTGCACACTCTCTTCAATACATCATGGATTGGAAACGTATGGACAAAATATGATAGCCCTCGTTATGCTTGGAAACATCGAAGAAAAAAATCAGTGTTTTCTCCGCGCAAAAAATCGGTGGTGCACAATGGACTTCTTAAATCGCTGAGTTTGAGATAAATACTTGTAACAAGGCGCTCAATAATGACAAAAAACGCTTCGCATTTTTTGCATCTTAGCTTTGCGTTAAGCTTCTGTGGTAGTTTAGGATTTTACAGGAATTAATAAAATGGGAATCAACCAACGTGACATTAAAAAACTTTTCAGCTTGTCTGCTGGGAGGTGCAATATCTGTCGTTGCCTACTTATTGAGGATGACGTTCAAATTGGTGAAATGGCTCATGTCATAGCTCGAAGTTCTGGTGGACCTAGAGGGATAAATGGAAAATCAAATATAAATACATATGATAATTTAATATTGCTTTGTGCTAACCATCACAAAGAGGTGGATTCAAAGCCTATCGATTACTCCGTGGAAAAACTATTAAAGATAAAAAAAGATCACGAAGAGTATGTGAAGAAAAGTTTAGATAATACTTCTGATTACTTTGAAGATCTATCATCTTTAAATACGCTGTTTGAATATATTCCTATTCTTGAATTTCGGGGGATGGCCTTAGATTTACCCAATAAAACATCTATAGATTTTGATGCTCGAGACATGTTTGAAGCTTTTTTGAAGGGTAATCCTCAGTCTTACCCTTTTTGTGACTCCACTCTGACGCAATATTGGGAAAATTTTATCTATAAAATGGATGAGCTAGATGTTTGGTTGAGTGGTCACCTACGAGGAACCAGCTTGGTTAGTAAGGACAATATGTTCTCCGGAGAACCATTTACTAACATTTATGTTAGTAAAGAACGAGGATGTATTGTTTTAAATAAAGCAGCACTGTCTTGGGAGCAAATTGACTTAGTAAATGAAAATGTCTCCAAGTTGGTGCAAGAGTTCCTTTACGCTCACACAGCTCTTGTCGATTATATTCGTTATAATTTTAAAAACATAAAATGGTGATAAAGCAGCATAATAAACGTATTAATGAATAGACGTCTAAAGCTTGGCTGGAGCTCGTTCCTCGCTGATTTTAGCCAAGCTTTATCCGCCCATTATAAGGGCGCTGGCGGATCTTAACTGAGCTCCATCGTATGAGTTAGCCGTTGATATTCCCTGATGGCCCACTGATATTTAGTCAGCTTAATCAGATATCGCCGATAGTTTCTGACCTCGCTACCAAGACGACGTATCGAGAATACGCGACGATGCTTAATGGTGTTGGTTTTAAAGTGATAATGCCAACCTGCTTGGGTCGCCACTAAGCCATTCCACCACATTAAGATATCGGCAAGCAGGGCAATAAGTAGCAAAATATTGAGCCGTTTTGCACAGTACGTTCGATTGTGTCGAAGCGCTATACCGTAGGTGGTAAATGACCAAGGTTGCGTCTTATTTGGTGAGGGTTAAATCAGCGTCGTCGAGTAAGGCTTTAGTGGCAAAAGTAAGAGGATAAGTAAGCCGTCTTTTGTGAATATTGAGGCACTGCTTTGACAGTGTTTGTAGTAGAATTTGGTCATCACGAATCGTTAGCATCGCCATTGAATCTGTCTGTATCGAGTGTGTTTTAGGCGAAATTCATTAGATCAGAGGGAGCGATGCGTATCTACCTCATTGTTTCAAATTATATTTATGAGGGGATTCGCTAGGTGTGGGCGTTATGGCTCTAATGATAAAATAGGATTTTTGAGATGAAACGAGATATGTCATTAATTCGTGAGATTCTCTTCTCAATTGAGGAGCATGATAAGGTTTTGCCCGTAGACGACTTCTCGTCCGAGGTAATCGAATATCATGTAAATTTGCTTACTGAAGCGCAACTAGTTGAACGCTCTTCTTTCGGAATAGATTTTTCATTTGTTACAGTAACCAGACTGACATGGAAAGGACATGAATTCCTAGACAGCATCAGAGAAGAGCAAGTTTGGAACACAATAAAAAGTGAGTTTAAAGAAGCTGGAATATCAACAATTGCCAAAGTAGGTAGAGAGTTAGCTGAGGGTTTTGCTAAGAAGAAAGTCGAGGAAATACTTGGCTCCTAGCCATAACAAACGAGTATGTCGTCAATCCTAAATGTTAGCGAAATTTTTATTCCACATCATGCCGTCTCTGAGCATCGAGTTTAAGATCACTACCATCGCGCACACAGGTAATAATGACGAATTTATCGGCTTTCGACGGCGCTAATCGAGATACGTAGCTTTTAACGTTTAATAAATTAACGCGTGAAAAATATTCATGGAGAATGACTTTTCCGTGTTCATCCACCGCGTGAAGAGAAAAGCGGTGCTTGGCGAGATCAACGCCACAAAAGAATTGAGTAGACATGGTTACCTCCGGTATTAAAGGCCGCACCTAAGTGTGGCAGATCTTCAAGAGGGGGAATCCATGTCATTCGTTATGTCTCTATTACATCGATTATGCAATCTTTTCAAAATAATGCATAAATTTTATGTACGTTTCATAAGTACACATAGAAGGATAATTATGAAATGGCTAGAAACTTTAGTCTCAAACTTTAGCAGTAAAAAAGAAACTGTTGCGGATGAGCTACTACACACTCCTAAAAATTTGTATTCTCGAACTTTAAGGCGAGCAAAAGGCAGGGCTTTAGCATATTTGCAGTTGGCGAATAGAGATTTTAAGTTCTCAGTGCAAGCGTTTAAATTTGTCGAATCCTCAACATCTACGATTTCTACGAAAGAGCTGAAACATGGCGTATTATTTTTGCAAAGTCATGTACGCTCTCTCGAAAGTAGAAAGTCTTATTTGGTTATATATGCTGCACTACTTGCATCCTTTATAGCACTATTCAAGTTACTAGGGATTATATACTTGTCTATAGTAGTTGCGGCAATCGTACTTCCTGTAGTTGCAAGTGATAGGGTGTTCATGACTCACCGAGTTCACCTCCTAGAGGATCTTGTAACCTATTTACAATTGGTTATCGATGAACGTGAAAGCGATACATAACAAGTGCTTAAAGGGGATTATGGACTTGATCCGTGTTACTGGACACGCATCGACGACCTGAGGAGGTCAGTATGCCAGCCTATAAAACGGGTAAAAAGACAGCGCAATATTCATCGAGATAGATAGTTTGGTATGGGCAGTTCCCTGAAAAACTGGTAACGCTTTTAAGCAGAATAGTAGAGAAAGAATGAACGAAGAAATATCGACAGAACACGAAGGTGTCGTCCATACAGCCGCATATTCAATATTTGACGATGTACTTACGGTTTATCTGCCAGATGGGACCACTAAAGACACTGAGCTAAGAGGCCTTAAGCCTGAATCAACGGCAAAGGCTCATCTTCGTGCTTACATCAAGAAACACACTTAAAAAGCTTCAGCAATCCCTCCTGCTAAGGTAGCCCACGCTCTGCGCCTTTTCGGGCTCAGCTTTGCCTGCATATATCTAAAAAGCTTCCCCATTTCATCTTCGCCTGTGCGAGGCGTTAGGGTTTGTTCGGCGTTGACCCTTTTCCGCTAAAATACAGTTATTCACAGAACTCCAAGTAAAAGCGCATCTGTCTTCAAGACAGATGCCATTCGTTGGTTCGGGTGATGATGGCCTTTCCGCCTGCTGAGATGCCTTTAAGCACCTTTAAAAGCTCGTCTTCGCTGTACATGGACGTTTTCACCACGCCTGTATCACTATCAAAAGCCAGCTCATAATGAGGGGCTATAGCCTGCTCTGTGCGCTTGCAGAATACGCCACCCATCAAATCTGTAAAGCTTTTCCAGTTGCCTTTGTCGGCTGCGTCGTGAATGTCCTGTACTAGCTGACTTTCTGCCATCATTGCCTTTAAACGACGTAATTCACGCCAAACTGTCACCGAACATCCTCCCAGTTGTTGAAATTGGCGAATGCCCCAGCATGCCGCCCATGCATCGACGCGCGCCGCTGCACATTTCGGATCTTCACCGTAGATACCTGCATCAAGATGATCACCGTCGATGTTCTTTGAAATGTACTTCGCGATATACCCCGTCGCTGAGCCCTTGTTCGGGTCAATCTTCACTTCCGTAAAGCGGTGCTGCTCTGCGCCTGTTTCGTCGCCATCTTCCCGTAAAGCGTAATCTCTCATGGTAGTGATGAGGGTGTCGTAATGCGCAGGTTCGACGAACAACAATAAATGCCAATAGGGTGTACCGTCGTGCTGTGGCTCCACAACCCGAAAGCCATAGAATCGCACATCCTCGCGCTGTAGCTTGGCACGCATAAGCTTCCAAATATCATTGAGATAATCCTGAGCCTCAGCAGGCGTAGTGGTTAACCAAAATTGGCCTCGGTGTAAGAGTGTGTGAGAACAGAGATCCGTTCAGCAGAATCAGAGTAACCAAATTCGACAAGTGCGGCTCGGTAGTTTTGTAACGCTTCTGGCTTGGTTCAAATCCCGTATGCATTCCCACGCGGGAGCGTGGGAACGAGTTTAGCGGCGAGCTCGGCTGAGCTATACCACTGCTAGTAGATTGCACAGTATGCAAAAAGAGTATAATTTTTACTCATGCGTGGATTTGAATTCGATGAGAACAAAAGCAGGTTAAATGCGACGAAGCATGGAATTGACTTAAAGACCGCGTAAGGTTTGTAGGACGATCCTTATCTTATTGAAATTCCTGCCAAGAAAAGCGATGAGCCAAGGTATGTGGTGATCGGCATGTTAAACGGTAAGTATTGGTCTGGCGTAATCACATCTCGTGGTAACAATATTCGGATCATTTCTGTCAGGCGTTCACGGAAAGCGGAGGTGAGCTTATATGAAAGCGCATGAATTTGATGCCAAGTTTGAGAGTGACGATGACATTGTAGATGATCTTGCTCTATTGAAAGCTAAGCGTCCAAGACAAACCCAGAAACGGGTGAACGTGGACTTCCCCGAGTGGATGTTAGCCTCCTTAGATCGTGAGGCTAGCCGGGTGGGCGTAACACGTCAGTCAATCATTAAAATGTGGTTGGCAGAACGGCTGGAAAATGTATCGCATCATCACACACACGAATAATCTACGTATAAACGCGCTAACGTTAAGCATCGTAACAGGGAGTTGACTTAGTCACTCCCACGAACGAGCGCGGGAACGCGTCAGTATGTGAACGAATACTATTAACTACCATGCTTGTTATTACGACAAAAAACGCAGCCCTGAGGCTGCGTTTTGTCTATCTAGCTCAATGAAACCAAGCCTGGATTATTTAGTTGGTTCGATAACCAGAGGCTCCCACGTAGCGGTGGCGTTGCCGCCAGCACCGACGTGATCTTGGTAGGTGCGGTCTTTGAGGAGGGTGTAATACACGTCCACAAAGTCATCATCGTTGGTGAGCCAGCCGTCGGGGATGGCTTCGATGATCTTACCGGTGATTTTGGTGATCACGCCGTAAGCTTGCACTTCAAGATCGGGGATTGCTGCAATGATATCGCTAGCAATTTCGTTGAGTTTCAGCGCCAGCTCTTTGTAGTTGGTGCCGTCGTCTTGTTCCATCAAGATAACGTCCGCGGCGCCCCAACGATAACGCTCCCAGTGGATCATTACCTGATTAGGATGATAGGTGGTTTTGTCGTAATCCAAATAAGGCATATCCACAATGTCGAGCGTTGGCTCGTCACGGCTTGGGTTTACACCGGTCACAATGGCATACACTTCCGCCGCACCTGAGATCCAAGGCTCTTTGTCATCCTCAAGACGAATCGTTTTCAGCACTGTGGTGTGAATGGGTTGTGGCTCTGCTGCCATCATTGGGGCGCTGCGACGGACACGCGGTGCAGGGTTTTGCTCTGCGAGGGTGCGGCGCATCACTTCTAGGCCAGCTTTCAGTGAGGCTTTGCCATTGGTGTCGACCACTAAGACAGGACGGTCTGGCATTTGGTAGACGTCGAGCCAATGGGTATTGCCTTCAATATCAAATGCTTCGATTTGCGTCCATGTTTGCTCATCGCCAGCAGGTTCAAAGGCGAACAGCGGCGATTGACCTGCTTGCCAGCGTGCGAGCATGCTTGGGTCGGCCAAGCGAACTTCGAGCAATTGGTCGGCCACTTCTTCGACGCCTTGCGCTTCACGCAATGCACGGTCGGCGCTGTATAGCTGCGAGTCAATGCTGCGTTTACTGCGCGCGCTACGCGTTTGGGGCTCGGTGAGTGATGAGAGCGACGCGCTTAAGCTGTAGCTGTTAATGCTACGGTGCAAGGTCGGCGCAATCAGCTTGTACTGTTGGCTCAGTTGTTTGGCGGTGTCGCGCTTGATCTCTACCACGGTGTTGTCTGCACTGCCGGCAAAAGCAGGAGTGAAAACTTGAGTAAGACCGGCAAATAGCAGCGAAATCAGTGTTTTTTTATTCATCGCATTTCCTTTTTGTTGTGTTCCAACTGACGTTAGCGAGGCTAACGTTTTGTATCTTGCGATGCTTGTCTTCAAACACGCTATCTCAAATAAAAAGGGCTGTGAGCACAGTTCACAAAAAAACTGAAACTCTAATGCGAAATTAGTAATTTTTGGCAGTAGAGTAAACACTCAATACAAAAAAGAAATGATAAAAGTAGGGGTTTTGTTTAAACATCAACATCGAAACGTTGAGAATAACGCGCTGAATTATTGAGTGATTTGATAATTATTAGGTGATAAATCTGGCAAAAAATAAAAGTCAGAAATGAGAAGGCACGCTAAGCCTAAACATGATGGCAGACGGTAAAACTGTAAGCGGTGGCCGAGACAATCGGCCACCGTTGGGTCAGGCGAAGTCTTAGAAGGTGTAATTCAAGCCCAAAAAGGCTTGATGGGTGTCTTCAAAGGTAATGCGTTGGCCTAGCAAGACATTGTCGTCTTTTTCGAGTTTTTCGTAGCGGTAGCCAAGCTCGAGACTGAAATGATCGGTAAATTCGTGACCAATACCGGCGCTGATACCGGTTGCGCGTCCATCGGTCTTTGTTCGCCCTTTTAGTGTTTCGCCCATAGCGCTAGCAGAGTATTGAACCTCGTTGTCGTAGTGACCAATTCGTGCCCCAATACTGAGATAGTTTTTTGGCATAAAGTGGTACAGGTAGTCAGCGCCCACACCGTACTGGTAACCTTCTCTACTTAACTCTGCGCTTAAATTTTTGTTATTTAAAGACAGGTTATACGAGACTTCGGTTTCAATATTACGTTGTAAGTAACCGTACACCCGCAGGTTTTGGCCAAAATAGCTGCCGACTTTCAACGTTGCCATACCGCCATCATCAATATCGTTTGCACGTTGTTTGGCTGTATCGCTACTGGTGTCGCTACCAAAGCGAATATAGCCAAGCTCACCGCCTACATAGAGGCTGCTTTCAATATCCCAATGCCATGTTGATGTGAAGTGATAGTCATCATCGTTTATTGAAAGCGGGGAAGGCGTTGTTGCTTTTTGTGGCATGGTTTTGAGCGCTTGAATGACTTGCTCTTGCTGAGTTTTAGTCATATCAGCCCATGTTGCTGGTGCAATAAAGAGGCTGAACAGTGCAAGCGACATGTACTTCATTTTCATGGGTAGCTTCTTTTCTCAATGGTTAGGTTGGGGTCCCATCCATAGGGTTGTTGTGACTGATTGTTATGTGATCCGTGTCAAAAAGCGGCGGGAGTATATAGCGGGTTAGTGGAGGGCGCAATCTATATTTTTTGCATCTAAACTTTTGTAATTATTGAGTTAAAAAGCCGCTGGCAAGGCAGCGGCTAACAGGCAGTTAGATACCGTCGCGTTCCAGCGGACAGCTCATGCAGCGCGCGCCGCCGCGGCCTCGTCCGAGCTGATCTCCGGGCACAGATAATACCTTGATACCTGCTTTATCATATTTTTCATTGGTGTAGGTATTGCCTTCGTAGCCAATGACAACGCCGGGGCGTACGGTTAGCACGTTATTGGCATCGTTCCATTGCTCACGCTCGGCCGCGTAGCTATCACCACCGGTGGTAATGATATTGAGTGGGCCAACATCCAGCGCTTTTTCAATCGCAGTGAGATAGCAAGATTGCGCTTCCACGTTCAGGCTATCTTCCCCTTTGCGGGTTAAGCGCCAGCATGGCAAATCAGGACGCATCACGGTGGGGTAGACCGAGAAGGTATGCACATCCATATGGGTCATTACGGTATCAAGGTGCATACACGAGCGGCTTTTCGGCAGTTGTACCGCAATTACTTCTTTGGCTTGACCACTAAACAGCAGGCTTCGCGCCAATTGTTCAACCCCTTGAGGCGTAGTGCGCTCCGACATACCAATTAAGACAGCGCCGCGGCCAATCACTAACACATCGCCGCCTTCAATCATGGCGTTGTCGTAATCACGCACTTCATCACCGAGGTAATTAATAAACTGGCTTTCTGCAAATTCGGGATGCCAGCGATAAATGGCGCGCAGGTGATTGGTTTCACGTTGGCGCGCGGATTTTGCCATCGGGTTGAGTGAGACACCGCCATATACCCAGCAGGACGTATCTCGGGTAAATAAGTGGTTCGGGAGTGGCTCAATCACGAAATCGGTTTTGTCGTGCATCGCTTGCATCATTGAAGATGATTGCACGGGCAAATCAATGTAGCTTAATCCGCCGAGTAAAATGTCGGCGAGTGCATTGTGATCGATATCGGCCATGTAGGCGCGCACGTCGTTAGCAAACTGGTAGCCGAGGCGATATTGGTTGAGTTGGGTGTCGAGTAGCCATTGTTTTGCTTCTGGCACGGCGAGGGTTTCAACCAGCAAATCATGAAGCAAATAAACCTGCACC
The DNA here is from genome assembly GCF_001996085.1 of Salinivibrio sp. PR5. NCBI lineage: Bacteria > Pseudomonadati > Pseudomonadota > Gammaproteobacteria > Vibrionales > Vibrionaceae > Salinivibrio > Salinivibrio sp. PR5. The sequence continues at coordinate 200,630 of NZ_MUFK01000001.1, forward strand.
CCTTCGTTGGTTAAGGTGCGGGCGAACATATCATGCTCTTCTCCGGCTCGTTCCACCGCCAGAACATCATCAAATAACAGCTCATGGCAGTTCGATGGCGTCAGGTGGTTTAACGCTCGTTCAGGGCGGTGAAGCAATACCCGCTTCAGTTGCCCAACTTCTGATCCAACGTAAAACTCACTCATGGTAGGTCCTCTTTTTCCTTTCTACGGGCCAGGCAATGAGACAGACTACATCGCCTTACACACGTCATTGTGTGTCACCAGTGGTGCGGGGAGTGCAGGTCTTGCTCGAGGGACGGGCGTGTCTCATGTCCTCCTTGGATGGTCGAATAATGACAACCTTCTGAAAGCAGGTCAATGTTACAATTCACTAACAATCCCAGCGAACTAGCAAGGTCACAGAAAATTCATCAACTTGGCGACTTTCTGGTCAGTTTGCCTTTTTATCAACGTGGCATTTTTTGCTAAACCGTGCCATATTGCGCCCCACATTCACTATTTGGAGTCGCGGCATGTCACTGGCAGAAATGATTCAAGAGCAACAAGAAGATACTCGCATGATTATTGAGGAGCTTCTGGCGGATGGAAGCGATCCGGATGCGCTTTACACTATTGAGCATCACCTATCGGCGGCCACGTTTGCTGAGTTAGAAGATGCCGCTGTTGAGGCATTTAAACTGGGCTTTGAAGTGGCGGAAGCCGAAGAGCTAGAGTTGGAAGAAGGCGGGACCATCGTCTGCTTTGATGCGGTGATGGAAACGGCACTTAATGCCGAGCGTATTGATGAGCAAGTAGAAAAATTGATGACGCTTGCTGAAAAACACGATATCGATTACGACGGCTGGGGCACGTACTTTGAGTCCGGTGAAGACGAAGACGGCGACGACAACGAATAAGTCGGCCATCCATCCTGTTTTAAAAGCCACGATATATCGTGGCTTTTTATTTAATGATGATGCCCCACATGAAGCGGAGCGGGGTTTACCGCATGACGACGCTGCCATACCTTTTCGTGGAAGAAGTAGGCAAGGGTGTTGATGCTTGGCTCAACCAGTGCCAGTGCGCCACCGACTAACCAATCGCCACTGATCACATAGCCCACTAAGAAGGCAACGTTAAAGTGCACCACCGCAAAGCTGGCGGTTTTCACCACGGGACGTGCGCGGCGGCTCAGTTGCCAGAGTTTTTCATGAAGATAAAACGCGCCAGTATTGACGGTGGGCTCTGTCATCGCAATCAAGCTACCTATGATGATATCGCCCGTCAGCACATAGGCCACGGTAAAGGCGATAGAAAAGTGGATAGCGGCAAAGCTTAATGTCTTCTTCATGGTGTAGCTCCTTCGCGGCAACACGCGTTTTATCAACACTGACAGTATGTCGTGTTTATGTCGATAAATAAAAACGGTTCTCACTATCTTTTAGATAGGGCGGAGCTATTAAGTGTGGTGGATTTTTGCTGCGGCGTGCTGAGTGACGGATGGGAGAAAATAAAAAAACCACGCCAGATGGCGTGGTTTATCACGAAGGTCTATCGATTTAAAACGTCCGACGTCAACGCTCGATTTAAAGCGCTGCAATCGTGGTTTTTTGCTCACCCAGTTTGGTGAGGCTGACACGATAGTTGTCGAGTTTTTCGCGCTCTTTGGCGACCACTGCTTCAGGGGCTTTGGAGACAAAACTTTCGTTGCCTAGCTTCCCTTCGATGCGTTTGATCTCGCCTTCTACTTTGGCGATTTCTTTATCCAAGCGCGCCAGTTCGGCATCTTTGTCAATCAGACCCGCCATCGGGATCAAGATTTCTGAGCTACCGACCAAGGCAGAAGCACAGGCTGGTAAAGATTCACTGCCATCCAGTACCTTGAAGCTGCCAAGTTTGGCAAGGGCGTGCAAGGTCGCGCTGTTGGTGTTCGCACGAGCGGCATCGCGTTCATCAGCGGCTTTCAGCATCACCTCAAGCGGCTGGCTTGGCGCAATATCGTACTCAGCACGTAGGTTACGGATGCTAACGATAAACTGCTTCACCCACTCAATGTCTTCTGACGCTTGGGTGTTCACGCGGCTAGCATCAAATTGCGGCAGTGGCTGCTGCATAATGGTATCGCCTTCCACACCGTCAACCAGCGGTTTAACACTTTGCCAAATCGCTTCGGTGATGTAAGGGATCACCGGATGCGCCAGACGCAAGGTTTTTTCCAATACCGTGATCAGGGTATAGCGGGTGGCACGTTGTTGTGCTTCGTCGCCTTTCCACAGGACAGGCTTGGTAAGTTCCAAGTACCAGTCACAGAATTGGTGCCAAATAAACTCATACAACACACCGGCAGCCATATCGAGACGATAGTTGTCGAGGTGAGTATTGAAGTCTTTCGCCGCTTGCTGGAACTGAGATTCAATCCACTGATCAGCCAGTGAGAATTGCATCTCGCCGCCGTTCATGCCGCAATCTTGATCTTCGGTATTCATCAGCACATAGCGGCTGGCGTTCCAAAGTTTGTTACAGAAGTTGCGGTAACCTTCAAGGCGCTTCATGTCCCAGTTGATGTCACGACCGGTAGAGGCCAGCGCTGCGAGGGTAAAACGCAGTGCATCGGTGCCGTGGGCTTCGATGCCGTTTTCAAACGTTTTACGGGTCGCTTTCTCAATTTTTTCAGCCAGCTTTGGTTGCATCATGTTGCCGGTGCGCTTCGCTACCAACTCATCGATGCCAATGCCGTCAATCATGTCGAGAGGGTCAAGGACGTTACCCTTAGATTTTGACATCTTGGCGCCGCTTTCGTCGCGGATAAGGCCGGTCATATAGACCGTCTTAAAGGGCACTTGTGGCTTACCATTTTCATCTTTGATGAAGTGCATGGTCATCATGATCATGCGCGCCACCCAGAAGAAGATGATGTCAAAGCCTGATACCAACACGTCGGTCGGGTGGAAGGTTTTCAGCGCATCGGTGTTCTCTGGCCAGCCTAGGGTGCCAAATGTCCAAAGTGCCGATGAGAACCAAGTATCCAGTACGTCATCGTCTTGGCGCAGCGTTACGTCGTCTGCCAGTTGGTTTTCACGACGGACTTCGTCTTCGTCACGGCCAACATAGACATTGCCTTGGTCGTCGTACCAGGCAGGAATGCGGTGACCCCACCAAAGCTGACGAGAAATACACCAGTCTTGTACGTCACGCATCCACGCAAAGTACATGTTCTCGTATTGTTTTGGTACGAATTGAATGTCGCCATCTTCTACCGCTTTTACGGCAGGCTCTGCCAGTGGTGCAGTACGTACGTACCACTGGTCGGTAAGCATTGGCTCAATGACGACGCCGCCACGATCGCCGTATGGGACAGTGAGGTCGTGATCTTTGATTTCTTCCAATAAACCCAGCGCGTCAAATTCGGCCACGATCGCTTTACGCGCGGCAAAACGCTCCAAACCTTGGTAGTTGGCTGGAATATCGGTTGGGTAAGCATTGCTTGGCTGACCTTTGTGATCAAACACTTCAGCACTGTCGCGGATATCGGCGTTCAGCGTGAGAATGTTGATCATTGGCAGCTGGTGGCGCTGGCCCACTTCATAGTCGTTGAAGTCGTGCGCTGGAGTGATTTTTACACAGCCGGTGCCTTTTTCCATGTCAGCGTGCTCATCGCCCACGATAGGGATACGACGATTCACCACTGGCAGTAACACGTGCTGACCAATCAGGTCTTTGTAGCGCGGGTCTTCTGGGTTAACCGCAACACCGGTATCGCCCAGCATAGTCTCCGGACGGGTGGTGGCAACCACAATGTAGTCTTTGCCTTCGGCTGTTTTCGCGCCATCGGCAAGTGGATAACGGAAATGCCACATGTGGCCTTTCTTGTCTTTGTTTTCCACTTCGAGATCGGAAATCGCGGTGTGCAATTTCGGATCCCAGTTCACCAAACGCTTACCACGATAGATAAGATCTTCTTGGTAAAGGCGAACAAAGACTTCTTTAACGGCATTGGAAAAGCCTTCATCCATGGTGAAGCGCTCGCGATCCCAATCGACAGAGGCACCGAGCCGACGCAACTGTTGCGTGATCGTGCCGCCTGATTCGCCTTTCCATTGCCAGATCTTGTCGACAAATGCGTCACGACCGTAGTCGTGCTTGGTTTTGCCTTCTTCGGCTGCGATCTTACGTTCCACCACCATTTGTGTTGCGATACCGGCATGGTCGGTACCCACTTGCCACAAGGTGTTTTTGCCTTTCATACGCTCGGCACGGATCAAGGTATCCATAATGGTATCTTGGAACGCGTGACCCATATGCAAGCTGCCAGTGACGTTTGGCGGCGGGATCATGATGCTATAGGCATCTTTGCTGGTATCACCATGAGGTCGGAAATAGCCCGCCTCTTCCCAGCGCTGGTACAGCGCTTTTTCAATTGATTGTGGGTTATATGTCTTTTCCATAGCGCTCTTGAAAGATCGTCAAGGTTTGGGCGATTGGTCGATGGCAAGGGTTTGAAGTTGCAGGCCTGCCAGTCGGTATGCTTTATATCGGTGACGCGCGTGCTGTTTGAGCGTCTCATCGCAAGGAACGAAGTCTACCACTTGTGCAAACGAAGGCGCAAAATTTGATGCCTCTGTCGCCAAATTGATTAGCACGCTGCGGTGCCCGGAGTGACGTACACCGGGCCAACCGATTTCTACGGGTGCACCACCTCGTGGTCCTTCTCCTACCAAATTATGGGGAACAAACGTATCGGCGTCGCGCTGCCATAAGGCATCATCCAGTTGATGGGCCTGTTGCTGGTCGCGGGCGGCGAGATAAATACGTTGTCCCTGTTGATAGTAATAGAAGGCCAAATGAATCGCGGTGTCTATTAACGTTTGTTGTTCGCGCGCTTGTTGTTCGGGCGTCAATCCATCGTTAGATGACGCGCCGTCGGGTGGCGCCAACAAATAAAAGGTGGCGGTGGACATATACGCTCCTAAAGTTGAGAAACGGCCTCCGTCCCAAAAGTGTGGTGTCCGGTCAAGCGCGGGATAACCAACATAGCGGATTGTGCGCGCTGACACCAGTGTCGATTAAAGTTCAGACAAAAAAAGGAGGCCGTTTGGCCTCCTTGGCAATTACTCGACCACTTCGAGGCCAGAGCGATTCAATAAGAACTGCACCAGCAAAGGCACCGGGCGGCCGGTTGAGCCTTTTTCCTTGCCGCCGCTTTTCCATGCGGTACCGGCAATATCTAGGTGCGCCCAGTTGTATTTCTTGGCAAAGCGCGACAAGAAACAGCCCGCAGTGATGGTGCCACCACCTTTGCCACCAATGTTGGCCATATCGGCAAAGGGGCTGTCGAGCTGCTCTTGGAACTCGTCAGTCATCGGCAGACGCCAAGCGCGGTCACCCGCTTGCTCAGAGGCATTGATGATTTCATGCGCTAGCGGGTTCTGGTTGGCAATCAAAGCACTGATGTGATGGCTAAGAGCCATGATGCAGGCGCCGGTTAAGGTGGCCACATCAATCACACAGTCTGGCTCATAGCGTTCAACATAAGTCAGGGCGTCACACAAGACTAAACGGCCTTCGGCATCGGTGTTGAGCACTTCCACCGTTTGGCCTGACATAGTGGTGAGAATATCGCCGGGACGATAGGCTTGACCATCAGGCATGTTTTCACAGCCGGCGAGCACACCGACGACGTTAAGCGGTAAGTTGAGCTCGGCAAGGGCACGCATCACCCCAAAGACAGACGCGGCACCGCCCATGTCGTACTTCATTTCGTCCATGCCCGCACCGGGCTTAATGGAAATGCCGCCTGAATCGAAGGTCAGTCCTTTACCGACCAACACAATCGGTTTGGCGTCTGGGTCAGGATGGCCTTTGTATTCCATGATTGACATCATCGACTCGTTTTTCGAGCCACGGCCAACGGCAAGGTAGGAATGCATGCCGAGCTTTTCCATTTCTTGCTCGCCGATGATGCGCGTGGTAACGGTATCAAAGTCGTCGGCTAAACGACGGGCTTGCGAGGCGAGATAGGCAGGGTTAGCCACGTTGGGTGGCATATTGCCCAAATCTTTACACGCGTTGACACCTGAAGAAACGGCTAAGCCATGCGCAATCGCACGTTCACCCAAATTCAATTCACGACGGGTTGGCACATTGAACACCAACTTGCGTAGCGGGCGACGGATTTCTGGCTTCACGCTCTTGAATTGGTTGAAGGTGTAGAGGGTGTCTTTGGTGCTTTCAACGGCTTGACGGACTTTCCAGTAGGTGTCGCGGCCTTTCACGTGCAGCTCGGTTAAGAAGCACACTGCTTCCATCGACCCGGTTTCATTAAGGGTGTTGATGGTTTTTTTGATAATCTCTTTGTATTGGCGCTCGCCAAGTTCGCGCTCTTTACCGCAGCCGACCAGCAGGACACGCTCAGACAGGACGTTCGGGACATGGTGTAGCAGGAGCACTTGGCCTGGCTTGCCTTCCAAGTCACCGCGGCGCAGTAGGGCACTGATATAGCCGTCACTGATTTTGTCGAGTTGCTCGGCGACGGGTGACAGGCGGCGAGGTTCAAATACGCCCACGACAATACAGGCACTGCGTTGCTTTTCGGGGCTACCGCTCTTTACACTGAACTCCATTTGTACTCCTAGATCCTAAAGACAATTGAGACCAAATGTTGGATAATGCCGCCTCTATGTTGTTGAACGCTCTATTGCGCCCGGATCAGCCGGCGGTCAACAAATGGCCGAAAGATTAGAAAACAACTAATTAAACCAGAAACTATAGTTATTCGAGTAAAAAAACAAGTTTTCCATAGGTGCCTTCGCTTTGATAATTGTTCGATATTTGATCCGGGAGACGGTTAAGACACAAGTTGCAGTTTTATTTGTGTTATTTCTGGTCTTTTTTAGCCAAAAGTTTATCCGTGTTCTTGCCAATGCGACAGAAGGGTCGATTCCAAGTGATCAAATTATCACCTTGGTGGGACTCTACATGCCGTCCATGGCAATGTTGATGTTGCCGCTAAGTTTGTACATTGGGATATTGATCACCTTTGGTCGCTTGTACGCGGAAAGTGAAATCACGGTGATGAATGCCACCGGGATTGGTAACGAATTTTTGATCCGCGCTGCATTGTATTTGGCACTGATCACAGGTTCTGTGGCCGCCTTTAATGCGCTATGGCTAACACCTTGGGCCAATAACCAAGAGCTGAAGGTGATGGAGCAACTGGAGGCAGAGTCGGGACTGGAGCTCTTGGTACAAGGCCAGTTCCAGAGTGCACCGTCTGGACAAGCGGTGATTTTTGTCGACAACATCGAAAATGACGGCAAGACCTTGAACCGTATTTTTGTCGCCCAACCTGTGCCCCGCGAGTCGCTGCTGCCCAACGTGGTGGTGTCGGATAAAGGCTATATCTCGGAGTTGCCAGATGGGCGTCAGGTGCTCGATTTAGTCGATGGCACCCGCACCGAAGGGATCCCTAGTCGCCTTGAATATGGGGTGACGACCTATAAAAACTATCAGGTATTGATTGGCCAGCGTGAAGTGCGTGAAAAAAGCCGAGATTGGGACGCGGTGCCGACCTTGCAGCTATTTGGGGAAAGCAGCTTAAAAGCGCGTGCCGAGCTGCAATGGCGGATCTCGCTGGTCCTGTGTATCCCGCTGATGACCATGATTGTGGTCCCGCTGTCATCGGTGAACCCTCGCCAAGGACGCTTTGCCAAGCTCTTCCCGGCGATATTGATTTATCTGGCCTATTTCTTGTCTATCAGTGCAGCAAAATCCGCGGTCGAAGATGGTGATTTACCCGCACAAATTGGTTTGTGGAGTGTTAACGTCGCGGCCTTGTTACTCGCGGTTATTTTAGCCAGTTGGGACTCATTACCTATGCGTAAACTCAAAGCCAGTTTGAAAGGAGCCGCCTGATGTTTCGCATCCTAGATTGGTATATCGGCCGCACCCTGATCGGCACCTCATCACTGTGTTTGGCCACACTGGTTGGGTTATCCGCCATCATCAAGTTCGTCGAACAGCTGCGTTCGGTCGGGGATGGCGCCTACACCATGGGCAAAGCAATTTTCTACGTGCTGCTGAGCATGCCGCGTGACATTGAAATGTTTTTCCCCATGGCAGTATTGCTCGGCGCCCTGATTGGACTTGGGATGCTCGCGTCCAGCTCTGAGCTGGTAGTAATGCAGGCGGCAGGCGTGTCGAAACTGCAAATCGGTATGTCGGTGCTGAAAACCGCGATCCCCTTGATGCTGATTGTCATGGTACTCGGTGAATGGGGCGCGCCTGATGCGCAAAAAGCCGCGCGTGAGTTGCGTTCGATTGCCAAATCCGGTGGGAATGTCATGTCGGTACGACGCGGGGTATGGGCCAAAGATGGCAATGATTTTATTTATATTGCTCGGGCCGACGAGCAAGACAACCTCAATGGCGTAAGCATCTGGAAATTTGATGACAACCAAGTGATGACCAATGTGGTGTTTGCCGAACGTGCCGACTACCTCGATAAAGACAGTTGGATGCTCAAAGATGTCACCATTACGCGCATGCAAAATCACACCGCCTTTACCAATGTGAAGCAAGACCAGCTGGTGTGGAAAACCACGCTCACCCCCGATAAATTGGCGGTGGTGACGGTAAAACCGGAAGAGCTGCCGCTATCTGGCTTGTATAGCTATGTCACCTATCTGAAAGCCTCGCAGCAGGATGCGTCGCGCTATGAGCTCGCGTTGTGGCGAAAAGCGGTGCAGCCGCTGTCGATAGCGGTGATGATGCTGTTGGCACTGAGCTTCGTGTTTGGCCCGCTTCGCAGTGTCACCATGGGCGCTCGGGTACTGTCTGGGGTGATTTTCGGGTTCGGTTTTTATATTGCCAACGAAGTGTTTGGACCGATGAGTTTGGTGTATAAGCTGCCGCCAGCGTTAGGGGCCGTGACGCCGAGTTTGATTTTCTTGGCCGTCACCTTGCTACTGCTTAGACGCAAATTGTAGCCACCGCATCGATACATGACGAAGACAAAAAAGGCCAAGGTATGATTTCCTTGGCCTTTTACATGGATAAGAGCGCAGATATATGAACTAGCGCTGGTCCGTGTACTGAAACGCTTTAATCACCTGATTGACGCCGCGAATATTGCGGGCGATATCGGCGGCTTTATCCGCTTGTGCTTGGGTCACGGCACCGAGAAGAAAGACTTCTCGTGCCTCGGTCACCACTTTGATATTCACGCTGCGCAGAGTGTCATCAGCAACAAGTGCGGCTTTAACGCGGGTCGTGAGCCAGCTGTCGGTACTAATATCAGCCAAGCCCAGCATCGGCGCTTGGCGAATTTGGTTGTAGACCACATCCACATTGTCGAGCGCACGAATGCGGGCAACAAACTCTTCGGTCAATGCCGGATCGGCACTTTGCCCCACCAAGAGAACCTGACCTTGGAAAGCCGCAGCTTTCGCGCGGATCTTATTTCTAAACGGCGGTTTATTGACAATGCCAGCGGTATTGAGACCGATTTGTGTATCTTGCCATTCTTCGCCAGTGGTGCGCGGGTCAGAAGAGTAAACGGCGGAACAAGCCTGTAAGGTAAAGGCGAGTAAAACGGTCAATAACACACGCATGTTTATTCTCCGTGAGAAGGGAAAAGCACCTGGTCAATCAGGTCACACAGGCAGTGCACGGCAAGTAGGTGACCTTCTTGAATACGCGCCGTACGCTGTGAGGGAATGCGAATTTCGACATCTCGCTGGCCAAGCAAGCCTGCCATTTCGCCGCCGTCTTTGCCCGTCATGGCAATGATGGTCATATCGCGCGTCACCGCGGCTTCCATTGATTTAATGATGTCTTTGCTGTTTCCGCTCGTTGAGATGGCGAGGAGCACATCCCCGGCTTGGCCGAGCGCGCGCACTTGCTTGGAAAACACTTCATCGTGGCTGTAATCGTTCGCCACCGCCGTTAACGTGGTGGTGTCTGCGGTCAGCGCTAACGCCGGCAAGCTAGGACGCTCGGTTTCGAAGCGGTTTAGCAAACAGGAGGCGAAATGTTGCGCATTAGCTGCAGAGCCGCCATTGCCACAGCAAAGAATTTTATTTCCATTCAGCAGGCTTTGCACCATCACTTGTGCCGCTTGTGACAGATGCTCTGGGATCGCTTCTGCGGCCGCGATTTGTGTTTGAATACTCTCGGTAAAGCTTTCTTTGATGCTTTCTAGCATTACTTACCCTTCAACGATGTTTTTTATCCAGTTGATTGCTTCAACGTGGCCATCAAAGGTCACAGCGTCAAAGCGAAACTCGGTGTGGTGACTGTGAAAGCCGTGACGTTGCATCCAACGTTCGGCAGCAAGGTACAAGCGGCGGCGTTTGGTGGCGGTGATGCTTGCGGCAGCGCCGCCAAAACCTTTCCCCCGTCGGAAGCGGACTTCGACGAAGACTAAGCACTTGCCCTCTTGCATGATTAAATCCAGCTCGCCGCGGCGGCTATGGGCGTTTTTATCCAGTAAGGTCAGCCCTTGTTGGAGCAGGTATTGGCAAGCATGTTGCTCATAGGCTTGTCCCGTCTCCTTAGTTGGCTGACCTTGCATTACTGGCTTGCTCCGTTATCTGTCGGGGTAACCGGCTCGATATCGGTTTTGCCAAAGCGTGCCCACTGCATTTTACGGTTAATGACGCAATTGTCACCGAGTGACAGTTGCCCGGTTTGACCATTGACCTGATAACCGGGCAGCGCTTGCATCTGAGGCAGGCCGGTTAGGAGGGCGTAAGCATCTACCCCGAGTGCATGTAGGCGCGCGGTATTATTACTTTGCGCTGGGTGGCGACGCGCATGTTGCTGGTGCGCTTCGCTGTCTGGGCTGATCAGAAGGGGGACATCGCTAAACTCAATGCCTTGTAACTCGCCCAGTTGTCCCATGCCATCGGCGCGGTTGTTGCTGCGTGAGCTGGCATACAGTTTAGGCGGAACCACATCAGGATTAATCGCCACTTCGATGAAAGGTTTCAACAAGGTCAGATCGGCGGCACCGGCTACCATGTAAACCGCATCGATATCGCGGCGACTTCTTGGCTGCGATAACAAGGGCAGATCGGTCAGCTGTTTCATTTGCTGAATACGGCGCTGACTCCCGTCTAATCCGAAAATGGATTGAATGCGGGCTTGCATGCCACTGCGATCACCAAAGGCAGCTTGCTCCGCTTGGGTGTCCGTTAAAGCCTGCCAGCGGGTGGAAAACGCTTCGCTCATGCGACGCCCAAAGGTGGAGTCAGGATACAGCACCATCGGGAACTGATAACCTTGGTTATAAAGATGATCGGCGGCTTGTGCTGCTTCTTGCTCGGGAGAAAGGGTGAAATAACACACACCGGGAGTGAAACTATCATCGTTGGGCTGGTTCAATGCCAACAAAGGCACTTGACCGGCGATTGCCTCACTGACTGCGGCGACCATGTGTTTTTGGAGCGGGCCAACCACAAAGTCGAGACGATCGTCTTGCACGCGCTGTTCAAGGGCCTGCATATCGAGCGCATTGGTGTCGTAGAAAAACACCGTCGGCTTTTGCTCACTCTTGTCATCGAGCATGGCTTCAACAAAGCCGTCGCGAATGGCATCCCCTTGTTCGGCAAACTTGTCACTCAGTGGCAGCATCACACCGACACGTGTTGGTTGGGTGATGGTAAGCGACTGAATATCTGCCAAGTTGTCAGGCAAGTACCGATTGGCCGGATGCGCGGGGTGCTGGCTCAAGTAATCATTAAGCGCGGTTTGCATTTGAGCTGGATCGCGGCTGTAGCGCCGTGCAATGTCTAGCAAGCGAACCCAACCGGCGAGAATGTCATCATCGCCGCTTTCAATCCGTTTCACTTCGCGCTGGTTTAATTGCTGCAAATCTTGCCACAAAGTATTCCACGCTTGGCGAGCCTCGTTACCTTCCAAATAGCCAGCGGCCAAGCGTTGGTTGGTCACCGCGGCGAAGGCATTGCTTTGCTGACGCGCAATGGTGGCTTTTTGACGATAAAAACGCGCGCGCTGCTCGGCACTCAACTGCCAACTTGGGTTGAGGGTGAGTGCTTCGTCAGCTTGAGGGAGCTTGCCGGTTTCCGCTAAAAAGCGCGCCCGTGTCAGCGTCCACTCGATCTGTTGATCGGTGGTAAGAGGGCGTCGCTCCAAGCGTTGCAGCAAAACGTCTGCTTGGTTGAACTGTTGCTCGTTAATGAGCGCCTTGATTGCCAGTAAAAACCAGTCATTTTGCTGGTTGCCTTCACTGGTTTCTGCTTGTAGCAGGTAGAAGGTTGAGTTCTCCTTCGCCGGTTGACTGATCGTATGGCGAGCTGTGGGTCCTGTGGTTGGCGCGCTACAGGCCGCCAGTGCCAACGCCAAGGCTACAGGCGTGACAAGTCGTGTTACACTTTGACGCTTCTGGGTAAGTTTAAGCATGAACATGTTTCAACCGTGACAACGTTGCCCCTATCTTAATCGCCGAAGGGTTGTTAAACAAATGACTGATGCAAATCTATCCGAGCGGGCACTTCCCACGCTATATATTGTACCGACGCCAATCGGCAATTTGGCTGACATCACGCAACGTGCGTTAGAGGTGTTAGCCAATGTTGACCTGATTGCCGCCGAAGATACGCGGCACACGGCTCGATTATTGTCGCATTTCTCGATTAGCACCAAAACGTTTGCCCTGCACGAACATAATGAGCAGCAAAAAGCGGCTGCGCTGATTAATCGCTTGCAGCAAGGTCAGTCGATAGCTCTGGTCTCCGATGCGGGCACGCCGCTGATCAGTGACCCAGGCTATCACCTTGTGACGCAATGCCGCGACGCGGGGATCCGAGTGGTTCCGCTGCCGGGCGCGTGTGCGGTGGTGACTGCATTGAGTGCATCAGGCTTGCCTTCAGACCGCTTTAGTTTTGAAGGGTTCCTGCCGCCGAAAACGAAAGCCCGTCAAGACACGTTCCGTGATTTAGCCGATGACCCGCGCACCTTGATTTTTTATGAGTCGCCGCACCGTATCCGCGATAGTTTGGCCGATATGCTGGCAGTGCTTGGGCCAGAACGTCGCGTGGTACTGGCGCGCGAGCTCACCAAAACCTTTGAAACCATCCACGGTGCGCCCTTGGGGACATTAATTGAATGGTTGAATGAAGACCCCAACCGCTTAAAAGGCGAGATGGTGTTGCTAGTGGCCGGCCACCGTGCCGATAAAAATGCGTTGCCACAGTCCGCCTGTCGCGCATTAGGGTTACTTGCCGCTGAGCTACCTCTTAAAAAAGCGGCGGCGTTAGTCGCGGAACTGTATTCGGTTAAAAAGAACGCACTCTATAAGTGGGGCTTGGAGAATCTGTAACTGGGCGTGATTTTGGCTGGCTTGCGCTAACAATCTTCTATATACTCCCCCGCTCGAGTTGGCCGGGTAACCGCTGCTTTATTGATGTCCTTTGGGAGACTGATAAAGGGGAGGAAAGTCCGGGCTCCTCAGGGCAGGGTGCCAGGTAACGCCTGGGGGGCGTGAGCCTACGACCAGTGCAGCAGAGAGTAGACCGCCGATGGCTCTTCGGAGCACAGGTAAGGGTGAAAGGGTGCGGTAAGAGCGCACCGCGCGTCTGGCAACAGTTCGTGGCACGGTAAACTCCACCCGGAGCAAGACCAAATAGGTCCCTATTGGCGCGGCCCGCGTTTGGGGACGGGTAGGTTGCTGGAGCCTGTGAGCGATTGCAGGCCTAGACGAATGGTTACCGCCGTTTTTACGGTACAGAACCCGGCTTACAGGCCAACTCAACCGCATTTATAGGCGAGCCTTTTGGGCTCGCCTTCTTGTTTTCAGCGATTGGTCAGATGATTTAGTTATATTGCTATCAATAGTCGATAAGTGAACGCAGACTAACCAGCTGAATTGCCTCTTTTATTTCATAATGTGTGATCGTAATCACTTTCGTGACTCGCTTGACTTTCTTTTTACCTGCTACGTACACTTCTGGGTGGGAAAATGTGGTGTAAAGTGGATAATTTTGGTGAAAAAGGGAAAATAACGCCATGTTACGAGGCGTCAGCGCCATTTCGGTCGATAAAAAAGGACGGCTTGCCTTGCCGACCCGTTATCGTGATGCGTTAGTTGCGCATTGCGAAGGCCGCTTTGTGTGCACCATTGATCACCAACTCCCTTGCTTGGCCTTATATCCGGTCCCTGAATGGGAAGTGATTGAAGACAAGCTCTCAAAATTATCCAGCTTTCAGCCTGCAGAGCGGCGTCTCCAGCGTTTGTTGCTTGGGCACGCATTTGATTGCGAAATGGACGGACAAGGGCGACTGCTGCTTGGGTCCACGTTGCGCCAATATGCCGGACTGGATGGCAAAGCGATGTTGGTTGGCCAGCTCAACAAATTTGAAATTTGGGATGAGCAAACCTGGCAGCAGCAAATTCGTCAGGATATGGATACACAGGCGGAGTCAAACCACCTCATCAGTGAACGATTAGCAGATCTGTCACTGTAATTAATGAAGCGAATTTATGTCAGAACAATATACCCATGTATCCGTCCTTTTAAATGAATCTGTGGACGGCCTTGCCATTAAACCTGACGGCATTTATGTCGACGGCACCTTTGGTCGTGGCGGCCACTCGCGACATATTTTGTCTCAGTTGGGCGAGAACGGGCGCTTGTATGCGATTGATCGCGATCCTCGTGCCATCGAAGAAGCGGGCACCATCAAGGATCCGCGTTTTCAAATTATTCATGGGCCATTTTCGGGCATTGAAACCTACCTCACCGATTTAGGATTGGCAGGAAAAGTCGATGGTGTGTTGCTCGATTTGGGCGTGTCTTCGCCACAGCTGGATGATCCGACCCGTGGCTTTAGTTTTTTGCGTGATGGTCCGCTCGATATGCGTATGGACCCGACCGCCGGCCAGTCTGCGGCGCAGTGGTTGGAAACGGCAAGCGCCGATGACATTGCTTGGGTGCTAAAAGTCTTCGGCGAAGAACGCTTTGCCAAGCGGATTGCTCATGCGATCGTCAAATACCGTGAAGATGAAGAGACCCCGCCGCTTGAAACCACCAGTCAACTGGCCAAGTTGATCGACAACACGGTGCCGTTTAAAGAGAAGAAAAAGCACCCCGCGACCCGCAGCTTTCAGGCGATCCGCATTTATATCAACAGTGAGCTCGATGAGATAGAACTGGCCTTGCAAGGCGCATTGGCGGTGTTGGCGCCTCAAGGACGCTTATCGGTGATCAGTTTCCACTCACTCGAAGATCGCATGGTGAAACGCTTTATTCGCAAACAAAGCAAAGGGCCGGAGGTGCCGAGAGGGGTGCCGCTGACCGAGGCGCAGATTGCTGAACTTGGTTCGGCGGCGATGAAACCCATAGGTAAAGCGATCAAACCATCGTCACAAGAAATTGAACACAATGCCCGTGCCCGTAGTTCGGTGCTGCGTGTAGCAGAAAAGCTTGGATAAACCATGGAAAGACGCCCGAGCCTCGCTAAACAAATTCGCCACGACCTACTGGCAGTAGGCAAGGTGCCTTTGTTGCTGCTCGGCGCCGTGCTGGTCTCGGCAATTGCGGTGGTATTGATGACACAATCCACCCGCAACTTGATTGCTAAACAAGATGCGTTGCTCGACCAGCGTGAAACGTTAGAAGTGGAATGGCGAAACCAACTGTTGGAGGAAAACTCCTTGTCGGAACATAGCCATGTCGAATCTGTGGCGCGAAACGCGTTTGGTATGATTCGGCCCACGCAAAAAAATGAAGTGATCGTTAAACGACCCTTGAGTACGAACCCGTGAAAAAGCGTACCCAGAAGCCAGCAAATCGACGCACGCCAAAAGCGCCACCTGTTTTTATCAAGTGGCGCTTTGGCCTTATTTGTGTGTTTATTGGTCTCGCGTTCGCCGCACTGGTGGCTCGGGCGGCTTTTATTCAAGTGATTGAGCCCGACCGTTTACGCTACGAAGGGGACTTACGTTCGGTCAGGGTGGAAGAAGTACATTCCGCCCGTGGGATGATATCCGACCGCAATGGTGAGCCTCTGGCGGTCAGTGTGCCTGTCCAAGCAGTCTGGGCGGATCCTGTCACGGTATTTAAGCATCAGGGATTAGCGAAAAAAGATCGTTGGTACGCACTTGCGGATGTGTTGGGACTGGATCGCCAAGCTCTGATCGACAAAATTGAAGCAAACCGCAACCGCCGGTTTATCTACCTGCAGCGCCAAGTCCGCCCGGCCATGGCGTCTTATGTCAATAAGCTCGACCTGCCCGGGGTGGGCTTAAAAGAAGAATCTCGTCGTTTTTATCCTAGTGCCGAAGTAAGTGCTCACTTAGTGGGTGTGACCGGTATCGACGGTCACGGTTTGGAAGGGATTGAACGCCGTTACGATGAGTGGCTTACCGGTGAACATGGCAAACGTACCGTACGCAAAGACCGCTTTGGTCGCGTGGTAGAGCACATTGCCACCGAAGATAAAAAAGAAGGCCAACCTATCGCATTGAGCATTGATCAGCGTCTGCAAGCCATTGCTTATCGCGCGATTAAGCAAGCGGTCGCAGATTACCGCGCGACGTCTGGTTCACTGGTGATGGTAGATGTCAAAACCGGTGAAGTACTCGCCATGGTCAATGCGCCTTCCTATAACCCCAATAACCGTGGTGATCTGAAAAGCTTTAATATGCGCAACCGTGCGATCACCGATGTGTTTGAGCCCGGCTCTACCATGAAGCCTTTTGTGGTGCTGACGGCGTTGGAGAATGGGGTCGCCGACATGAATACCGTGATTGATACCGGAAACGGCATCATGCAAATCGGCGGCAGCCGCGTGCGTGATGTGTCGAAAGTCGGAAAAGCCAATCTGGCGCGCATTCTCAAAAAATCCAGCAACATCGGTGTCAGTAAGCTGTCACTGGCTATGCCGGTCGAAACCTTACTTGGCGAGTATGGCAGCTTTGGTTTGGGGGCGAGCACAGGCGTTGAGCTGGTGGGCGAGTCGGTGGGTATTTTCCCGACCCGTCGCCGTTGGTCCGATTTTGAACGTGCGACCTTAGCGTTTGGTTATGGCTTGTCAGTCACGCCCGCACAACTTGCCCGTGCTTATGCCACCTTGGGCTCACTGGGTGTGAATCGTCCGTTGAGTATCATCAAGCATGAAGGGGTGACGGAAGGCAAACAAGTCGCCACCCGCGACAATGTTTATAAAGTACTGCAGATGCTAGAAGGTGTCACCCAAGAAGGTGGCAGTGCGCGTCGTGCGGCGGTGGATGGATATCGTGTTGGTGCTAAAACCGGGACGGCAAAAGTCGCGGTCGCGGGAGGATACGGTGACGAATACATTGGCTACACCGCGGGGCTGGCGCCGATCAGTAACCCACGACTCGCGATGGTGGTGGTGATCAACGAACCCCAAGGTGACAAGTATTACGGCGGCCAAGTGGCAGCCCCTGTATTTTCGAGCGTGATGAAAAGTGCGCTTCAGATTTTAAATATTGCTCCGGACGCTCAGACCGGCCCGGGGCTTCAAGTAGCTCAGCGTTCTAACCAAGTGGATGCGAATGAATGATTTAAAGCAGTGGCTAAGCCCTTGGCTAGCTGATGCACCGAGTATCACAGTAAACCGACTCACGTTGGACAGTCGCCAAGTGACGTCAGGGGATGTGTTTGTTGCCATTGCCGGCCATCAAGTGGACGGTCGTCGATTTATTCCTGCGGCCATCGAGGCCGGTGCGGTGGCGATTGTTCAGCAAGCCGATGATGCAATGGCGCGTCTTGATTGGCACCACGAGGTGCCAGTTATCTCTTTGCCGGATCTCCCCGCCTTATTGTCAGCGTTGGCGGCGCGGTTCTATCACGACCCGCAGCAGCGAGTAGGCTTGATTGGCGTGACTGGCACCAACGGTAAGACCACGGTGTCGCAGCTGATTGCACAATGGCTTGATGCGCTAAATGCGCCCACCGCGGTGATGGGCACCACAGGCAATGGCTTTATCGGCCGACTGCAGGCCGCGGAAAATACCACGGGCGATGCCATTAGTATTCAAGCGCAGTTAGCGACCTTTGCCGACCAAGGCGCCAAGCATGTAGCGATGGAAGTGTCCTCGCATGGATTGGTGCAAGGCCGCGTGGCGAGCTTGGCCTTTGATGCGGCGGTATTTACCAATCTCAGCCACGACCACCTTGATTATCACGGCACCTTAGCGGCATACGCTGAGGCGAAAAAGCAGCTTTTCTCATTGGGTAATCCGCTCAAAGTGATTAATGCCGATGATAAGGTGGGACGCCAATGGCTACGCGAGTGGCCCGAGGCGATTGCGGTCGCGCTGCACGCAGATTCTTTGCAACACCACGTCGGCCCTTATGTGCGTGCCACCCAGATTGATTTTGCCACCGACGGCGTGCGTGTGATGGTCGAAACCAGTTGGGGGCAAGGGGAGTTGAATGCTGCCTTGGTGGGGGATTTTAACGTCAGCAATCTCTTGGTCAGCTTGGCGACCCTATTAGGCTTAGGCTATTCACTGGATGCCTTGTTAGCCACTAGCGATCAATTGAACGCCGTCATTGGCCGGATGGAGGTTTTTCTTGCTCCTGACAAACCGACCATGGTGGTTGACTATGCTCACACGCCCGATGCGCTGGAGAAGGCACTGATCGCACTGCGCCGCCACTGTCGGGGTAAGTTGTGGTGTGTATTTGGCTGCGGCGGCGATCGCGATACTCGCAAGCGTCCGGTGATGGCTCGCATCGCAGAGCAATATGCCGATCAGGCGGTATTGACTAACGATAACCCGCGCAGTGAAGCGCCCAATGCGATTACCGATGACATGCTTGCTGGGATGCAGGCCCCCGATAACGCGTGGGTGGAGCACGATCGCGCGCGTGCGTTGTCACGGGTGATGCAGGCGGCCAAGGCTGACGATATCGTGCTGGTCGCGGGCAAAGGCCATGAAGACTACCAAGTCCTTGCCGACGGCAAAGTGCATTATTCCGACCGTGAAACCGTGGCTGCGTTACTGAAGGAGTTACCATGATTACCACCGCACTCACAACTTTTGCTGATGTTTTGGCCGCGCAATGGCACGGTGTGGACACCCCGCCGACGCTGGATGTTGCCGCGATCACTACAGATACCCGACAGGTGTCTGAAGGCGCGCTATTTGTGGCGTTGAAAGGCGAACGGTTTGATGGGCACGACTTTGCAGAACAAGCCAAGCAGGCGGGCGCTGTAGCTCTGGTGGTATCGACACCGCTGGATATCGACTTGCCGCAATTGGTGGTCAACGATACCCGTATCGCACTGGGCCAGCTGGGCGCGTGGGTTAAAGCGCAGTGTCAGGTTCCTACTATCGCGATTACGGGCAGCTGTGGCAAAACCACGGTCAAAGAAATGCTCGCGTCCATTTTGTCGCGCAAAGGGAAGACCTTGGCCACCGCAGGCAATTTTAATAACGATATCGGGGTGCCGCTCACCTTGTTTCGTCTCACGCCCGATCATGACTATGCGGTGATTGAGCTGGGGGCGAACCATATCGGTGAAATTGCATACACCACATCGCTTGTCAAACCGGATATTGCCATGGTGACCAACCTTGCAGCTGCCCACCTTGAAGGGTTTGGCTCGCTAGAGGGGGTCGCGACCGCCAAAGGTGAAATCTATCAAGGCCTGCCTCAAGGCGGCATTGCGCTGGTTAACGCGCAAAGCCATGGCGGTGAGAAATGGCAAGCCGTGTTGGCAGACAAAAACGTGATTCAGGTGACTGAGCAAGCGGCTGCGCCTTTGCAACTGGTGGAGAGCGAGCTGGTCGAGGCGGGCTGCTACCGCTTAGTGTTCAGTGACGGCGAGCAGCAATCTACGGTGACGTTACCGCTGCCCGGCAAACACAATATTACCAATGCATTGATGGCCGGGTGTGCCGCGATGCAGTTACCGGGCGTGACCTTAGAGGACGTTACTCAAGGACTTGCGGCGATGAAAAATGCCGCAGGTCGCACCGAAGTGAGTGAGCCGCGTGCCGGACTGCGCTTGATTGACGATACCTACAATGCCAGCGTTCCGGCGATGAAATCCGCCATCGACGTGCTTGCCAGTTATTCTGGCGAGCGTTGGTTGATTTTAGGCGATATGGCCGAGCTAGGGCAGTACAGCGAACAAATGCACCGAGAAGTGGGTGAGCACGCCGCTAAGGCGGGGCTGACGCAGGTGTTTACCACAGGAACCGATAGCCGTGTGATCAGTGAATGCTGTCACGGCCGTCATTTTGACTCAAAAGACGCGCTGATCGCGCATGTAGTAACCATGATGAAAACACATAATCCCGACACCATTTTGGTCAAAGGCGCCCGAGGTATGGCGATGGAGGCGGTTGTTGCCGCCATTAAGGAGGCCTGCTGATGCTGGTATGGTTAGCTGAGGCATTGCAGGGCTTTTTCCCGTCGATGCGACTGTTTGAATATTTGACCTTTCGCGCCATTGTGAGTGCGTTAACTGCGCTGGTGTTCTCGTTATGGATGGGGCCTAGATTGATCAAATATCTGCAATCGATGCAGATTGGCCAAGTGGTACGAGAAGAAGGGCCCGAATCGCACTTTAGCAAGCGTGGTACACCTACGATGGGCGGGGTGCTTATCCTAGCCGCCATTACCCTGACCGTCTTTTTATGGGCAGATTTATCGAACCCCTATGTGTGGGCGGTGATGGTAGTGTTGCTAGGGTACGGTACGGTCGGCTTTGTCGATGATTATCGCAAAGTGGTGCGCAAAAACACCGATGGCTTAATTGCACGTTGGAAGTATTTTTGGCAATCCGCCATTGCGCTAGGTGTGGCGTTTGCGCTGTATGCGCACGGTAGTGACACCGCCGCGACCCAACTGGTTGTTCCCTTTTTCAAAGATGTGATGCCTCAACTGGGGCTGTTTTATATCGTCTTTACCTATTTTGTGATTGTTGGTACCAGTAATGCGGTGAACCTAACCGATGGGTTGGATGGTCTTGCGATTTTGCCGACGGTGATGGTCGCGGGAGGCTTTGCGTTTATTGCGTGGGCAACGGGGAATGTGAACTTTGCCAGCTATCTGCATATCCCTTACATCAAATACAGCAGTGAGCTGGTGGTGGTGTGTGCGGCTATTGTCGGCGCTGGCTTAGGCTTTTTGTGGTTTAACACCTATCCAGCCCAAGTATTCATGGGCGATGTCGGCTCGTTGGCCCTCGGTGGCGCGCTAGGCACCATTGCTGTCTTGGTGCGCCAAGAATTGCTGTTGATCATCATGGGCGGTGTGTTTGTGATGGAAACCGTGTCGGTGATCTTGCAAGTCGGCTCTTATAAATTGCGTGGGCAGCGCATTTTCCGTATGGCACCGATTCATCATCACTATGAATTAAAAGGGTGGCCGGAGCCGCGAGTCATTGTCCGCTTTTGGATTATTTCTTTGATGCTGGTGCTGATTGCACTGGCAACGCTGAAGGTACGTTAATCATGTCAACCGTGAGCCAGCGTTCGTTAACCGAGTTTGATCATATCGTGGTGATGGGCTTGGGGGTGACTGGATTATCCGTGGTGCGCTTTATTGCCCGCCATCATCCTCAAGCGACGATTCGCGTGATGGATTCGCGTCTTCAACCTCCCGGGTGTGATCAACTGCCGGCTCAGGTGGCATTACATACCGGTAGTTGGCAGGAACAGTGGTTAGCCGACGCCGATCTGGTGGTGACTAACCCAGGCATTGCGCTGACGACGCCCGCGCTTGGCCCTGTTCATCAAGCGGGCATCCCCATCGTTGGCGATATTGAGCTCTTTGCGTGGTATTGCGATAAGCCGGTGGTCGCCATCACCGGGTCGAACGGAAAAAGTACCGTCACCGCCTTAGTGGGCGAGATGGCGAAAGCGGCGGGTATCCGTGTGGGTGTGGGTGGCAATATCGGTGTCGCGGCGCTTGATTTACTCGACCAAGGGCATGACTTATATGTGCTGGAGCTGTCGAGCTTTCAACTGGAAACCACGGCGTCATTGGCGTTGGATGGCGCCGCGTTTTTAAACTTTTCTGAAGATCACATGGATCGTTACGACAGCTTGGCTGATTATCGCGCGGCCAAGTTACGTATTTTCGCTCACGCACACACCCGGATTGCCAACGCTGATGATAAAGCAACACACAGTGAGCAACCTCTCGTTTTATTTGGCTTTCAGCAAGGCGACTATCGTCTTATCAGCCATCAAGGCCAAGAGTGGCTCAGTGTGGAGGGTGATCCTGTCCTGCCCGTGGCCGAACTGGCGCTCGTTGGGCGTCATAATGTCGCCAATTGCTTAGCGGCAATGGCATTGGCAGACAGTGTCGGTATCGATCGCGATGGACAAGTTCAGGCGATGCAAACCTATACTGGCTTGCCTCATCGTTGCCAGACGGTGGCAACGATCAACGGCGTAACTTGGGTCAATGATTCCAAAGCGACCAATGTGGCCAGCACGTTAGCCGCTTTGGACGGCTTAACGCTGCAAGGGCAGCTTCATCTGCTACTCGGTGGTGATGGTAAAGGTGCGGATTTTCATGCGCTTCAACCTGTGTTGGATAAGCTATCTGCCCAGCTATATTGCTTTGGGCAAGATGGTGACAAACTGGCTGCATTGAGCCGTTCGTCGCATCGTTTTGGGACCTTGGAGCAGGCGATTGATGTCATTGCCCAACACGTTGCACCGGGTGATATGGTGCTATTGTCACCAGCTTGTTCGAGCCTCGATCAGTTCGCCAACTTTATGGCACGTGGCGATGCCTTTGCCGATGCTGTCAAACAACTAACCGTGAGTGATGCCCGATGATACGCACTTGGCCCAAACAGTGTTGGTCTTGGCTGCGCACCCCATCGCCGGGTGTGCTCTATGATCGCCAACTTGTTTGGGTATCACTGTTATTGATGGTGATTGGTCTGGTGATGGTGACGTCGGCGTCTATCCCGGTCGCCCTTCGCTTGGCCGATGCCCCATTTTTATTTGCGAAACGGCACGCGATTTATCTCACGGTAGCCGTGATAGCGGCTGTGGTGGTGATGTATATTCCCGTGCGGCTTTGGCAAAAATACAGTGGTTGGATGCTATTGCTGTCATCGGTGTTGCTGTTGGCCGTGTTAGCCATCGGGCGCTCGGTCAACGGCGCAGCGCGCTGGATCTCCATTGCTGGGATCAATGTTCAGCCTGCGGAGATTGCCAAGTTATCTCTATTCGTTTTTTTGGCAGGATACCTCGTCCGTCGTCATGGTGAGGTGCGCGAGCACTTTCGTGGCTTTGCGAAGCCGCTTGCGGTGCTGTTGTTATTTGCAAGCTTACTCCTTGCCCAGCCCGATTTAGGCTCAGTGGTGGTGATGTTTGTGACCACGGTGGGCATGTTGTTTATTGCCGGCGCCAAATTGTGGCAATTTATCGCGCTGCTGGTGGCAGGGCTCACGCTGGTGGGAGGTTTGATCATTGCAGAGCCTTATCGGGTGCGGCGTGTTACCGCTTTCCTTGACCCTTGGCAAGACCCGTTTGGCAGTGGCTATCAGCTCACCCAATCGTTAATGGCGTTTGGACGCGGTGATTGGTTTGGGCAAGGCTTGGGCAACTCGATTCAAAAATTGGAGTACTTGCCAGAAGCGCATACCGACTTTGTGTTCGCCGTGATTGCCGAAGAGCTAGGGCTGGTGGGCGTTAGTGTCATTTTGGTTTTAATTTTCTGTTTGGTCTTCAAAGCCTTATTTATTGGCAGACGTTGTCTTGAACAAGAACAATTGTTTGGTGGCTTTCTCGCCTTTGGTATCGGAATTTGGTTTGCGTTTCAAACCATGGTGAATGTGGGCGCTGCCGCGGGCATGCTGCCGACCAAGGGGCTGACGCTGCCTCTGATCAGTTATGGCGGTTCCAGCCTTTTGATCATGGCAATGGCGGTCGCCCTGCTGTTACGCATCGACCATGAGTACCGTTTAGCCACGGCCCAAGCCCATCAAATCAAGCATTATCAGGATAAAATTCAACACGATGAGCAGTAAACGTTTATTGGTAATGGCGGGGGGAACCGGTGGACATGTGTTTCCCGGCCTCGCGGTCGCCAAATATTTAGAGCAACAAGGCTGGCAGATCCGTTGGCTGGGTACTGCGGATCGCATGGAAGCGGATCTGGTTCCCAAACACGGCATTGATATTGAGTTTATTCGTGTCAAAGGCTTGATCGGTTCGGGCCTGATCCGCAAGCTGCGTGCGCCGTGGATGATCCTCAGCGCCATTTGGCAAGCGCGCCAAATCATTAAGCGCTACCAACCCGATGCGGTGTTGGGCATGGGCGGATATGTGAGTGGCCCCGGCGGCATCGCTGCTTGGCTCAGTGGTGTACCTGTGGTGCTTCATGAACAGAATGCGGTGGCTGGGTTAACCAACCAATGGTTGGCGAAAGTGGCTAAGCAAGTACTGCAAGCCTTTCCGGGAGCGTTTGAGGGTAAGCCTGTGGTCGGCAATCCGGTGCGCCGTGATGTGTGCACCTTGCCCTCACCGGCAGCACGCTTTCGTGACCGCAACGGACCATTGCGTATTCTGGTGATGGGCGGCAGCCAAGGTGCGCGCATCTTAAACCAAACCGTGCCTGTTGCGGTGGCAAAAACGGCGCAGCCGGTCATGGTGCGACACCAAGCCGGGAAAGGAAACGCGCAAAGCACAGAAGCGGCGTATCACGCTGAGGGCGTTACCGATGCGACCGTGACCGAGTTTATTGATGATGTTGCTAGTGCTTATGCTTGGGCCGATGTGGTGATTTGTCGCAGTGGCGCTTTGACGGTCTCGGAACTCGCGGCAGCCGGTGTGGGGGCGATCTTTGTGCCCTTTATGCATGCCGACCGTCAGCAAGCACTAAACGGTGATTACTTGGTTGAACGTGATGCGGCACTGATGATTGAACAGCCATCACTGACAGCCGCCACGCTGGCTGAGACAATTGACGGCTTAGACCGAGCGCGCCTCCTTACGATGGCGAACGCCGCGCGTGATGCCGCGATCATTGATGCGGATGCACGTGTGGCACAAGTGATTGCCGAACAAGCAAAATAATAGAGAAAAGATGAATGGGTAAATTGGATAATCAGCAGCTAGAAAAACTTCGCACCATGATCCCGGAAATGCGTCGGGTGAAACGGATCCACTTTGTGGGCATTGGCGGTGCGGGGATGTGTGGTATTGCTGAAGTGCTGATTAACGAAGGTTACCAAATAACCGGCTCGGATCTTGCACAAAATGTGGTCACCGAGCGTTTGGCGTCCATGGGGGCAGAGATCTTTATCGGTCATCAAGCCAGTCACATCGAGAAAGCAAGCGTGGTGGTGGTCTCTACCGCCATCAAGCCCGATAACCCGGAAGTGGTCGCGGCAAAATCTCTCCGCATTCCGGTGGTTCGTCGTGCCGAAATGTTGGCTGAATTGATGCGATATCGGCACGGTATTGCCGTTGCCGGCACCCATGGTAAAACCACGACCACCGCATTAGTGACCCAGATCTATTCGGAAGCCGGTTTAGATCCCACTTTTGTCAATGGTGGATTAGTCAAAAGTGCTGGCACCAACGCGCGTTTGGGGAGTAGCCGATATTTGATTGCGGAAGCGGACGAAAGCGATGCCTCTTTTTTGCATTTACAACCTATGGTCGCCATCGTTACCAATATTGAAGCCGACCATATGGATACCTACGGCGGTAACTTTGAAACGCTAAAGCAAACCTTTATTGATTTTCTTCATAATCTGCCGTTTTACGGGTTAGCGGTGGTGTGTATTGATGATCCTGTGGTACGCGCCCTGATCCCATCGATTGGTCGCCAAGTGATCACCTATGGCTTTTCTGATGATGCCGATGTGCGTTTGCACGATTATCACCAAAAAGGTCAGCGCGGGATTTTTAAAGTCACCCGTCCGGGACGCGAGACCTTGACCATAGAACTCAATATTCCGGGACAACACAACGCATTAAACGCCAGTGCCGCGATTGCTGTCGCGACCGAAGACGGTGTGGATGACGCTGCGATTGTGCGTGCGCTTGCCAGTTTTGAAGGAACAGGACGTCGTTTTGACCAACTGGGAGAATTCCCTGTCGAGCAAGGAACGGCGTTATTGGTTGATGATTATGGTCACCACCCGAGTGAAGTGGATGTCACCATTAAAGCGGCACGCGCTGGCTGGCAAGATCACCGTTTGGTGATGATCTTTCAGCCGCACCGGTACAGCCGTACCCGCGATCTCTATGATGATTTTGCCAATGTGCTGGAAAACGTGGATGTGCTGTTGATGTTGGATGTCTATTCCGCGGGAGAAACACCGATAGCGGGGGCTGACGGTAGAAGTTTGTGTCGCAGCATTCGGGCGCGAGGCAAGCTCGATCCGATTTTTGTGCCAAATGCCGAGGCGTTACCGGCCGCATTGGCCAATGTACTGCAAGCGAATGACTTAGTTTTAACACAAGGCGCGGGTGACATTGGTAAAGTAGCGCGAAATTTAGCGGCAATGGCGCTGGATAAAGCAAAAATGGCACAACAAAAAACAAACTGATGTGATAAAAAGCTGTGTCATAATCGGATGATCCGAATAAAAAGGCGGCTTTTTTCGCATCACAGAGCAAAATTGCTCGGAACAGATCTCAGCTTATTGATACAAAGCGTCAATCAAGTTGGAGCACGAGGCGCGGGATCGCTATAATCAGTCGGTTTTTTCGCTGGGTGTGTCAAGCTTGCTCGACACAAGGCGATAACAAAGGTATGAGCATGGTAAATGCGCTCACACGCATACAAGAAACGGTGAACCTTGAACGTCAGCAATGGGCGGGATTGGTGTTTCTTACCGCAGTCATTCTTTTGATGGTGACCGGCTTTGTGCGAGTGATCGATTGGATGAGCGATGAGCAGCAGCTGCCTTTGTCTCAGTTGGTCATCGAAGGCGATCGGACTCAGGTCAGTGATCAGCAAGTGCGCGACGCAGTGTTGTCGGTCGGCACCCTGAAAAGTTTTATGTTGCAAGATGTGAATAGCATCCAGGCAAATATCGAGGCGCTGCCTTGGGTTAAGCACGTGGCGGTTCGCAAACAGTGGCCGAACACCTTGAAAGTCCACATTACCGAGTACCAAGCGCGGGCTATCTGGAATGGACAGAAGCTGTTAACGCCTGAGGGCGAGATTTTTGATGGCACGCCGGCGGATGTTGCAGGACAGGATCTGGTGTCTTTGCACGGTATGCCAGAGAGTGCAAAAGAGGTGCTTGCCGCCAGTGAGACTCTAAATGCGCAGCTCAATCGCATTGGCTTGTCGATTCAAGCCTTATCACTGAACGAGCGACGCTCTTGGCGTATCGTGACACGCAGCGGCATACGGATTGAGTTGGGTCGAGAAGCACGAGAAGAGCGCTTAGCGCGGCTTGTGCACCTTTACCCTGAGATACAGCAACAACAAACACCGATCGCTTACGTGGACTTACGCTATGACACAGGTGCTGCCGTAGGTTGGAAAACAGAGACGGAAGAGACGACTAGCCAAGATTAAGAGATGGTGTGAATGAATAAAGCGACAGATAAATCACTGATTGTTGGACTGGATATCGGTACGTCCAAAGTGTCTGCGCTGGTCAGTGAAGTGCTGCCAGACGGCACCATCAACGTATTGGGCGTGGGGACCAGCCCGTCTCGTGGCATGGATAAAGGTGGCGTCAACGACCTAGAATCTGTGGTCAAATCCGTCCAGCGTGCGGTGAATGAAGCAGAAATGATGGCGGATTGCCAAATCAGTTCTGTGTATCTTTCTTTGTCAGGAAAGCACATTCACTGCCAGACTGAAAGAGGGATGGGTACGATTTCCGATGAGGAAGTGACCCAAGATGACGTTGACAATGTGATCCACACTGCCAAGTCAGTGAAGATTAGTGATGAGCAACGCGTGCTCCATGTGATCCCACAAGAATATAAAATTGACTATCAAGAAGGGATCAAAAACCCAGTGGGGTTGTCAGGTGTGCGTATGGAAGCCAGTGTGCACCTCATCACATGTCACAATGACACGGCAAAAAATATTGAGAAAGCGGTTGAACGCTGTGGTCTTAGAGTTGATCAACTGATTTTCTCCGGCTTGTCAGCAAGCCATGCGGTGATTACACCGGACGAACGTGAGCTGGGTGTCTGCGTTGTCGATATTGGCGGTGGTACCATGGATCTCGCAGTTTGGACGGGGGGCGCGCTGCGCCACGCAGAGGTTATCCCTTATGCGGGGAACGTGATTACCAGCGACATTGCTTACGCGTTCGGAACACCGCTTGCCGACGCAGAAGACATTAAAGTGAAGTATGGCTGCGCACTTAGCGAATTGGTCAGCAAGGATGCCAAAGTCAATGTGCCCAGTGTGGGCGGACGCCCATCACGGACATTGCAGCGCCAGACACTGGCAGAAGTGATTGAGCCACGTTGTTCTGAGCTGTTGGGATTGGTCAATCAGAAGCTGGTTGCCATTCAAGACAAGCTACGCAGCGAAGGCGTGAAGCACCAGTTAGCCGCAGGCATTGTACTGACTGGCGGTGCGGCACAGATGCACGGTTTGGTCGAATGTGCTGAGCGTGTGTTTCAGAATCAAGTACGAGTTGGGCAGCCTGTGGGTGTCACCGGATTAACCGACTATGTACAAGCACCATGTTATGCAACAGCGGTTGGGCTTTTGCATTACGGCAAAGAAAACTTGCTGACAGAAACGAGTGAACCAGAGCAAAAGCGGGCTGTTGCCAGTTGGGTAAGCAAGCTGAGTAGCTGGTTTAAGAAAGAATTTTAACCCTGATGCGAACAGGAAGGACGGAGAGAACTCATGTTTGAACCGATGATGGAAATGTCTGACGATGCGGTAATTAAAGTCGTTGGCATTGGCGGTGGCGGCGGTAACGCTGTCGAGCATATGGTACGTGAGTCAATCGAAGGCGTTGACTTCATTAGTATTAACACTGACGCCCAAGCGTTGCGTAAAAGTAGCGTTGGCACCGTCATTCAAATTGGTGGTGACATCACCAAAGGCCTAGGCGCGGGGGCAAACCCTCAAGTAGGTCGAGATTCTGCCCTTGAAGATCGCGATGCGATTAAAGCTGAGCTCGAAGGTGCCGATATGGTATTTATCGCAGCAGGAATGGGCGGCGGTACTGGGACAGGTGCAGCACCTATCATCGCAGAAATTGCGAAAGAAATGGGTATCCTCACCGTTGCAGTGGTCACCAAACCATTTAGCTTCGAAGGTAAGAAGCGACTGGCCTTTGCTGAGCAAGGAATTGAAGAGCTGTCTAAGAATGTTGACTCGCTTATCACGATTCCTAACGAAAAACTGCTCAAAGTACTGGGTCGTGGCATAACCTTACTAGATGCGTTTGCGAAAGCGAATGATGTACTTCGTAACGCGGTGCAGGGTATTGCTGAGCTGATTACCCGTCCGGGCCACATCAACGTCGACTTTGCGGATGTCCGCACTGTGATGTCAGAGATGGGGCACGCCATGATGGGAAGCGGGGTTGCTACGGGAGAAGATCGAGCAGAAGAAGCGGCTGAAATGGCCATTTCTAGCCCGCTACTTGAGGACATCGACTTAGCAGGCGCACGCGGTGTGCTGGTGAACATTACCGCTGGTTTCGATATGCGTCTTGATGAATTCGAGACGGTTGGTAACACGGTTAAAGCGTTCGCCTCTGATAATGCGACTGTCGTGATTGGTACCTCGATGGATCCGGAAATGAGCGACGAGCTGCGAGTGACTGTGGTGGCAACGGGGATTGGCAACGAACGTAAGCCAGATATTACCTTGGTGACCAATGCACAGTCTGGGCAAGCACCGGCCGAGCCGAAAAAGGCACAGCCTTTGCAAGAAAAACCTCAGGCGGCAACGCCTGCGGCAAAAGAGCAGCCAGCTGCGTCGTCGTCAAACGCGGCGCCAAAATCGCAGACCGAGCATGATTATCTCGATATTCCTGCGTTTTTGCGTAAGCAAGCTGACTAGTGCCAGTGCTTGGTTTGTAGCCAGCGATGTGCTATCATCACGCTCCCCTTGTCTAAGGTGACAGGGTAATGAGTGACGCAGAGCACACTTTTTTGAGAAAAAGTTGAGATAAGCCGATGATAAGACAGCGAACATTAAAAAGTATTGTCGAAACGACCGGTGTGGGCCTCCACTCTGGGCGTAAGGTTACGCTTACTCTGCGTCCGGCTCCTGCGAACACCGGCGTGATTTATCGCCGTACCGATATGGAGCCGCCGGTTGACTTTCCGGCTGATCCAGCGGATGTACGCGACACCATGTTGTGTACCGCGCTCGTCAATGATGAAGGCGTGCGTATCTCGACTGTCGAGCACTTAAGTGCCGCGATTGCCGGTATGGGCATCGATAACATTATTATCGAGGTCAATGCGCCAGAAATTCCGATTATGGATGGTAGCTCAAGCCCATTCATCTTCTTGCTGCAATCTGCCGGCATTGAAGTACAAAACGCACCAAAACGATTCATTCGCATCAAAAAACCTGTTCGCATTGAAGACGGCGACAAATGGGCAGAGCTGGTGCCGTATAACGGTTTCCGCCTCGATTTTGCCATCGACTTCAACCATCCTGCGATTGAATCAGAGCAACAAAATTTGGTGATGGACTTCTCGACGCAGTCGTTTATCAAAGATATCAGTCGTGCGCGAACCTTTGGGTTTATGCGCGACATTGAGTACCTGCAATCACAGAACCTATGTTTGGGCGGCAGCTTTGACTGTGCCATTGTTCTGGATGACTACCGCATCTTGAACGAAGAAGGTCTGCGCTTTGATAACGAGCTCGTGAAGCACAAAGTGTTGGATGCAATTGGCGACCTATACATGTGTGGTCATAGCATCATCGGTGAAATGCGCGCCTATAAATCGGGCCATGCACTGAACAACCAGCTGCTGCGTGCGGTATTGGCGGATCAAGAAGCGTGGGAGTGGGTGACGTTTGAAGAAACGGAAAAATCACCGGTTGCGTTTGCTGACCCAGATATGGTGCTTGCATAAGACTTGCACCTAAATAGGGCAGAGTTGCCTCATTATGGTAAGTTGCTCAGCACCCTGTTAAATAAAGCCAGAGTCACGACTCTGGCTTTATTGTGTCTGTCGCTAGCTTGGCTAGAGCTTCTAAACGCGCTTTTAACTTCGGCGAGGCACTTTGCCCCAGCTCATGCAGTAACTCACCCGAGGCTTTGCTCAAATGGCGTGCGGGTGTGGTGGCATCTTCTTCTCTATCCACGGCGGCCAAGGCTGGATTAATTTTCACTTCAATGGTGGTGAGACTGGCGAGGCCTTTTTGCCGTAATACAGACAAAAGGTGTTGGCGCTCGTAATTGAGCCGCATAGCCCAAGCAGCGCTGCCAGCTTCAACCACAAGTACGCCCTCACGATAGTTGGCTACCCGGCATGCCTTGGAGGTTTCGCCTGGCAACAAGGCCAAGATCAGCTTATTCAACTTGGCGAGCTCAACTGCGCGTTGAGCGATATTGTTGTTGTCGCTCTCCAAGAGGTGCAACGTAGAGCGGGGTCGGTGATCTCGCATGGCTATTGTCTTTTTTATCGTCAATTCGGTGCGTGAACAGTCGCACAGCGTCTAATTTTTCCTAATTGATCCTATCTGTCCCTGATTATTCATAGGATGTCGGTCCAATTTCCCTTATTATAAGTGACCGAATCATTCACAGGTAAGTGTCGCATGGGTAGAGCGACAGGCATAGTGTTTTCAATGCAGCCTGTTAATTTCACAATCAGCTTCGCGGAAAATAAGTTGTTAAGCGGCACTGTCCGCCCTTGAATTCTTTCCGATTTGGCTCCACCTAATAAAGATGCGCGCATTGGCATCTTCTGTCGAATCGATGAACCATAGCCTATCCGCGTTGAACTGAATGCACACCAGCATCATTGCTGTGCAGCTGCCGCCCATGTGGGAAGACCATTAAAAAGAGTACCGGCAACGCCATGTTATCGAAAATCCTGACTAAAGTTATCGGAAGCCGTAATGACCGCACTTTGCGTCGGCTGCGAAAAGTCGTTGATGAAATCAACAAGCTAGAGCCCCAATTTGAATCCCTCAGTGATGATGCGCTAAAAGCGAAAACCGTCGAATTCCGTGAGCGTCTTGACCAAGGCGCGAGCTTGGACGATCTGCTTCCTGAAGCCTTTGCCACCGTCCGCGAAGCATCTAAGCGTGTGTTTGGTATGCGTCACTTCGATGTTCAGCTGATCGGGGGCATGGTGCTGCACAGTGGCCAGATTGCAGAAATGCGCACCGGTGAAGGTAAAACCCTGACCGCGACCTTGCCGTCTTATTTGAATGCCCTGACAGGCAAATCCGTGCACATTGTTACCGTCAACGACTACTTGGCGCAACGTGACGCGGAAACAAACCGCCCGTTATTTGATTTTCTTGGTATGACGGTCGGCGTGAATGTGCCGAACATGCCACCGGAAGCGAAGAAAGCCGCTTACGCGTGTGACATTCTTTACGGTACCAACAACGAATTTGGTTTCGACTACCTGCGCGACAACATGGCGTTCCGTGCGGAAGATCGCGTACAGCGCGATCGCTACTTCTCAATTGTCGATGAGGTGGACTCCATCTTGATTGATGAGGCGCGTACACCGCTGATTATTTCAGGGCCTGCAGAAGACAGCTCAGAAATGTATCAGCGGATCAACGCCTTGATCCCTCAGCTCGAAAAGCAGGACGAAGAAGACTCAGAAGAATACCGTGGCGATGGTCACTACACCGTCGATGAGAAAGCCAAACAGGTCTACATGACCGAAAACGGCCAAGAATTTGTCGAAGAGCTGCTAAAGAAAAACGGCTTGATGGCAGAAGACGATACGCTGTATTCGCCTGCGAATATTAGCTTGTTGCACCATATTAACGCTGCACTCCGTGCCCATGTGCTGTTTGAGCGCGACGTTGATTACATTGTTAAAGAAGACGAAGTGATCATCGTTGATGAGCACACCGGCCGCACCATGCCGGGACGTCGTTGGTCTGAAGGCTTACACCAAGCGGTGGAAGCCAAAGAAGGGGTGAAAATCCAAAACGAGAACCAGACGCTGGCCTCGATCACTTTCCAGAACTTCTTCCGACTTTATGAAAAGCTGTCAGGTATGACAGGGACCGCGGATACCGAAGCGTTTGAGTTCCAGTCGATTTATGGATTGGATACCGTGGTTATTCCGACCAACCGCCCGATGGTACGTAAAGATCATGCTGATCAGGTTTATATGACTGAGCGTGAGAAATTTGCCGCGATTATTGAAGACATTAAAACGCGAGCGAAAGCTGGCCAGCCGGTACTTGTCGGAACCGTCTCAATTGAAAAATCAGAGCTTCTTTCTAATGCGCTGAAAAAAGATGGCATCAAGCACCAAGTCCTCAACGCGAAATTCCACGCCCATGAAGCCGAAATCGTTGAACAAGCTGGTTACCCGGGCACCGTGACAATTGCGACCAATATGGCTGGTCGTGGTACGGATATTGTTCTAGGTGGTAGCTGGAAGCAGGTACTGGGTGATATTGACGAGCCAACAGACGCACAAGTCGAAGCGGCGAAAGAGAAATGGCAGCAGCTCCACGACCAAGTGGTTGAGGCGGGTGGCCTGCACATTATTGGTACGGAGCGTCACGAGTCACGCCGTATTGATAACCAGCTTCGTGGCCGTGCCGGTCGTCAAGGTGACCCAGGTTCGACGCGCTTTTATCTGTCGATGGAAGACTCACTGATGCGCATTTTTGCCTCAGAAAAAGTCTCTAACATGATGAAACGCCTCGGGATGGGTGAAGGTGAAGCGATTGAACACCCTTGGGTGAACAAGGCAATTGAAAACGCGCAACGTAAAGTAGAAGGGCGTAACTTCGACATTCGTAAGCAGTTGCTGGAATTCGATGATGTGGCCAACGATCAGCGTAAAGTGGTCTACGAATTGCGTGACGCGCTACTGGTTTCTAGCGATATCAGTGAAATGATTGAGCATAACCGTGAAGATGTAGTGAATGCATTGGTTAGCCAATATATTCCGCCACAATCGTTGGAAGAAATGTGGGATATCGCCGGCCTAGAGCAGCGCTTAAAAGCAGACTTTGATATCGAATTGCCTATTCAACAATGGTTGGATGAAGACGACAAGCTGTATGAAGAGTTATTGCGTGAGCGAATTCTGTCATCGCTGATTGATGTCTATAAGAGCAAAGAAGCGGCGGTGGGTGCTGAAACACTGCGCAACTTCGAAAAAGCGGTCATGCTGCAAACTTTGGATACGCTGTGGAAAGAGCATTTGGCGGCGATGGATCACCTGCGCCAAGGTATCCACCTGCGCGGCTATGCGCAAAAGAATCCGAAGCAGGAGTACAAGCGTGAATCGTTCGAGCTGTTTGAAGACATGCTAGAAGCGCTAAAAACCGACGTGATCACCACACTCAGCCGCGTTCGTGTGCAACAGCCTGATGACGTTGAGCGTATGGAAGCGGAGCGTCAAGCACGTGCCGAGCAAGCAGCTCGCCAACAGCAAGTAAATCATGCCAAAGCCGATAATCCACTCAGTGACGGCGAGGCGAATGCTTCAGGCAACGAAACTGTGGTGCGCGATGGCCGAAAAGTTGGCCGTAATGAGCCGTGTCCATGCGGATCAGGGAAGAAATTTAAACAATGTCACGGTAAAATCTAACCCTGACTATGTATGACTAAAAAGGCCGTTCAGCGGCCTTTTTTTATACCCCAAGACGCGCGTTCGCTGACGTGTTTGTCATCGATATCGACAGACAGTGGATAGCGCGTAGGCGGTAGTAAGTAGGAGTATTCATGAAACGGGTTAATATTGCCGCTGGTGTGATTGTTAATGCCGCGCAAGATAAGATATTTATTACACGTCGCCATGCGGATGTGCACCAAGGCGGAAAGTGGGAATTCCCCGGCGGAAAAATTGAAGCCAACGAAACCCCGCGCCAAGCCGTGGTGCGGGAGCTGCGTGAAGAAGTGGGGATTGATGCCACCGACGTCAGCCCCTTTATTTCGCTAGACTTTGATTTTCCAGACAAAGCGTTAAGCTTTGATTTTTTCTTAGTCAGTCGCTTTGAAGGGGAGCCGCAAGGGCAGGAAGGTCAGCATGGTGAGTGGGCACCGATTGCGCGTTTATCCGAGTACACTTTCCCTGAAGCGAATGACGCGGTGCTTGAGAAAATCCGTGCTCGATTTTAAGCACGGATCGTTCGTCTTGGCAGGTGGAGATTACTCCGCCTGTCCTTCTGACCATAGGTCGTCATCAGAGCTGTCTGGTGCGCCGGGAATCGCCTTTTCTTCATTGGCCCATTCCCCTAAATCAATCAACTGACAACGTTTGCTGCAAAACGGGCGATGCGGGCTGATTTCGCCCCAAACAACAGGTTGTTGGCAGGTTGGACATTTCACCACCGCGGGGGTATCACTCACGCTCATCTCCTTAACAGACACTGATAAATACCGGCATATTGTCGGCGACCTCGCGATCATCGTCAAATGGCATAAAACGGATCGCAAAACGGTTTTTGTGTCCTGAAACCAACGGATAAACGCCCAGATCGGGGTTGACCTGAATCCGGATCAGGCACGCGCCATCAGTGTCTTGTTGATAGAAGCCTTGTTTAACCTCGACATGCCCACCTTGTGCGCTTTCTCGGGTCAGTTGCAACCAAAATGCTAAGGCATGACGCAGCGGTGATAGCGTGGCGAGCCAGCCATTAATCGCGTTTTGGCGGGCGGCCAAAGGCTGATGTAACCAATGGTGGAAAATGGGCAAATCAAAACTACAGCTGCCACCGGGAATGGAGAATCGCTGTTTGATGCTGGTCAAGAAGCGATCTTCGCGTAGTGCTTGGCCAAAACGCTTGGCTTGTAAGACCGCACGTTGGTGCTCGGCCAATTGCTCAAGCAGTTGTTGCAGCTGCTGTTGATCGACCTGTGGCACATTGGCCCATGCGTTGAGCTTTTTCTTGAGCTTATCCAAATCCTTGGCAAGATCCGCTTTTACTTGCACTTGTTCTAATATTTCCAGCAAATCAAACAGACTGCGGAAAAATTGAATATGGTGGCAAGGGGCCGATAATCCGCTCACTTCGTCCAATTGATCGAGCAGGTACTCTAGGCGCAAATAAATTCGCACCTGTTCATTGAGTGGGTGTTCATACAAAGTGAGGCTGGTCATAAATGTTTTGCGATCCTATCCGGTTACTCCCCGGTGTGATGTTGGGCGGCCAAGGTTAAATACGTCTGGTGTAAGGCATCAATCTGGTGTTGGAGTTCCGTCTCTGGTTGATCATTGTTGATGATGTCGTCGGCGACCGCAAGTCGCTGTGCACGGGTTGCTTGGGCTGCCAGAATGGCATCGACTTGCTGGCGGCTCACGCCGTCTCGCTTTAATGTCCGTGCAATTTGGGTTTGCTCATCAACATCGACCACCAAAATACGGTCTGCTAATGCCATGAGGTTATTTTCCACCAATAACGGCACCACAAGCAAACAGTAGGAAGAGCGTGCTTGCGCGCAAGCGCTGATCATCCGGGTGCGGATCATTGGGTGCAGTAAGTCATCTAACCAACGTTTGTCGTCAGGGTGAGAAAAGACCCGCTCTCTGAGCCAAGCGCGATTCAATTGCCCATCGGACTGCAAGGCTGATTCACCAAAGCGCGCGGCGATTGCCGCCAGCCCTTCACTGCCAACCGCCACCACATCGCGTGCAATCACATCTGCATCAATCACCTCAATGCCTTTGGCAGCAAACTGGTTGGCAACCGTGGTTTTGCCGCTACCGATACCGCCAGTAAGCCCAATCACTAATCCCATTAACCTATACTCCCAATACTTGTGAAAGATACCAGTGTAACAGGCCATCACCCCACAGGAGGCAGACCCAGCCGGCGATCGCAATAAAAGGACCAAAGGCAAACGGCTGTTGCAGTCCTTGCTGCTGTCGGCGGAGTACGATCGTGCCAATCACGGCGCCACTCAATGAGGCCAGCAGGATCAATAGCGGCAGTACTTGCCATCCCAGCCAAGCCCCCAAGGCGGCAAAAAGCTTAAAGTCGCCATAGCCCATGCCTTCTTTGCCGGTGATGAGCTTAAAAGCCCAAAAGAGGCTCCAAAGGCTGACATAACCGACCATGGCGCCAATCACACTTTCACTGAGGGTGACTGGGCTGATGCCGATAAGAGCAAGGCCGATGCCGGCCCACATCAAAGGTAAGGTGAGTTGATCGGGCAGCAACAGGGTTTCCCAATCAATCAAGGTTAGGGCGAGCAAGACTAAACTGGCCGCCATCACGGCGATGGCCCATGTCGGGGAGGCGAGAAGCCAAGCGGGAAGCATGCAAAGTATTGCGCTGGTCAGCTCCACCAACGGATAGCGTTTACTGATGGGGTGCTGACAATGGCGGCAGCGGCCTTTTAAAGCCAGCCAACTGAGCAGCGGAATATTGTCATACCAGCGAATGGTTTGCTCACAGGCCGGACAGTGAGACGCTGGGAGACACAAATCAAAACGCTGCCCGTCAGGGGCATCAATATTAGCATCGGGAAACGTGGCCAAGCATTCTTGGCGCCAACGACGCGCCATCATGATTGGCAAACGTGCGATGACCACATTTAAAAAGCTACCGATAATCAGGCCGAATAGGCCGGCAAGACCGATGAATAACGGCGATGAGAATATCAACATGGGACCTTCTGGGTATAAACCTTGTGCGCATCATAGCGCCTTGTGGCGAGAGACTCTATCTTGGCTAGCCAAGAACGGACATCAGATTGAAAATCGGTAAATACATGGCCACCACCAAGCCGCCAATCAATAGCCCCAGCACTAAAATTAACAGGGGCTCGATGATTTTACCGAGGTTGTCCACGGTGTTATCGACTTCGGCTTCATAGATTTGCGCGATGCGGTTGAGCATATTATCGAGTGATCCCGACTCTTCGCCAATCATCACCATTTGCGTCACCATTACAGGGAAGCTGTCGCTGTCACGCAATGCTTGGTGGAGTGGAATACCGGTCGCGGTGTGCTGGTAAACTGCGTTGAGCGCGTGAACATAATAGGCGTTGGTCATGGATTTCGTGGCCGCTTGTAAGCCAGAAAGTAACGGAATGCCGGCACTAAAGGTGGTGGCGAGGGTACGAGAAAACTTGGCAATGCAGGCTTTACTCACCACTTCACCGATGACGGGCAGTCGCAGTAGCCAGCGGTCATAGTAATATTGGTAGGTCGCGTTTTTACGCTGCAGTAGTTGGTGGGCAGCGGCAAGGCCCGCCATTATCAATGTGATGGTCAATGCGTGCTGGCTCACGATGTCCGATAAGGCGAGGACTTGTTGGGTCAGCCAAGGTAGCTCGGCGCCGAAGGAGTCAAAAATATGTTTAAACTTCGGGATCACGAATACCAGTAAATAGGCACTCACTCCCAAGGCCACGCTGATCACGATGGTGGGATAGATCATGGCTTTAATCACTTTACTGCGAAGCTGCGCCTGCTTTTCACGATATAAGGTTAACCGGGCAAAGACCTGCGGCAATTGCCCGGTTTGCTCGCCTGTTGCGACCAGATCGCAATAGAAGCGATCAAACAAGGGACTCGCTTGCGCCAACGCATCACTCAAACTGGTACCGGCTTCGAGTTGCTGGCGAATATGACGCACCAGCAAGCGCATCTCGGCTTTGACCTGATTGAGCGCGATGAGGTTGAGGGCTTGTACGATGGGGATCCCAGACTCAAGCAGGGTGGTGAGATCGCGGGAAAACTGAGTGATATCCGCCGCGTTGGCTTTGTGACGGCGCTGCTGAAAGCTCGATAGCCGACGGCGAATGATGCGTGTGGGCAAGATCGATTGGCTTGCTAACTGTTGGCGAGCATCCTGCTCGGTATAGGCGAACACCTGACCTTTTTTGTCGCCGCCTGCAGCGGCTTGACGCCAATGAAAGAGAAACAGCGTAGGTTTGGCCATGAAGACTCCTTAGGCAAGCTGAATAACGCGAGTAAGCTCTTGAATGCTGGTGATCCCTTGGTTGAGTTTGGCAATCCCGGATTCGGCCAGTCGCCACATCCCTTCCTCCGTCGCCAGTTGGGTCAGTTCGATGGCACTGGCATTGCGGTAAATAGCGCTGGCAATGGTCTCGGTCACAGGAAGCACCTCATACACCCCTGTGCGACCTTGATAGCCTTGGTAACACTGATAGCAGCCGTGAGGATGTGCTTGGTACAAGGTGTTTGGGGTTAACGTCGGGTAGAGGTTGGCTAAGTGCTGAAGGTGCGGGTCATCAGCTGGATGCGGCTGTTTACACATCGGACATAAACGGCGGACCAAACGTTGGGCCACCACCAAGGTTAGAGAACTAGCAAGGTTGTAGGGCGCAATGCCCATATGAGATAAACGGGTGATGCTCTCGGCGGCAGAATTGGTATGCAGGGTTGATAACACCAGATGACCGGTTTGCGCGGCCTTGATCCCGATTTCAGCGGTGTCGAGATCGCGAATTTCCCCCACCATGACCACATCGGGATCTTGACGCAAAAACGCACGGAGTGCGGTGGCAAAATCTAAACCAATGGCCGTATTAACGTTGACTTGGTTGACGCCCTCTAGCTGGATCTCAACCGGATCTTCGACGGTGGCTATATTGCGCTCGGGCTGATTGAGATATTTTAACCCACTGTATAAAGAGACGGTTTTGCCGCTTCCGGTTGGGCCGGTAAACAAAATCATGCCTTGCGGTCTATCCAATGCGTCTTGATAGTGCTGGCGTTGCCACTCGGTTAAGCCTAAATCATGCAAGGTTAATTGCTGTTGGCCATTATCTAGCAGACGAACCACCACTTTCTCACCCCAAATGGTTGGCAAGGTGGAGACGCGCATATCGACGGTGTGATCGGCGGTGAGGGTCAGCTTGATGCGTCCGTCCTGTGGCAAACGTCGTTCAGCAATATTGAGTTGAGCTAAGATTTTGAGCCGGGTCGATAGCCGCCGCGAGACCCCAGCCGGAGGATGGGCATAGGTTTGCAATAAACCGTCTTGGCGAAAGCGAATTTGGTAGTGATGCTCAAAGGGCTCGAAATGCACGTCGGAGGCTTTTTTGCGCACCGCATCCACTAAGATCTGTTGAATGTAACGACTGATGGGCGCCTGATCGCTTTGTAGCTCGGCACTGTCCTCTTGTGGGCTATCGGTGACGGTCAGGGCCGCTAAGTCCTGATCACTGATGGTGATGCCATCGCCAGTGCCATCGATATCTGCCCCGTATAAGTGATGCAAAGCGGCATCCAAATCTGGCTGACTGAGCACCACTAACCGGACATTGAGCCCAGTAGAAAAGCGAAAGTCAGCGACAGCTTCTGCGTTATCTGGATCACTGACCCCCAGTAATAGATCTTGGCCTTGCTGAGCAAGCGGTAGCACTTGATGACGCTGAATCAAATCGCGCCGGTCGAGCGCATAGCAGGTGTCTTTAAACGGATACTGATGGCTTTCTGCAAATGGAAGATGGTGCAGGTTGGCGAGGGTGTTGGCGAGCGCGGTGGGGTCAACCCCAGCATCGAGTAAATGCGCAAGACTGAGCAAGGTATTGTCACCAATGCCCAGCATATCGCGCTGGGCATCAGTCAATAAACCGGCTTGATACAACTGAGCGGTTGGGATCATCGTGAGTCCCTGTTTTATATTCGCTTAAGGTGTTGGCTGGTTTTTACTCGCTTGCTTGCAACCATTGACTTCTATGGTTGTCGATGGTTGCTCGCACTTCCAGTGGCCTGCAGCAGTACGCGAGAGCTTTACGTCTCCACCTCCCGGTAACCCCTGTACGGTTAGAGACATGTTACCTTCAACACCTTTAACAGGAGTGAGTGTTACATCATCAGGAATACCAAGTGTTTTTCCAGCCGTTTTTTCTGGGAACTTACCCTCTTCCATAACATACGCTTCTACCACGGAGCGCATATTGGTCAGTGTGGCAATCGCGGCAGTGACTTTGGCTTTGTCTTGATACTTTTGGTATTGCGGAATGGCGATGGCAGTCAGAGCGCCAATAATGCCTAATACCACCAGTAACTCAATCAAGCTAAACCCTTGTTGCTTTTGCATCCTATATCTCTCCTCGTAATCATGAGTTGCCATAATGTGGGCAACAATCAGTACCAGCACTTTACGCTCGTGCGTGTGGCGCAAAAAAGAGGGGGAACATAAGTTTGAGAGTCAAGGGTAAAACCTTGATGTAACAGCGGGTTTTTTCTGTTGCAGTGTTCGACAGACTACAAATTTTTTGTCACGAAATTGTTATAAAAAGGCCGCTAATCAGAAGCGGCCTCATCATCTTGCCAACAGAAGGGTTATTGGAAGCGCATGGATAAGTCGAGCGCAGTAACATGCTTGGTCAGCGCGCCCACGGAAATATAATTCACGCCTGTGGCGGCATAGTCGGCGAGGGTGTCCAAGGTGACGTTTCCAGACACTTCGAGTGCGACACGGCCTTGATTGAGCGCAACCGCTTCACGCATCATGGGAATGGTAAAATTATCCAGCATCACCACATCGGCACCTGCATCAATGGCTTGTTGCAGCTCGGCCAAGGTTTCTGTTTCTACTTCCACTGGCTTGTCGGGGTTAAGGCGACGGGCTTCTTGCACGGCATTGGTAATCCCACCACAGGCAAGAATATGATTTTCTTTAATCAAATACGCATCGAACACCCCAATCCGATGATTATGGCCGCCACCACACGCAACCGCGTACTTCAACGCACTACGCAGCCCTGGAATGGTTTTGCGGGTGTCGAGCAATTTGGTGTGAGTGCCGTTGAGCGCTGCCACATAGGTCGCAACCTTACTGGCGCAGCCTGACAAGGTTTGAATGAAATTCATCGCATTACGCTCGCCGGTCAAAATAATCCGCGAGGGGCCGTGCAGGGTACACAGGGTTTGGTTTGGCGTCACTGTGTCGCCATCTTTGACATGCCAAGTGAGCGACACGGTACCGCCGAGTTGACGAAACACCTCATCGGCAAACGCCTGACCACAAAATACCCCAGCTTCTCGGGTGATCAAAGTAGCGGTGGAGACCGAGTCGGCAGGGATTAAGCTTGCGGTAATGTCCTGACTGGGATCAATCTCTCCTCCCAAGTCTTCTCGAAGTGTCTCAGAAACTAGACGTTTTACGTCCGCATCAAGGTGCGAGGTGAGATAAGCAAAGCGGCTATCGCTATCGTGTACCGCGCGAAATGGAGAAGTTGTCGACGTCATCTTGGCTCACTGGTGCAGTCAAAAGTTGCCGAAATGATAACCTCACTGGTGATGAAATGCAGCTACTGCCGCGGTAAACTTTTTTGTCGTCTTGTTTTTTATACATAGCCTGTCTAAACCTTGACTATACTTGGTGTCAGCACACACTTATGAGGCGCAACAATGAAACGACTATTGGCATTATGTGCCATGTTAGCCATCGCAATACTGGGATATTGGGTATGGCAAGGGGTGCGTGCGCCAGTTACCAACAGTGGGCCGACCATGACGATCGCGGTATCGCTCACCCCGCTTGCCGCTCCAATCATTATTGCGAAGAAAAAAGGCTTTTTTGAACAACAAGGTATAGGGGTTACGTTAAGGCCTGTCCATGGTGGAGTAAAAAGCTTCAATTCGCTAATGGCGGGGGAGGCCGATCTCGCGACGGTCTCCGAAACCGTGGCGATGTTTAATAGTTTTCAACGCGATGACTTTAATATCCTCGCCAGCTTTGTAGAGTCCAATAACGACGTTAAGCTCTGGTCATTGACGTTGCCGATTCACCAATCTTTAGATGTGCTGGCGAATGCGCGTGTTGGCGTGGTGCAATCGAGTGCCAGCGAGTTCTTCTTAGACTTAATGCTGAATTTGAATGGTCTATCTGAGTTACCGATACGAAAGGCCTACTACTCTCCAGACCAACTTCCCGGCGCATTATTACGTGGGGAGGTGGATGCGATTTCTATTTGGGAGCCTTACGGCTATCACATCATGCAAGAGGCGCAGCAGCGCGTATCGCAATTTAACAGTAAAGGGCTGCACAACCTCTCTTTTTTATTGGCGAGCCGAAGCCCATTAAACATTCATCAACACCAGCATATGCGCCAAGTGATTGCAGGGCTCGATGACGCGATTGATTATATTCATCTTTATCCTAATGAATCAAAAGCAGTCGTGGCCGACTACTTATCGATTCCCGACAACCAGCTGGCATGGCTGTGGCAAGATTATCTTTTTCGGCTTTCCCTGAGCGACGCTTTACTCCTTAGCTTGAAAAATCAAGCTATGTGGGCGCGAGAAGCTGGACTAGTGGCAGGGACGGAACCGAGCTTTCGTCGTTTGCTAAATCCTGGCCCTTTAACGGAGGCGACGCATAAGGCGAGCTTATTAAAATGAAGATAGGACAACAGTTAAGTGTCGTGGTGTATGCTTGTGCTGCGCTCACCATGATCACCTTACTTATCACCGTCGAGTTATTTTATAAACAAACTCAGGTCCAACATCGTCTCGATGCCATCGTCTCTTTACATTCACAAATTGATGCGGTGCGGGGAAGGCTTTGGTTATATCAGCAGTACCATAGCGCGGAAACACGCCAAGATGCGTATCATGCCAACCAAACCTTACTGCAACGCCTTCGTGAAAAAAACAGTGAACTGCCGTTACAGTCTATCCAAGTGATTCGCCAAGCGGCACAGAGTATCGATACTTTACTTGTCTTATCAGCGCGACGTCATAGCGAGATCAATACTACGGATACCTCGCGATTGATGGTGTTTTCTCGCTATAACATGCTATTGCAAACCATGAGTGAGGCGGCCTTCTCCATGCGTCAAGAAGCGATGCACTCAGCTGGGCAGCAACAAAAAGCCTTGCTTCTCCTCCATGGCGGTGTGCTGATCTTACTGGCGCTGTTAGTGACCGCGTTAGCCACTAACACACGGCGACGTTTCTTCCAGCGGTTAGAAGAACTGCATGACGATGTGGCGAAAATAAAGCAAGGGGATTTAACCACTCAGCTTTCACTCGAAACCTCTGACGAGATGTCTGATCTTGCCGCCCACGTTAACGAGATGAAACGTACCTTGAAAAACACCATGGTGCGCAAAGAGCAGCTTGCCGAAGAGATTGCCCAACAAACTCAGCAACTGCGAGAGCAACAGCAACAGCTAATGTATTTAGCCGAGCATGATGAACTCACGCGACTGTTTAATCGCCGCGCGTTTGAGTCACATGTGGAGGTGGCCTTGATGCGTGCTTCACGCGCGCAAACTAAAGCCGCGTTGCTGTTTATCGACGTAAACCGATTTAAAGAAGTGAATGATACCTATGGTCACGGGGTGGGGGATGAATTGCTAAAAGTCGTTAGCCAGC
Source organism: Salinivibrio sp. PR5 (assembly GCF_001996085.1). Lineage (NCBI taxonomy): Bacteria > Pseudomonadati > Pseudomonadota > Gammaproteobacteria > Vibrionales > Vibrionaceae > Salinivibrio > Salinivibrio sp. PR5. The sequence goes on from NZ_MUFK01000001.1 coordinate 245,021, forward strand.
GGTTAAAGCTTGCGGTGCGACGCTCTGATTTAGTCGGGCGTTTAGGCGGCGATGAGTTTATTGTTTGGCTCGATTTATTGGCGGATAAACAGGCACTGCACGAGGTGATTGAGCGCATTATGCAAGAAATGCGCGCGCCCATGGTGACCAATGGCGCAGAGCTAGAGCTTTCTCTGAGTATCGGGGTGAGCTGTTTCCCCACCGATGGGCTGGAATTGCAACAATTGATGAATCAAGCTGATGCGGCCATGTATCACGCCAAAGCGAATCCAAGCGCGGGTTGCTGCTTCTATTCCAATCTGAACACCCGCGAGATAGAGTAATCGTCCAGTCCAACCATGGATAGCGGCATGTCTTTTTCAAACATCAACGATCATTGGCTGGTGGGCGCGCGCGCTTGCCCATCTCCCCACTACAACCAACGACCCGATGGGGAAGAGATTTCCTTACTGGTCATCCACAATATTAGCCTCCCCCCAGGACAGTTTGATGGACCCTATATTGAACAGTTTTTTCAAGGTCAGCTCGACGCGAGTGAGCACCCTTATTTTGCCGAGATCGCCGATCTTCGCGTCTCCGCGCACCTACTGATCCGACGAGATGGAAGTGTGATCCAGTTTGTACCATTCAACGAGCGTGCGTGGCATGCTGGCGCTTCGTGTTTTGATGGACGCGAGCAATGCAATGACTTTTCGATCGGTATCGAGCTTGAAGGCACGGATGACCTACCTTATACCGATCCGCAGTACCAAGCTTTAGCGACGATCACCTGTACGCTGATGCAGTATTATCCAGCCATTACCTGTGATCGTATTACCGGCCATGAACATATTGCGCCGGGAAGAAAAACCGATCCGGGCCCTGCATTTGATTGGCCCTACTATAATTCGCTGATCGTCAAATAGTGTGGCGGCATCACGCGCTTGTTTAGGCTCGTGGGGCTGTAAAAAAGCGACTTGTTAATAAAGTGTTTATTGGTCAGACCAATTTTTGCGAGCCAGAGTGTGCCGACTGTCACCTTAAAGATACAGTCGTTTCCATGATGTCAATCAAACTTCTGGTGGACACAATATCTGCTGTCTGGTAACTTTAAAGGATTATAAAAAATTGGTATTACCAATTGACAACCAGTCAGTTTCTGTCGAAGGCAGTGAAAGCTGCTAAGACGGATGGTCAACAAAAACAATGGCATATCAAAGAATTCGTCAACCTAAACTCTCAGATGTTATCGAGAAAGAGCTCGAAGGTTTAATTCTGGAAGGCACTTTATCGCCGGGCCAGAAGTTACCGCCTGAGCGGGAGTTGGCAAAACAATTTGATGTGTCGCGTCCGTCAGTGCGCGAAGCGATCCAGCGACTTGAAGCTAAAAAGTTGCTGACGCGTAAACAAGGTGGCGGCACTTTTGTCAGTGAACGACTGTGGCAGCGATTCTCTGAACCCCTGCTAGAGTTATTGGCGGACCATCCTGAAACCCAACTTGATTTGCTGGAGTCACGTCATGCGCTGGAAGGCATCTCTTCTTACTTTGCCGCCCTTCGCGGCACGAAAGAAGACTTCAAGCGGATATGTGACTGCCATGATGCAATTCGTCATGCGCAGCAACAAGGGGACTTAGAGGCAGAAGCCTCGGCTGTCATGCAGTATTTAGTTGCAGTAACGGAAGCGGCACACAATGTGGTGCTGCTTTATATTATGCGCAGTCTTGCGCCGCTGCTGGAGCAGAATATTCTGCAAAACTTTGAGCTACTTTACCGCCGCCAAGAAACGGTGGAAAACGTCAGCCGACACCGGGCTGAGATCGTGGATGCGATTACTGCTGGCGAACCAGAAAAAGCCAGACAGGCGTCACATGCACACTTAGCTTACATTGAGGAAACTCTGTTGGATCTTGGCCGTGAAGAAAGCCGTCGAGAACGGTCTCTGCGTCGAATTCAACAACGCAAGGACGAGTTGGAATAATACCGGATTCGCCCAAAAGAAAGGGCAAGCGGTGTCTCCAGCTGCGACAACGTTTGTTTTGTATGAGTCAATCAACGAAAGGATAGATCGCCATGTCTGAAGTCATGAAACATGACGTGGACGCACTTGAGACTCAAGAGTGGCTACAAGCCCTCGAGTCAGTCGTTCGTGAAGAAGGTGTAGAACGTGCCCAGTTCCTTCTGGAGCAAGTACTGGAACAAGCACGTTTAGACGGTGTTGACATGCCAACTGGCGTGACCACCAACTATGTAAATACCATTCCTGCCGATCAAGAACCTGCTTACCCAGGTGATGTGAATCTGGAACGTCGTATCCGTTCTATCATTCGTTGGAACGCAATCATGATCGTGTTGCGTGCGTCCAAGAAAGATTTAGAGCTGGGTGGCCACATGGCATCATTCCAGTCATCGGCTGCTTTCTACGAGACCTGTTTCAACCACTTCTTCCGTGCGCCGAATGAAAAAGACGGCGGCGATTTGGTGTATTATCAAGGTCACATCTCTCCAGGTATCTACGCGCGTGCGTTTGTTGAAGGTCGTCTCACTGCTGAGCAGCTCGACAACTTCCGCCAAGAAGTAGACGGTAAAGGTATTTCTTCTTACCCACACCCGAAACTGATGCCTGAATTCTGGCAATTCCCTACCGTTTCTATGGGTCTGGGTCCTATTGCGTCTATCTACCAAGCGCGTTTCCTCAAGTATCTGCATGGTCGCGGTCTGAAAGACACCTCAGAGCAACGCGTTTATGCGTTCTTGGGTGATGGTGAGATGGATGAGCCAGAATCACGTGGTGCGCTGTCGTTCGCGGCCCGTGAAAAATTGGACAACCTATGCTTCCTGATCAACTGTAACCTGCAGCGCCTTGATGGCCCTGTAATGGGTAACGGTAAGATCATCCAAGAGCTAGAAGGCCTATTCAAAGGTGCTGGCTGGAACGTGATCAAAGTGGTTTGGGGTTCTGCCTGGGATAAACTGCTGGCGAAAGATACCTCAGGTAAACTGCTGCAGTTGATGAACGAAACCATCGACGGCGATTACCAAACCTTCAAGTCAAAAGATGGCGCCTACGTGCGTGAGCACTTCTTCGGTAAGTATCCAGAAACAGCTGCTTTGGTTGCTGATATGACCGACGAAGAAATCTTTGCACTGAAGCGTGGTGGTCATGAGCCATCAAAACTGTTTGCTGCGTTCAAAGCGGCACAAGAGTGCAATGACCGTCCAACCGTTATCCTAGCGAAAACCGTTAAAGGTTACGGCATGGGTGAAGCGGCAGAAGGTAAGAACATCGCGCACCAAGTGAAGAAAATGGACATGACCCACGTCATTGCCATGCGTGATCGTCTTGGCCTGCAAGACTTGCTGTCTGATGAAGACGTACAAAACCTGCCTTACCTACAGTTGGAAGAAGGTTCAGCGGAGTATGAGTACCTGCACGCGCGCCGTAAAGCGCTGCACGGTTACACCCCGCAACGTCTGCCTAACTTTACTAAAGAGCTAACACTGCCAAAACTGGATGATTTCTCAGCCCTGCTGTCTGAGCAGAAGCGTGATATCTCCACCACCATGGCCTTTGTACGCTCTTTGAATGTATTGCTGAAAGACAAAAACATCGGCAAAAACATTGTACCTATCATTGCTGACGAAGCGCGTACTTTCGGTATGGAAGGCCTGTTCCGTCAAGTAGGTATCTACAACCCACATGGTCAGACTTACACCCCTGAAGACCGTGGTGTGGTGTCTTACTACAAAGAAGACCAAGGCGGTCAAGTACTGCAAGAAGGGATCAACGAGCTAGGCGCGATGTCATCGTGGGTAGCGGCGGCGACCTCTTACAGCACCAACGATCTGCCAATGATCCCATTCTACATCTACTACTCAATGTTCGGCTTCCAACGTGTTGGCGACATGGCGTGGATGGCAGGTGACCAACAAGCACGTGGTTTCCTATTGGGTGCTACTGCCGGTCGTACTACCCTGAACGGTGAAGGTCTGCAGCACGAAGACGGTCACAGCCATATTCTGGCGAGCACTGTACCTAACTGTGTTTCTTACGACCCAACCTTCGCGTACGAAGTGGCGGTGATCATGCAAGACGGTATCCGTCGCATGTACGGTCCTGACCAAGAAAACATCTACTACTACCTGACGCTGATGAACGAAAACTATCATCAGCCAGCCATGCCTGAGGGCGCGGAAGAAGGTATCCGTAAAGGTATCTACAAGCTAGAAACCTACACGGGCGACAAAGCGAAAGTTCAGCTAATGGGCTCTGGCACCATCATGACTGAAGTGCGCAAAGCGGCGAAACTGCTTAGCGATGAGTACGGTGTAGCGTCTGACGTATACAGCGTGACTTCGTTCAACGAGCTGGCACGTGACGGCCAAGATGCAGAGCGCTTCAACATGTTGCACCCAGATGCAGACGCACAAGTTCCTTACATCCAAACTGTAATGGGAACTGAGCCTGCGATTGCTGCGACTGACTACATGAAGAACTACGCTGACCAAGTTCGCGCGTTTATCCCAGCGGAATCTTACAAAGTTCTGGGTACTGACGGCTTTGGTCGTTCTGACAGCCGCGAAAACCTACGTCGTCACTTCGAAGTGAACGCAGGCTATGTGGTTGTTGCGGCGCTTAACGAGCTGGCTAAGCGTGGCGATGTTGACAAGAAACTGGTAGCGGACGCTATCAAGAAATTCGACATCGATACCAACAAAGTAAACCCGCTGTTCGCGTAAGAGGCTGAAATAATGTCAATCGAGATTAATGTACCTGACATCGGTGCTGATGAAGTAGAAGTGACTGAGATCCTTGTTAGCGTTGGCGACAAGGTCGAAGAAGAACAGTCGTTAATCACCGTTGAAGGTGATAAAGCATCCATGGAAGTGCCTGCATCACAAGCGGGCGTGGTCAAGGAAATCAAAATTGCTGAGGGTGACAAAGTTACCACTGGCTCTTTGATTATGATCTTCGAAGCCGATGCGCCAGCGCAAAGCGCACCAGCTCAAGAGGCGGCACCAGCCGCCCCTGCTGCTCCAGCGGCTGCGTCAGAAATCAAAGAAGTGCACGTGCCTGATATCGGTGGTGACGAAGTCGAAGTCACCGAGATCATGGTTGCGGTTGGCGATACCATTGAAGAAGAGCAGTCACTGATCACTGTTGAAGGCGATAAAGCCTCAATGGAAGTGCCTGCACCGTTTGCGGGTACCGTTAAAGAAATCAAGATCGCGGCGGGTGACAAGGTGTCAACTGGCTCACTGATCATGATGTTCGAAGTGGGTGGTAGCGCGCCAGCGCAAGCGCCTGCAGCCGCCGAGGCACCAGCAGCGCCTGCAGCAGCACAAGCCAAAGACGTTCACGTCCCTGATATCGGTGGCGATGAAGTTGAAGTGACTGAAATCATGGTGGCGGTAGGCGACACCATTGAAGAAGAGCAGTCACTGATCACCGTTGAAGGCGACAAAGCGTCAATGGAAGTACCGGCACCGTTTGCGGGTACAGTGAAAGAAATCAAAGTGGCCGCGGGCGATAAAGTCTCGACGGGTTCGTTGATCATGGTCTTCGAAGTTGCCGGTAGCGCACCAGCAGCGCCTGCACCTGCAGCGGCACCTGCTGCTGAGAAGGCGGCACCCGCTCCTGCAGCCAAAGCTGACGCCCCAGCGGCTAAAGCTGACGCTGGCAAAGACGAGTTTGTAGAGAACAAAGAATACGCGCATGCGTCTCCTGTTGTTCGTCGTCTGGCCCGTGAATTTGGCGTGAACCTTGCGAAGGTAAAAGGTAGTGGCCGTAAAGGACGCGTACTGAAAGAAGACGTTCAGAGCTTTGTAAAAGAAGCGCTGAAACGCCTTGAATCAGGTGCAGCATCGGGTTCAGGCGACGGTAGCGCACTGGGTCTGCTCCCTTGGCCAAAAGTGGACTTCAGCAAATTCGGTGAAACCGAAGTTAAACCACTGTCTCGCATTAAGAAAATCTCTGGTGCGAACCTAGCACGTAACTGGGTGATGATCCCGCACGTGACGCAGTGGGACAACGCTGATATCACTGAAGTGGAAGCGTTCCGTAAAGAACAAAACGCGATCGAGAAGAAGAAAGAGTCTGGCATGAAGATCACCCCATTGGTGTTCATCATGAAAGCGGCTGCGAAAGCGCTAGAAGCTTTCCCTTCTTTCAACTCATCGCTATCTGAAGACGGTGAAAGCCTGATCCTGAAGAAGTATGTCAACATCGGTATCGCGGTTGACACGCCAAACGGTCTGGTTGTGCCTGTGTTCAAAGACGTGAACAAAAAAGGCATCTACGAGTTATCTGAAGAGCTGATGGCGGTTTCTAAGAAAGCTCGTGCAGGCAAACTCACTGCCTCTGATATGCAGGGTGGTTGCTTTACCATCTCTAGCCTAGGTGGCCTAGGCGGTACGGCATTTACGCCAATCGTCAATGCACCAGAAGTGTCTATCTTGGGTGTGTCTAAGTCAGAAATGAAACCAGTATGGAACGGTAAGGACTTTGAACCTCGCCTAATGCTGCCATTGTCTCTGTCTTACGATCACCGTGTGATTGACGGTGCCGAAGGCGCGCGCTTTATTACTTACCTCAACGGCTTGTTGTCAGACATCCGCCGTTTGGTACTGTAATTCGCGTCACCGACAACACCCTCCGGCCCGTTACGGGCCGGTTGGGAATTGTTGTGCAGCTCACAGGCTATGGGTTTTTATTTTTCAGCCCATTAACATGGCTGTAAACTGTGGCTTCCAAACTCCCACAACAATAAAAAATTACCGCTCTTAGCCTGTCAGGGAATAAGACTACAACGAGGTCAGAATGAGTAAAGAAATCAAAGCGCAAGTCGTCGTCCTTGGCGCTGGTCCTGCTGGATACTCCGCCGCCTTCCGCTGTGCCGACCTAGGTTTGGAAACAGTATTGGTTGAACGTTACAACACCCTAGGTGGTGTATGTCTAAACGTTGGTTGTATCCCTTCTAAAGCCCTACTTCACGTTGCCAAAGTGATCGAAGAAGCCAAAGCCATGGCGGATCACGGTGTGGTTTTCGGCGAGCCACAAACCGATATCGACAAAATTCGCACTTGGAAAGATAAGGTTATCGGTCAGCTGACCGGTGGTCTGGGTGGCATGGCCAAGCAGCGTAAAGTGACTGTTGTTAACGGTAAAGGCCGTTTCACTGGCGCGAACACCCTAGTAGTTGAAGGTGATGAAACCACCACTATCAATTTTGATAATGCCATCATTGCGGCGGGCTCTCGTCCAATCGAACTGCCATTTATCCCGCATGAAGACCCACGTATTTGGGACTCAACGGACGCGCTTGAGCTCAAAGAAGTACCAGAGAAACTGCTGGTAATGGGCGGTGGTATCATCGGTCTAGAAATGGGTACGGTTTATCACTCGCTAGGTTCACAAATCGACGTTGTTGAAATGTTCGATCAAGTGATCCCAGCTGCGGATAAAGACGTGGTGAAGGTCTTCACCAAGCGTATCAGCAAGAAATTTAACCTGATGCTAGAAACCAAGGTGACCGCGGTAGAAGCCAAAGAAGACGGCATCTACGTCACCATGGAAGGCAAAAAAGCGCCAGCAGAGCCTGTACGCTATGATGCCGTTCTGGTTGCCATCGGCCGTACACCAAACGGTAAGCTACTTGACGCTGGCCAAGCGGGCGTTGAAGTTGATGACCGTGGCTTTATCCGTGTTGATAAGCAAATGCGTACTAACGTGCCACATATCTATGCAATTGGCGATATCGTTGGTCAGCCAATGCTTGCGCATAAAGGTGTGCATGAAGGCCACGTTGCCGCAGAAGTCATTGCTGGTAAAAAGCACTACTTCGATCCTAAAGTGATCCCATCGATTGCTTACACTGAGCCAGAAGTGGCATGGGTCGGTAAGACCGAGAAAGAGTGTAAGGAAGAGGGCATTAACTACGAAGTGGCTACCTTCCCATGGGCCGCGTCTGGTCGTGCAATCGCGTCTGATTGTGCCGACGGTATGACTAAGATGATCTTCGATAAAGACACTCATCGCGTGATTGGTGGTGCGGTTGTTGGTACTAACGGTGGTGAACTGTTAGGCGAGATTGGCCTTGCTATCGAGATGGGTTGTGATGCCGAAGATGTCGCATTGACAGTACACGCTCACCCAACTTTGCATGAGTCTGTTGGTCTTGCCGCAGAAGTGTTTGAAGGCTCAATCACTGACCTGCCAAATCCAAAAGCAAAGAAAAAGAAATAAACCGCGCGTTTATCGTTTTCTGATTAAGCCCCGCCATGCGGGGCTTTTTTTATATCTGTTAGGTACCGCTTAAGAATAAAAAAGCGGGCCAAAGCCCGCTTCGTGCGTCAGAAGATAGCGTTTAAAGCTTAAAGCTCCCAACCAAGGTATCAAGACGTTTAGAAAGATCGCGCAGTGACTCACTGGCTTCTGCCATGGTGTTGGCGGTATCAGCGGTTTGCTGCGAGCTGTGATTAATCTCTTCAATATTTTGGTTAATGTCATTCACCACGGTGGACTGCTCCTCGGTAGCCGTCGCCACTTGGGTGTTCATATCCGAGATCTGGACAATTTGCTCGTTGATCAAATTGAGTGCTTGTGACGCCTCGTCGGAAGCATTGACCCCTTCGGCCGTCATCGCTCGGCTTTGCTCCATGGCTTGCACCGCATTGCTCGCTTCTTGTTGGAGGCGATCGATCATGGTTTGAATTTCATCGGTAGAGTCAGATGTCCGACTTGCCAAACTGCGCACCTCGTCGGCAACAACCGCAAATCCGCGTCCTTGTTCGCCCGCTCGTGCCGCTTCAATCGCCGCATTGAGTGCCAGCAAATTGGTTTGCTCGGAGATACCGCGGATCACATCCAAGATGCCGCCAATCGAGTCAGTATTCTCTGCTAATGCACTGACGACCTTGGACATGTTCTCCATGTCATCGGCTAAGCGTGCAATCGTATCTCGCGCTTGGGTAACGACTTGTTGGCCACTGGCTGCGCCATCAGAGGCTTGATTCGCAGCGCTGGCGGCATTGGCCGCATTCCCAGCAATCTCATTGACGGTAGCGCCCATCTCGTTAATCGCGGTCACCACCTGAACGGTACGATCTCGCTGATGTTCACTTTGCGATTGCGTGGCACTGGCTTGTGCTGAGACCTGTTCGGCGGCGCTTCTTAGCTCACCACCCGTGGCGGCTACATCTGAGACTAGGCGGTGGATTTTTTCCACAAAGCTATTGAAACCAGACGCGAGCTGGCCAATTTCATCTTGGCTGTTGATGTCCACACGTTGGCGCAGATCGCCTTCGCCTTCACCTATTTCACGGAATACATTGGCGACATATTGGATAGGCTTGGTAATGGTCGCAGCAAGCCAGATGGCGACAACAACGAATAAGAGGCCGACGACGACAGAGACCATTAAAATTTGGTTGCGCGTTTGATTCAGCGGGGCATAGACTTCGTCTGCTGGGACGTCTGCGATCACAAACCAATCCATGGAAGGCACATAGCTAGAGGCGAGTAAAAGTTCATCACCATTCACTTTGGTGTCGAGTAAATTGAAGTCACCTTTGTTAAGCAGGCTACGTGCTTGAGCACCATATAAGTCGGTAAGGTTCTTCTCTCCCATTAGGCTGGTGTCGCGATGGAGCTGAACTTCGCCCTGCGCATTGACGAGAAAAACGAATCCAGATTGCTCAATCTTGAATTGATTCAGAAATTGCGTCATGTCATCCAGGGAGCGTGAAAACCCAGCCAGGCCTGTCCCGTTAAGTTGCTGGAAGTTCACGAACAGTTTGAGATCCCCATTATCCTCTTGGAACACTTGCGCCATGGTGGCATTGCCACTGTCTAGGAAGTTATAGAACCACCCGTCTTTATCGCGGGTCAGGACCCGCAAGAAGCCATTCTGATTCCAGTACTGCCCCGTCTTACGGTTCGCAATGCTGGCGTCATTCAGGCCATATTGTTCTCGCAAAATATTGAGTTGCTCGATGACACGCGCTTCTTCACTGGCACTCATGTCGCTACTGATCATATCGAGCATTACAGGGTTTGAGGCTAACTGGCGTGCGGCGGATTGTAGCTGGTTGACTTCACTATCAATCGAATCGCGAAATTGGGTGAGGGTGGTTGGCAGCTCGTTCTCCAACAGCCGCTTTTCCATAATATCTCGAGCTTGGCTTAAGCTCATGTAGCTGATAATCGCCGTGGAGGCGATAACGGCTGACACAAAGGCCAAGATGAGTTTTTGTTTAATAGTGAGTTGGTTTAGCTTCATGCCCTTCTCTCTACAAGTCAATGAATACAGGGTTTRCCACGCAATAGGGTGACAAAAACTAGGATATTTTTATGGTACTAATGTCTAAGTTAGCAGAAGTGTGTGAATGGTTAACGACGTATCGGCGAGAACCCCACAAACTTAACGGAACAGTTCGGTTTTATTGATAAAAATAACACCTAGTGCGCAGTTTCAACAGCAAAGGGGAATAATACCTTTCTACCGCGGATGTGAAGCTGTGAACTTGATAACAGACTGATTACTGCGTCGTGGAAAAAAGCGGTGTAGAATCAGTCACAACCGCGACACATGCTGTGAGTAGTGTGAGAAGAATAGGGATTAGCGCGCTGCGTCACTAAGACCTAAGTCGTATGTTTCATAAAAGGGGTAGATTTTAATTTTAAGTTAAAAATGCTATCCTCACGCAGCGGTTACGTGCTCGAACCCTCGTCTTGCTGGAAAATTTTAATAAACTTCGCCGGATAAGCGTGATACGAGTACTAACACTTTCCAAGGATGTTGGATCACACGATCTGACCGAGAAAAGAGGAAATAGTCGTGCTTGAAGCCTACCGTAAACACGTCGAAGAACGTGCCGCTCAGGGCATTGTGCCTAAACCGCTGAACGCTGAGCAAACCGCCAGTCTGATAGAACTGTTGAAAAACCCGCCCGCTGGCGAAGAAGAAACACTGGTCTACCTACTTGAAAATCGAATTCCGCCCGGCGTGGATGAAGCGGCTTATGTGAAAGCTGGCTTTCTTGCCGCGCTCGCGAAGGGAGAAGCAAGCTCTCCGCTCATTAGTCGTGAACGCGCGACTGAGCTATTAGGTACCATGCAAGGCGGTTATAACATCGAACCGCTTATCGCACTGCTTGATGATGCCACGTTGGCACCGATTGCGGCAAAGGCCTTGTCTCAGACTCTGCTAATGTTCGACGCGTTTTATGACGTTGAAGATAAAATGAAAGCAGGGAATACCTACGCCAAGCAAGTGATGGAATCTTGGGCTAACGCCGAGTGGTTCTTAAACAAGCCGCAAATCCCTGAAAAAGTGACGTTGACGGTGTTCAAAGTGTCAGGTGAAACCAACACCGATGACTTATCGCCCGCACCCGATGCTTGGTCGCGCCCTGATATTCCGCTCCACGCGCTGGCCATGTTAAAGAACGAGCGCGAGGGCATTCAACCGGATAAGCCCGGTGAGATTGGTCCGATTGCGCAAATGAAAGCGCTGGAAGAAAAAGGTCATCCACTGGTTTACGTGGGTGATGTAGTCGGTACGGGTTCGTCACGGAAATCAGCGACCAACTCTGTGCTGTGGTTTATGGGCAAAGATATTCCTAATGTGCCGAACAAGCGCTTTGGTGGTTTTTGTTTAGGTGGAAAAATCGCGCCGATTTTCTTCAATACCATGGAAGATGCGGGTGCGTTGCCGATTGAGCTAGATGTTAGCAAGCTCAACATGGGTGATGTGATTGACTTGTATCCGGCCGACGGCAAGGTATGTAAGCATGGCACCGACGAGGTCTTGTCTACCTTCCAACTGAAAACCGATATCTTATACGATGAAGTGCGCGCCGGGGGCCGTATTCCTCTCATCATCGGCCGTGGTTTGACCGACAAAGCGCGTGAGAGTTTAGGCCTTGAGCCTTCGGACGTATTCCGTCGTCCGCGTCCTGTTGCGGACTCCACCAAAGGGTTTACGTTGGCGCAGAAAATGGTCGGTAAAGCCTGTGGTGTCGAGGGTGTCCGCCCCGGTACCTATTGCGAGCCAAAAATGACCACCGTAGGTTCTCAAGATACCACGGGTCCGATGACGCGTGATGAGTTGAAAGATTTAGCGTGTCTGGGCTTCACCGCTGATCTCACTATGCAGTCATTCTGTCACACATCCGCTTATCCAAAGCCTGTGGATGTCGAAACCCACCACACACTACCAGACTTCATTATGAACCGTGGTGGTGTGTCATTGCGTCCGGGTGATGGTGTCATCCACTCATGGCTGAACCGAATGCTGCTGCCCGATACCGTGGGAACCGGCGGTGATTCACACACCCGTTTCCCGCTGGGGATCTCGTTCCCTGCCGGTTCAGGTTTGGTGGCCTTTGCGGCTGCAACCGGCGTGATGCCACTGGATATGCCAGAGTCAGTTCTGGTGCGCTTTAAAGGCGAAATGCAGCCTGGAGTCACCTTACGTGACTTAGTGCATGCCATTCCATATTTTGGTATTAAGCAAGGTCTCCTGACGGTTGAGAAATCTGGCAAAATCAACGAATTCTCAGGCCGTGTCTTGGAAATTGAAGGGGTGGAGCACCTGACTGTTGAGCAAGCCTTTGAGCTGTCGGATGCATCCGCAGAGCGTTCAGCGGCTGGCTGTACGGTCAAGCTGTCACAAGAGTCAGTGGCAGAGTACCTTGAGTCGAACATTGTGATGTTGAAGTGGATGATCGCCGAAGGCTATGGTGACCGTCGTACCATCGAGCGTCGTATCCAAGCGATGGAGCAATGGCTCGCTAACCCAAGTTTGATGGAAGCGGATAAAGATGCCGAGTACGCGCATGTGCTCGAAATCGATCTGGCAGACATCAAAGAGCCGATTCTGTGCGCGCCGAACGACCCAGATGATGCCCGCACCTTGTCGGATGTTGCTGGCGATAGCGTTGATGAAGTCTTTATCGGTAGCTGTATGACCAACATCGGTCACTTCCGTGCAGCTGGTAAACTGCTGGATAAATTCGGTGGCAGTTTATCGACCCGTATGTGGGTAGCACCACCGACGAAGATGGATAGGGATCAGCTAACGGCAGAAGGCTATTACGGTATTTATGGCCGTGCTGGGGTACGGATTGAAACGCCAGGGTGTTCATTGTGTATGGGGAACCAAGCACGTGTGGCAGAGAAATCGACCGTATTGTCGACCTCGACCCGTAACTTCCCGAACCGTTTGGGAACCGGCGCCAATGTGTATCTTGCCTCAGCTGAGCTTTCGGCGGTAGGTGCGATCCTAGGACGTATTCCTACCAAAGAGGAATACCTCGAATACGCAGAGCACATTAATGCGACTGCAGCAGATACCTATCGCTATCTGAACTTCCACCGTATGGACGAATACACGCAAAAAGCGGATAACGTCATTATCAAAGCCGCGGTCTAGCCGGCTTTATCTAACGCCCTCTTCGGAGGGCGTTTTTTTATCCTGATGATGCTGTCGGTCTGAATGACTTATTGTTCACTTTGCGCGGCAATCAGGCGGGCGACATTCTCCGCAGTGCGGCGCAGATTCTCCGCCGTGTGTTCAAAGGCATGTTGTAAATCACAGGGGCCTGATTGAATCGGCAAGATAGTAGTAACCCCGCGTTCGTATAAGGTTTCACAATCGTCGCCAACGCGGCCTGCGAGTACTATCACAGGAACATCAAATTGCTTCGCGACCTGTGCCAAGGCTGCGGGCACCTTACCATGCAGTGTTTGACCATCGACTTTTCCTTCGCCGGTTACCAACCAATTGGCTTGTGCTATGTAAGGGGTGGCTTGGCTGCGTTCTAACAAGAGCGCCACACCGGGGACCAATTGCGCTCCCAGTAAGCCTCCCAAAGTGGCACCAATTCCACCGGCCGCGCCGGCGCCCGCAAATTGTGCAATTGATTTGCCAAGCTGATAGCGACAGAGGCTGGCAAAACGATGCAGGTGTTGCTCCAGTTGACGAACCTGCTCCGGTGACGCGCCTTTTTGGGGCGCAAATACAGTTGCCGCACCTTGCGGACCACAAAGCGGATTATCTACATCACATGCAGCCGTTAATCGGACGCGTTTAAGTCGGGGATCGAGCTGGCTCAGATCAAGGTGCGCGAGCTTACCTAAGCCATCACCGGTTGGCGGAATGGGCGCATCCTGGCTATCGAGCAATTTTGCCCCCAAGGCGACCAAGATACCTGCGCCCGCATCTGTGGTGGCGCTGCCGCCTAAGCCGATAATGATTTCATCGACATCATGTGCGAGGGCGGCACGAATAAGCTCTCCAGTCCCTAGGCTGGTGGTGTGTAGTGGGTTGCGTTGATGGTGAGCGAGCAGGGGCAAGCCAGATGCGCTGGACACGTCGATGATCGCGAGTCGCTGCGAAGGGACGATAACATAGCTGGCGGTGAGCGATGAAAAATCGGGACCAGTCACTCGGCAAGTGTGAAAATCGCCGCCTAATTGCTGGGCAAAGCTTTGCGCCGTCCCTTCACCGCCATCGGCCATGGGAAGCAAGGTAAAATGCGCCTTGGGTAGTATACGCGCCATGCCGTCATGGATGGCTTGCGCAGCCTCGCCAGCTGAAAGGCTTTCTTTGAACGAATCAGGGGCTATCACTATATGCATCGGCTACTCCTTTCCAGACGCGACCACGTTGATGAGGCTGATATATCCTTCCTACTTGAAGCCGCAGCGGTGTTGGCTACGTTCGTTCACTCCAATCACATAGTCTATCTATGCTCATGGGGACTCACTCACTGGCTACCTACCTGCATCGCCAAGTTGTCTGGATATAGTATTTAAGTATGGCGAAGGTGGCAGTTTGATGACAGTCTCGAGTTGGCAATTGATAGAAAAACTCGGACAATAGCCTCTCATTTTGGAGGTGGATGTGGATTACGAATTTTCCCGCAATAGTTTTGATGACAGCTATCGCATTGTGTTCTCTATGGGGCATGAGGCCATGGGACGTTGGTTGCTTGATGAGTTGGGTACCGACCTGAGTGAGGTGGATGCGTGGTTAGCCACCTTTACCCAGTTGCGTCAAGAGCAGCAATGGCGAGGACACACCTTCACGCTGACGGCCAGTCCTGAAGAAGTGGTGGTGATGGCCAATGCGATGTTACAAACGCCCTCTGACGAGGCGACGGATACGTTGAGTGCTCAAGACCTACAGTTTTACGATCAAGAAAGCAGTGCCGCTTGTGGTTATGAAGACTTTCTGGCCATGCTCGAAGCGTATCGTGATTTTATTGCTCGCTACGGACGCCGTACGCGATAACCTGCCGGCGAGTGACGCTGACACTCGCCTCCTTCCTATAAGACATCCGCACGTGGCTCGCTTTGGTGCATCGTCCTCCTCACGATGAATCTATGCGTCGAGATGGTGAATAGTTTGCACTAAAAAAGTGCAAATGTGCGCCTTCCCCCAGTTAGTTTCTGTAAAATACTGATTTTTATCTAATTAATAGTTGGCATATCTCTTGATACTTATTGACTGATGCAAACATAAGGACTCAGGAGAAGGATATGAAACTGATTAGCGCCATTATCAAGCCTTTTAAGCTTGATGACGTCCGTGAAGCACTATCCGACGTCGGCATTGACGGCATGACAGTGTCAGAAGTGAAAGGGTTTGGTCGTCAAAAAGGGCACACCGAACTGTATCGCGGCGCCGAATATCAAGTCGATTTTTTGCCGAAGGTAAAACTCGAAATCGCCGTCCAGAGCGATAGTGTTGATGCCGTGGTGGAAGCGATTTCCAAGGCGGCACAAACCGGCAAAATCGGCGACGGTAAGATTTTTGTCTTTGACCTCCAGCAAGCCGTGCGGATCCGCACTGGCGAAATGGATCTGGAAGCAATTTAATCACAGGGAGTAATCACAATGGAATTGGTCAATACGGTTACTGAGTTACGTTACGCACTCGACACCTTCTTTTTCCTTTTATCCGGTGCGTTGGTGATGTGGATGGCGGCTGGGTTTGCCATGTTAGAGGCAGGGCTAGTTCGCTCGAAAAACACCACCGAGATCCTCACCAAAAATATTTGCTTGTACGCGATCGCCTGTACCATGTATCTGTTGGTGGGCTACAACATCATGTATGTCGACAACAGTGCGGGTGGCTTTATGCCCTCGTTTGGTTCGCTGATTGGAACGCAAGCGGCCGACGCGGATCACTCTCTCGAGTCGGACTTCTTTTTCCAAGTGGTGTTTGTTGCTACCGCCATGTCGGTGGTCTCAGGGGCCGTGGCAGAGCGTATGAAGCTATGGGTATTCTTGCTGTTTTCTGTGGTGCTCACCGCTGTCATCTATCCGGTAGAGGGTTACTGGACATGGGGTGGTGGTTTCTTATCCGAAGCAGGCTTTAGCGACTTTGCTGGCTCAGGTATCGTGCATATGGCGGGCGCGTCAGCTGCATTAGCGGGGGTAATCTTACTGGGGGCACGCAAAGGAAAATACGGCAAAAACGGTCAAGTGAATCCGATTCCTGGCTCGAACCTGCCTCTAGCGACCTTGGGTACCTTTATCCTATGGTTCGGTTGGTTCGGCTTTAACGGTGGTTCACAGCTGATGGTGTCAGACTTTGAAAACGCCACGGCGGTAGGACAAATTTTCTTGAATACCAATGCGGCGGCGGCAGCCGGTGCGATTGCTGCCTTACTGGTGTGTAAAACACTGTGGGGCAAAGCCGATTTGACCATGATCTTAAACGGTGCATTGGCCGGTTTGGTCGCCATTACCGCTGATCCCTTATCTCCCACGCCAGTCGCTTCGCTTATTATCGGTGCGGTATCGGGCGCCATTGTGGTGTTTAGCATCGTCGGCCTCGATAAAATTAAAATCGACGATCCAGTGGGTGCGATTTCGGTGCACGGTGTGTGTGGTTTCTTTGGCTTGATGGTCGTGCCGCTGAGCAACGCAGACGCAAGCTTTGGTGCACAATTGCTGGGGGCGGCCGTGATCTTCGCTTGGGTCTTTGGTGCGAGCTTTGTGGTGTGGTTGGTACTGAAGAAAACCATGGGCATTCGTGTTACCGAAGAAGAAGAGATGTCAGGCATGGATTTGCATGACTGCGGTATTGATGCATATCCCGAATTCGTTAGCGTGAAATAGTCACTCGTACGGCACTTCGTTAAACTCTGAAACGAAACCTTACATTTTTGATGTTGGGTTTCGTTTTTTTTTGCGTGGCAGAATATTGAGCCCAAAATCATTAGCTGTATACTAACGAAACTGAGAAACGTTATCATTTATCGTCTAATTTAAGGACTGTTACGATGAAAAAACTGCTAATCGCCTCTGCTGTTACGGCTAGCTTATTAGGAACGAGCGCCGCCTTTGCCGCTGAAGAAGTGAACGTCTACTCGTATCGTCAACCTTTTTTGATTGAGCCTATGTTCGATGCGTTTACTGAAGAGACGGGCATCAAAGTCAACGTGAAGTTTGCTAAACAAGGTATGGCGGAGAAGGTGAAGCAGGAAGGCGAATACAGTCCTGCAGATGTATTGCTGACCGTCGATATTTCTCGCCTCAAAGACTTGGTTAATCACGATGTGGTTCAGCCAGTGCAAAGCGATGTGATCGATCAAAACGTTCCTGAGCAGTTCCGTGACAGTGAAGATAAGTGGGTTGCGTTAACTACTCGTGCTCGCGCCGTTTACTCATCGCGTGAGCGGGTCGGTAAACTGGGTGATGATTTTGATTATCTCGACTTGGCAAAACCTGAATGGAAAGGCAAGATTTGCACCCGTTCAGGCAAACACCCTTACAATGTGTCTTTGGTGTCTGCCATCATCGAAAATCACGGTGAAGCTACCGCTAAAGAATGGCTGAAAGGGGTGAAAGCGAACTTGGCGCGTAAACCTCAAGGGAATGATCGTGCACAAGTCAAAGCGATTAAAGAAGGCTTGTGTGACGTTTCTTTGGGGAACAGCTACTACCTTGGTAAGATGCTGAACGACGAAGAACAAAAAGCGTGGGCGGAAGCGGTATATATTAACTATCCTGGCCAAAATGCGCACGGCACCCAAGTGAATGTGAGCGGTATGGCGATGGCGAAGTATGCGCCGAATAAAGAAAACGCTCTTAAACTCATGGAATTCCTAACGTCAGACAAAGCGCAGCACATGTATGCTGAAGTGAACTTTGAAGAGCCAGTGAAACCTGGCGTAGAAAAGTCTGAGCTAGTGGCATCGTGGGGCGAGTATAAGCACGATCCTATGCCGCTAGAGGCCATTGCTGATAACTACAGCAAATCAGTGAAGCTACTGGATGAAGTCCAGTTCGATCTGTAAGCCTCTACACGGGGTGCGTGGCACCCCGGTTGTCTTTCTCTGACGCCTGAATGTTGTAGGCTATGCAAGACAGATTACCCGTTATTAAAACCAGCAGTTGGGGCCTAGCCCTGCTGCTGGTTTTGCCGATCTTGGCAATCTTCTACACCGCAATCGGTGATACAGATGATATTTTCTCCCATCTGTTTGAGACCGTTTTGCCGACGTATACGCTCAATACCAGCTTATTGGTGGTGGGGGTCGTGGTTATTGCGATTGCATTAGGCGTGCCGACGGCTTGGATGCTTGCTATGTATCAAGTGCCGGGCAGCCGACATTTGCAATGGGCGATGGTACTGCCATTAGCCATGCCCGGTTATATCATCGGTTACATCTACACCGATTGGTTTGATTACGCGGGGCCGTTACAGCGCCTGCTGCGCCATTGGTTTGAGTGGCAAAGTGTTAATGATTACTGGTTTCCAGATATGCGGACCTTACCGGGGGCGTGTTTTGTGCTGGCATTGGTGCTGTACCCGTATATCTACCTGCTGACTCGCGCCGCGTTTATGGAGCAAAGTGTCACCTTGACGCATTCTGCGCGTCTGTTGGGATGCTCGCCACTGCAAAGTTTTCGCCGTATCTCCCTGCCTTTGGCTCGTCCAGCCATTGCCGTCGGGGCATCGCTGGTGGCAATGGAAGCGCTGGGGGATTTTGGTACGGTTAACTATTTTGCCGTGAGTACATTAACCACCGCGGTATATGATACTTGGTTGGGTTACTCAAGCTTAACGGCGGCGGCTAAGATTTCTGCCATTATGCTGGTGGCCATTTTTGTATTGATCAGTGCCGAGCGCTATGGACGACGTAAGCAAGCGCAATTTACGCCGTCATCGAGCAGTGATGCGATAGAGAAAACTCCCCTGTTCGGTTGGAAGAAAGTGGGCGTGGTTGTCTGGTGTTGGGGCTTGCTATCGCTGGCGTTTATATTGCCGCTGCTTCAACTGATCATTTATGCGTGGCACTACTATGCGCAAAATGCCATCGACGATTTTCTCACCTTTAGCTACAACAGCTTTTATACCTCCAGCCTTGCGGCTGTGGTTGCGGTCGGCATTGCATGGACAGTCAATGTGTATCGCCGCTTACGCGGTCATGGTTTGAGTGTCGCGCCCATGCGTCTCGCCTCTATGGGGTATGCGGTGCCGGGCACGGTGTTAGCGATTGGGGTGATGCTGGTATTAACTCGAGGCGATCACCTGATCAATGACATCGCCAAGGCGTATGACTGGGGACGCCCCGGTTTGGTGCTTTCTGGCACCATGTTTGCCTTGCTCACTGCCTTTGTGGTGCGTTTCAGTGCGGTGGCGATCGGCAGTATTGAGTCTAGCATGGCAAAAATACCGCCATCACTCGACATGGCGGCGCGTACTATGGGATGCACGACCAGCGGCGTGATTCGTCGTGTTCATCTCCCCTTAATTCGTCGGGGGACTTTAATTGCGATGCTGTTGGTCTTTATCGAGTCGATGAAAGAGTTGAATGCGGCGATTTTACTGCGTCCGTTTAACTTCGAAACCCTTGCGACTTACGTGTACAACTTTACCTCGGATGAGCACCTCGAATACGCGGCCTTACCTGCCATTTTGCTGGTGGCGGTGGGGCTGATACCGCTTATTTTGATTAACCGTTCGCTGGAGCAGAAATACCAATGAAGTGCGCCCTGTCGATAGAAAACCTGACCTGCAGTTATAACGGCACGCCAGTACTCAAAGATTTGTCTTTGCAAGTCGCACCGGGTGAGATTGTGTGTTTGCTCGGCGCCAGTGGCTGCGGCAAGACCACCTTGTTGAAAGCCATGGCTGGGTTAATCCCTCTTAGCGCGGGCACGCTGTCGATTGGGTGTAACATCATGGAAGATGGCCAGCATTCGGTGCCGCCTGAGCAGCGCAATATTGGTATGATTTTTCAAGATTATGCGTTGTTTCCACACTTGACTGTTGCCGAGAATATCGGCTTTGGTCTCACCTCACTGGCCGCGTCTGAGCGTAATGAAAAAGTGGCTGATATGCTCAAGCTCGTGCGCCTTGAAGGGCTGGGCGAGCGCTATCCGCACCAGTTATCCGGTGGTCAACAACAACGAGTTGCGATTGCGCGTGCGCTGGCTTATGAGCCTGATCTATTGCTGTTGGACGAGCCGTTTTCCAATATTGATACCCAAGTGCGTCATGACTTGATTGAAGAGATCCGCCGGATCTTTAAATCACAGGGTGTGACGGCGATTTTGGTCACGCATAGCCGGGAGGAAGCCTTTGCGTTTGCGGACAAATTAGCGGTGATGAACCAAGGGATTATCGAGCAATTTGGGGATACGACTGAGGTGTATTATCAGCCGAAAAGCCGATTTGTGGCCGATTTCTTGGGGCAAGGCTCTTATGTTCCAGTGACTGTGTCGGCGCAAGATCAAATGCAGACACCGCTGGGACCTTGGCCGCGGCCAGTGCATTGTCACCCCGGTCCACATTGGTGGTTGCTTCGCCCGCAATTTTTGAGTATCCGAGCGGATGCGCAAGGCGAGGGGCAGGTATTGTCTCAGCAATTTATGGGTGACAGCAGCCGTTACACCATTGATATTCACGGTCAAAAATTGTCGGTGCATGCACGAGAGCCATTATCGGTGGGGGATACGGTAAGTCTCACTATTCGCCCTCATGAGCCGGTGTTATTTAACGATGGACCCAGCTTTATTGATGCTTAAACGAAAAAAGCCAACCGCGAGGTTGGCTTTTCGTCATCGGCGCGCAATTTAAGCGCCTTGCTGACACAGTACATCGATGTACTTTTGTGCCATTTCGCTCAATGCTGCTTTATCGGGTTGCTGGTGCGCTTGTAAAAACAACACATAGCAAATCCCTGCAAGCATGCTCGCCAGCTCGCGAGGTTGGTGACGGTGAGTGAGTTCACCTTGCGCCATGCCTCGCTCAAACACGTGCACAAATTGCTCGAGGGCATCGCGGCTGCCTTTTACAAAGCGTGGCCAAATGTCTTCGCGAATCGATGTACTCCATTCAAACCAGACTTTCATCCATGCTTTGTCTTCCAATGCGGTATCGATAATCTGCGAGGTAATGCAGTTAAGCGATGCACGCATTGATTGGCTATCGCGGGTGCAATCATTGATTAACGCAATGAAATGCTTTTCTGTTTGGGCCAAAATTTCCTCGACCAGATCTTCACGGGTCGGGAAGTAATTGAAGACGGTTGCCACAGAGACATTCGCCATATCAGCAATATCAGCGTGACCGGCACGACCGATTCCCCGTTTTGCAAACACATCCAAACCACAAGTTAACAACTGCTCTTTGCGTCTCTCTGGTGACAGTCGCGTCCTTGTTCTTTCATTTGATTGAGCCATCCTAAAACCTGCCAACTTATATTTAGTTTGTACAAATTAATTATTGTTTGTGCTAATAATTTTCTTAATTAGCGGGTTGAGTTTATACCAGCTTTCTGTGGCGTGACAACGGCTGGAAGGCCGATCTGGGCCGTAAATCGGTAATTTTGTCTGCAAAAAAAGTCATCTATTAATAAAAACACAGGCAGGGATTATTTTTTCTTATCAATCAGTGTGATAGTTAACTAGTGTAAGGGTACAAGCTAAGGTCAATCGGTGGAATTGGGATCCGCAATCGATTTAGTGCTAGACTATGCCACCTTTGTTATTGACCCCCGCAAACGTGGGGAGAAACCATCGGGGCAGATATGAAACACACCGTTGAAGTGATGATTTCAGAACAGGACGTACAGGCGCGAGTAAAAGCCCTGGGCGCCGAGATCAACGAGCATTATAAAGACTCAAAAGACCTAGTATTGGTTGGATTGTTGCGAGGCTCGTTCGTCTTTATGGCTGACTTATGTCGTGCCATTGACTTGCCACACTCGGTCGATTTTATGACCGCATCAAGTTATGGCAATAGCATGGAAAGCACACGTGACGTGCGCATCCTCAAAGACTTAGATGATGATATCAAAGGAAAAGACATTCTTTTGGTAGAAGACATCATTGATACGGGTAATACGCTTAGCAAAGTGTGCGAAATTCTATCGCTAAGAGAGCCCAATTCCGTGCGTATTTGTACCCTACTTGATAAACCAGAACGTCGTGAAGTGGATGTAAAAGTCGATTGGCTTGGCTTTACTATCCCAGACGAGTTTGTGGTTGGCGTAGGGATTGATTACGCGCAGAAATACCGCCACTTGCCATTTATCGGTAAAGTGGTACCGCTCGATTAATCGTGACGGTATTCTCTGAGCGCTGAGCCTCTTTGGCTGTCAGGCGATGATAAGCCATAAAAAACCGAGCAGACGCTCGGTTTTTTTATGTTCATAGCAAGTTAATAGGCACCTTCTCGCTCGGGAGCCGGCGCGCGCTGATAATGCGCGGGAGACAATCCCAGCATTTCTTGTAGACAAGATGCCACCGCGACCGATGACCAAGTGCCAGTGAGTACGCCAACAAAGAGCGTCAGCGCAAAACCATACAAGGCATCGCCACCTAATACCAACAAACATCCGATGGTAAATAGTGTGGTGCCGGCGGTGATCAAGGTGCGCGAGAAAGTCTCACAGACCGCAATATTGGTGCTGATATACACACATTGATTCGGTTTGGCTCTGAGCACATCGCGCAGCCGATCGCCGATCACAATCGAGTCATTGAGCGAGTAACCAATAACGGCGAGAAGGCCGGCAATAACATTGAGATCCATCGGCACAGCCAGTATCGCTAGCAGGCCCAAGGTGAGGATCACATCGTGCACCAACGCCCCTACTGCCGCCAAGGCAAGGCGCCATTCAAAACGAATGGCCAAATAAAGCATGATAGCCAACGAAGCAACCAGCAGAGCCAACCCCCCTTGTTCAAATAGCACCTGACCCACTTGAGGGCCGACGACGTTCGCTTGAACCAAGTTAACGGGCATGGCGAGTGCGCTGCTGATTTGTGCGATGACCTGTTGCGGATCTTGCCATTGAGACGCATGAGGTAAAATGAGCTGCCACTGGCCATGAGTGGTGCTTGGCGTGAGTGTTGCCAACTCGCCAAACTGATTGTGCAGGGCAGCGATCAGCGTATCACTGCTCGCTAGGCTGGGTAGGACGAAATCAATTACGATACCGCCAGTAAAGTCGATGCCCAAGTTTAGGCCATAATACGCGATCGCCCAGAGACTGATCACGGTGAGCAATCCCGAGAGCGCGAAGCTGGTATAGCGGACTTGTGTAAGTTTCATGACTGTAGCTCCTTAAATAGTCACGGCGCGGCGGCGGTCGCGTCCCCAAATTGGGTTGATGATGGCTCGCGTGCCGACAATGCCGCTGATCATGCTGGCGCATAATCCCAGAATTAGCGTGGTGGCAAACCCTTGTAATGGACCTGAGCCGACCGCATACAAACAGACCGCGGAAATTAAGGTGGTGATATTGGCGTCAAAGATGGTGCTAAAGGCCGCTCGATAACCCGTATCAATGGCATTGGCTAGGCTTGCGCCAGCACGTAAGCGATCGCGAATACGCTCAAAGATAAGCACATTGGTATCGACCGCCATGCCCACGGTTAACACTAAGCCGGCGATGCCCGGTAGGGTCAACACTGCACCGGGCAGCAGCGCGAGTAGGCCGACTTGCATCATCAAGTTGGCAACCAGTGAGACAATCGCGACCCAGCCGAAGCGGCGATACCAAAGCATCATAAAGATAGCCATACCTATCATGCCAACGGCCAGTGCAGAAAATCCTGCCTTGATATTATCGGCGCCCAAGGTCGGACCAATCGCGCGTTCTTCGACGATTTTAATTGGCGCGGTGAGTGCGCCAGCGCGCAGCAACATCGAGAGGTTACGGGCTTCTTCTGGGCTCGACAGGCCCGTGATCCGGAATCGATCGCTGAGCGCACTTTGAATTGTCGCGACGTTGATCACCCGTTCATTGGCAACCAGATCACCCTGCTCATTGGCTTGATACTCACGGTACACAGTGGCCATGGGATCGCCCAAGTGACGTCGGGTAAAGGCCAACATGGTCTCGCCACCGGGGCCATCCAAGCGAATATCAACTTGTGGACGACGCATTTCATCAACGCTGGTACGCGCATCAATAATGTGTTCCCCACCCAAAATGGCGTGACGTGCTAACGGCACCACATTGTGCTGTGCGTCATACAGGCGTTTCGGGCTTGTGGCATCGAGGGCATAGAACGCGAGTGAGGCTGTCGCGCCAATGACATTTTTGGCTTGCTTAGGATCGTGCACCCCGGGCAGTTCGATACGAATGTAGTCTTTACCCTGACGTTGTACACTCGCCTCAGCCACGCCTAAAGCGTCGATACGTTTGCGCAGAATATCGATATTCTGACGCACAGCTTGATGACTCATCGCGTCTTGCTCGGTATCTGTCATCTGCCAGCCATTTGCGGCGCTATTGAATCGCCATTGCGGATAATGCTCGGTAAACCAAGCGCTGGCTTTGCTGCGATCGCTGGCACTGAGCATCGGCAATTGCACCGTGGTGTTATCTTTGGTGTTGACCGTGGCGTTAGCGGGTAAGTGCTGACTGTCTAACCAAAGGTTGAGGCCTTGCACTAACGCCTCGGCTTGATGAGCGAGTGCTTGGTCGGTATCAACCCAAAGCAACAATTGCACACCGCCGCGTAGATCGAGCCCAAGTTTTACCGGCTCGGCGCCGAGGCGCGACAGCCATGTGGGTGCTGCGGATAAATAATCGAGGGTGATTTCCGCGTCGGGTCCTAGAGTGCCTTTTAATTGCTGTTGTACGTTCTGTTGCTGGCTAATATCGGGCGTGATTAAGGTAACCGTCCCTTGCGAGTCATAACGCACTTCACTCACGGCCTCAGGATGGGCTTTAAGCCAGTTTTGTAGTCCCTGATGGGAGTGATGCGACACGCTCACCACTGGGTGGTCGCCAAAAAAGCTTGGTAACGCCTGCACGGTCAGGACGATCAACATCAGGACTAATGCGGCGTAGTGCCATAAAGAATAGCGATTAACGGGGGATAATTTATTCATTCGTTCTCCTTGGCTGTGCATCACGCACAGCAAAACCTAATACCAAGCGCCAGCTCGATATTGTGATTGGGGGAAAGGCGCGACGGCCTTTAGGAAAGCGAACGATTAACGCGAATGAATAAAGCGATATTGCAGGTTGTGTTCTCGCCAGCCACCAAGACGGGGGAGCGAAAAAGCAAGATACTGGCGTGGCAGGCACACCCCAAGTGCGCACAAAAAGGCAATCAGGTGCCAAGCAAGGCGAATGTGCGGGGGAGGAAGAATCGCGACTAAATGTGGCGGTTGGGTATCGTCATCAGGCAATGCCGCAGGCAAGGCAACACTG
Source organism: Salinivibrio sp. PR5 (assembly GCF_001996085.1). NCBI lineage: Bacteria > Pseudomonadati > Pseudomonadota > Gammaproteobacteria > Vibrionales > Vibrionaceae > Salinivibrio > Salinivibrio sp. PR5. The sequence goes on from NZ_MUFK01000001.1 coordinate 270,700, forward strand.
GCTCTCGCGGTAGAAACGAGCGCCGGAGTTTGCTGAAGGGCATGGACTTGGCTGCTGGAGCGAAACGGTGAAACCTGTGCTTGCGCTGCCACATTGACCAGCACCGCAAACAGCATCATGCCCGCCATCAGCCACATGGTGAGCGGAGAGCGGTGCATTGTTGATGATGAAGCGTGCGCGATCGGAGTCATGGCGGTGTTGTACGACGATTAAGTCGCGATCACAAGTGTGACTGTGTCAGCACTGTGTCAATTCTCACAACAAACCGGCGCGGCAGAGTCGGGCACTAGATGACTCATCGCCGCTTGGTAGTTCACTTCCAGCGACTCGCGGCTATCTGCGGTCATGCCTAAATCGCGCAAAATACCGTCGGTGGTGTTGTAGAACCAACCATGTACTTTCACGTCTTGGCCGCGCTCCCAGGCCGCACGCAAAATGGTGGAATTGCCCAAATGATACACTTGCTCAGCCACATTAATTTCGCACAGGCGATTACCGCGTTCTTGGGGTGGCAGGCAGCCGAGATAATGTTTGTGTTTGAGGTACAAATCGCGAATATGGAGTAACCAGTTATTGATCAGACCAAGCTCTGGGTTATCAATAGCCGCGTGGACACCGCCACATCCATAATGCCCACAGACAATAATGTGCTTGATCTGTAGGACATCGACGGCGTACTGCACCACGGATAAACAATTGAGATCGGTGTGAATCACTTGATTGGCGACATTGCGGTGAACAAACAACTCACCCGAGTCTAATCCTGTCAGGCGCTCGGCGGGTACGCGGCTATCAGCACAGCCAATCCAGAGGTATTCAGGATGTTGTTCTTGGGCCAAGTTGGCAAAAAACTGGGGGTTACTGTCGCGAATATCTTGCGACCATGCTTTGTTGTTAGCAAATAAAGCTTTGATTTTGGCCATGGGCAACGTGTCTTTTGGCAAACATATCAATTGCCACTATACCTCACTGTTACGCCGTGAAATATACTGAGATCAATATTCACATCTTTTTACATTTATGACGCTCGAGGGATCACGCTGTTAACGGTGCGATCGACTGCTCGGATAGGTTAATGCGAGAAAATTCGTATACTGTCCGCTCCATGATGATCTTAACCGCAGTAGAGGTAGTGCGTGTTTGATAAAGGACGATTTGCACAACTGTCATTAAAGGGCGATCTATTCGGCGGCGTGACGACTGCTATTATTTCATTGCCTTTGGCGTTAGCCTTTGGTGTCGCCTCAGGCGCCGGTGCAGAAGCTGGACTTTGGGGAGCCATCTTAGTTGGGCTTTTTGCATCGCTGTTTGGTGGCTCGTCCACCCTGATCTCAGAGCCGACCGGCCCGATGACGGTGATCATGACGGCGGTATTAACTGCCATGATGGCGCGCTACCCGGAAGGCGGCTTGGCAATGGGCTTTACCGTGGTGATGATGGCCGGCGCGTTCCAAGTACTGATTGGCAGTTTGCGCTTGGGTAAGTACGTGACCTTAATGCCCTACAGTGTTGTTTCTGGGTTTATGTCGGGTATTGGCGTGATATTGATTCTGCTCCAACTTGCGCCGTTATTAGGGCAAGCTGCGCCATCGGGTGGTGTCCTCGGTACCTTAAAAGCCTTGCCGGATTTACTGGTTAATGCCGACATTAAAGAAGTCTTTCTCGGCGCGCTCACGCTGGGGATTTTGTTTTACTTTCCCGCTAAGTACCGCCGTTTCATTCCCGCGCAACTGGTGGCACTTGTCAGTATTACCTTGGTGTCGGTGGTACTCTTTGATACGGACAGCATTCGTCGAATTGGTGAGATCCCAACCGGCCTGCCGTCGCTCGTGATCCCTCATATCACCCCCGAGCATTTTACCGCCATGGTCATTGATGCACTGGTACTCGGGACGCTCGGCTGTATTGATACCCTGTTAACCGCCGTGATTGCGGACTCGCTGACCAGACAAGAGCATGACTCGGATCGTGAGCTGCGCGGACAAGGCATTGCCAATATGATCGCAGGGCTATTTGGCGCCTTGCCCGGCGCAGGGGCTACCATGGGCACTGTAGTCAATGTCCAAGTGGGGGCGCGTTCGCCGCTATCGGGCATTTTGCGGGCGCTTATTCTGGCTGCGGTGGTGTTGGTGGCCGGCGCGTTGACCGCGCCCATCCCGATGGCAGTATTGGCGGGCATCGCCTTGTATGTTGGCTTTAATATCTTAGATTGGAGCTTTTTGCATCGCGCCCACAAAATCAGTTTGCAGCAGACGGGGATCATGTATGGCGTGATGGCACTGACTGTGTTCGTTGACTTAATCGTGGCGGTGGGATTAGGGGTCTTTATCGCTAACTTACTGGTAATAGAACGACTCAGTCGCGAGCAAGCGAAACAAGTGCGCGCAATCAGTGATGCCGAGGATGACGAGGTACCGCTGAATGATGAGGAGCGTGCCCTTTTAGATGCCAGTAATGGACAAGTACTGTTCTTCTATTTATCCGGGCCCATGATTTTCAGCGTTTCTAAAGCCATTGCGCGTCAACATGCGCATATCAATGAGTTCCGTGTGATGATTTTGGACTTAAGTGATGTGCCTATGCTGGATATGACCGTTGGGCTGGCGCTCGAAAACGCGATTAAAGATGCACGAGAAGCGAACTGTACGGTGTTTTTACTATGCCCGCATGACGAAACGCGTGAGCAATTGCAGCGCTTACACATAGGTGATTGGGTCCGTGATGCACACATTTTCACCACACGTAAGCCGGCGCTTGAAGCGGCCAACCGATTAGTTGAAGTGATGCCATAACCTTATAGCGCGACGTGACCTTGCGGGTGATGTCGCGCTTTTCGCGATTCTTTAGCGATGCTAAGTTTTTGGCAAACCTTATTTTACAACGCTTTTATTTTAAATTTGCCACATTTCTACGCATTTCGAATCATTTGCTTGAAACTTGACCACGTGTTTTCCTACCTGATTTGATCTTACACACATTCCTATATACTGGCGCCCGCGCACCGGGTGAGTCCCGTGCCAGTGAGTAAAGCCGTCATGGCCGTGAAACTGCATACGACTTGAAAGGATCAAAGGTTTTGAAATTCGAACGATTCAAAAACTGGACCCTCAAAGGGGACCTGTTTGGGGGCGTCACCACGGCGGTTATCTCTTTGCCCCTCTCGCTGGCGTTCGGGGTAGCGTCAGGGGCGGGGGCGGAAGCCGGAATGTGGGGCGCCATTTTAGTGGGCTTGTTTGCTGCTTTATTTGGTGGCTCTTCAACGCTTATCTCTGAGCCAACTGGGCCGATGACGGTGATTATGACCGCGGTGCTCACTACCATGGTGTCGCGCTATCCTGAGGGCGGCATGGCAATGGGCTTTACCGTGGTGATGATGGCGGGCCTGTTCCAAGTGATATTGGGAACGCTCAAGCTGGGCAAGTACGTGACCTTAATGCCCTACAGCGTGATCTCCGGTTTTATGTCGGGGATTGGCGTTATCCTGATTATTCTCCAACTGCCACCCTTACTGGGCCAAGCCACGCCTGATGGCGGGGTGTTAGGCACGCTCAAAAGTCTTCCCGATCTGATCGCTCACACTCAGCAAAGCGAATTACTGTTGGGACTGGTGACATTGGGTATTTTGTTCTCCTTTCCACAGCGTTATCGGCGCTATATGCCGGTGCAGCTGGTTGCGCTCGTTGTGGTCACCTTACTGTCGATTGCATGGTTTGATTTGGCGGCGATTCGCCGGATTGGTGAGATCCCAACCGGGCTGCCAACCTTGGTGTTGCCTCAATTTAACAGTGAAATGCTCACCACCATGATGGTCGATGCCTTGGTTCTCGGGACCTTAGGCTGTATTGATACCTTATTGTCAGCGGTGATTGCCGATTCACTCACTCGCGAGGAACATGACTCGGACAAAGAGTTACGCGGCCAAGGGTTAGCGAATATGGTTGCTGGGTTATTCGGCGCGTTACCAGGGGCTGGCGGTACCATGGGGACGGTCGTCAATGTGCAGGTGGGGGGACGCTCTCCGTTGTCGGCCATTATCCGTGCACTCTTGCTCGCGGCGGTCATCTTAGTCGCCGGCTTTCTGACCGAGCCCATTCCGATGGCGGTATTGGCGGGTATCGCTATTTATGTCGGTTTTAATATTCTCGACCGCACCTTCATTCAGCGTGCGCATAAAGTCAGTTTGCATCAAACCGTGATCATGTATGGTGTGATGGTGCTGACCGTCCTGGTGGACTTGATTGTCGCAGTTGGCGTTGGGGTGTTTATCGCCAATATTATCGCGATTGAACACCTGAGCCGAGAGCAAGAAAAGCAGGTGAAAGCGATCAGTGATGCTGATGAGGACGATGTACCGCTTAACGATATGGAGCGTGCCTTATTAGACAGCGCGAACGGAAAAGTGTTGTTTTTCTACCTCTCAGGCCCAATGATATTCAGTGTCTCAAAAGCGATTGCACGTCAACATAGCAAAATTGAGGAATTTGATGTCATGATCCTCGACCTTAGCGACGTGCCCATGATTGATATGACTGTCGGTCTCGCGCTGGAAAATGCCATCAAAGATGCGTTAGACGTCAATTGCCAAGTCTTTTTGCTCTGTCCCCACCAAAAAACACGGGACCAATTGGAGCGCTTGCATGTAAAAAATTGGCTCACTGACGATCACACCTTTGATAGCCGTTATGACGCATTACGCGCCGCGCACAAAGTGACCGAAGTCATGGCTTAAACGTAACGGGAGCTTATGAAAGCAATCGAAATTAAGGACCTGGTGAAAACGTACGGGTCCAATGTCAAGGCGCTTAAAGGGGTATCGCTCTCCGTGGAGGAGGGCGATTTTTATGCGCTATTGGGGCCTAATGGGGCGGGAAAATCGACCACCATTGGCATCTTGAGCTCACTGGTCAACAAGACCCAAGGTCAGGTGAGCATTTTTGGCTACGACTTAGACACGCAAAAGGTGGAAGCCAAAAAGCAAATTGGCCTTGTGCCGCAAGAGTTTAACTTTAACCAGTTTGAAAAAGTGCAGCAGATTGTGGTGAACCAAGCTGGATACTACGGTGTGCCGCGTGCTCAGGCCAAAGAGCGTGCGAAAAAATACCTCTCTCAGCTCGACTTGTGGGATAAACGCCATGAGCCGGCACGGAACTTATCGGGTGGGATGAAGCGTCGTTTGATGATCGCCCGCGCGTTAATGCACGAGCCTCGCCTATTGATCTTGGACGAGCCGACAGCTGGGGTGGATATCGAACTGCGTCGCTCGATGTGGGACTTTCTCAGTGAGATAAACCGCCAAGGGATCACCATTATTTTGACCACCCACTATCTCGAAGAAGCGGAGATGCTGTGTCGAAACATCGGTATCATCAATCGGGGTGAGCTGGTGGAAGACACGTCCATGAAAGCACTGCTTGCCAAGTTGGACGCGGAAACCTTCATTCTTGATTTGCAGCCTGGACATAAGCTCAGCACCTTAGAGGGCGTGAATTGGCAAAAAACCGACTCTAACACCCTTGAAGTGGAGGTGAATAAATCAGTCGGGCTGACGCCGGTATTTGAACAGTTGTCGCAACAAGGTGTGCAAGTGCTGTCGATGCGAAACAAGGCGAATCGTCTTGAGGAGTTGTTTGTCACCTTGATTCAGCAAAACGGGGAGGGCCACGCATGAATGCCTTGTATTGGGTCGCTTTTCGTACCCTTATCCACAAAGAAGTGGTCCGCTTTACGCGTATTTGGGTACAGACCTTGGTGCCGCCAGCGATTACCATGAGCCTCTATTTTATTATTTTCGGTAACCTGATTGGCTCTCGAATTGGTGAGATGGAAGGCTTCACTTACATGGAGTACATCGTGCCCGGGCTTATCATGATGTCGGTGATCACCAACTCTTACTCGAATGTGGCATCGTCCTTCTTTAGTGCCAAGTTCCAACATAATATTGAGGAGTTGTTGGTCGCGCCGATTCCAAACTATGTGATCATTGCCGGCTACATTGGTGGTGGCATGTGTCGCGGCTTGGCTGTGGGGGCCTTGGTGACCATGACGTCGCTCTTTTTTGTCGACTTGCAAATCGCGCACCCTCTGATTGTTATTACGACCGTGGTACTGACGTCGGCGGTGTTTGCGCTGGGGGGATTAATCAATGCGATCTTCGCCAAAACCTTCGACGATATAAGCTTAATCCCAACCTTTGTCCTCACGCCATTGACCTATTTAGGCGGGGTCTTTTACTCGCTATCACTGTTACCAGAGTTTTGGCAGGGCGTGTCCAAACTGAACCCTATTGTGTATATGGTTAACGCCTTCCGTTACGGCTTTTTGGGTGTCTCGGATGTGGGGATTACCACCTCGTTTGGCGTCTTACTGCTGTTTATTGCGGGGCTGTATGCCTTGGCATGGGGATTAATTTCTCGAGGCACCGGATTGCGCAGCTAAGCGAGGGTTAATCATGGCTAAGATGAAGCTATCTGATTGATCGTTAAAAAAGCCCCAGCTATTCAAACTGGGGCTTTTTGGTTTAGTTAAACAAGCCTTTCAGCCATCCGACTGGGTCTGGTTTATCACACCGTTTCGCCAACTCACCACTCGGATCCCACATAGGGAGTTTTTGGTTACCGTAACAGTCCAGTTGATAGCGACTCGCGTTATGCTGCACCGTGACGGTGGTGACTTGTGCAGGCCACGCGACGCTGAGGTTGCTCGCACCGCGGCGCGTGAGGTAATCGTCATAGACACGCAACGCCCCTGATGCACCGGTCAGTCCCGTTGATTGGTTGTCATCGCGGCCCAACCAAATAGTGGTGACTTCCTTATCATCCATGCCAACAAACCAGCTATCACGGTTGTCGTCGGTTGTACCTGTCTTACCGGCGAGCGCAAACTGGCCATGATGTTGCTGCAAGTAGCGGCCCGTTCCTTGTTGAACGACTTGTTTCATCGCATATAAGGTTAACCAACCGGCTTGCTCTGGTACCACACGCTCCGCTTTGGGCCAGTTGCGATAAAGACTATGGCCTTCTTTGGTGGTCACAGCCCGCAGTGCGGTGAGAGGCGCGCGCTGACCAGCACTGCCGAGGGTTTGATACATCTGAGTAACATCAAATGGACTCATGCTAAATGTACCAAGCAGCACGGATGGCACACGTGGAATGGCATCGGTATTCGCGCCCAGCTTGCCAAAGGTGTCAATCACTTCACCTAATCCCAGTTGCATGCCGAGATTCACCGTGGGCACGTTATACGACTTGGCCAGTGCCGTGAGCAAAGACACACTGCCTCGGTATTGACGGTCATAGTTCCGCGGTTGCCAACTGCTGCCTTGACTGCCCTCAAGACGAATGGGTTTGTCGTCAATGTCGCTGTTAAGCTGAAAACGGGTCGGATGGCTTAATGCCGCAAGATACACCGCCGGTTTGGCCAATGACCCAATTGGGCGTTTTGCGTTCAGGGCGCGGTTAAATCCGGCGAAACCGGGCTTTGCGCCGCCGACCATGGCGCGAACTTCGCCACTGCGACGGTCGGCAATCACTGCTGCGGCTTCCAGTTGGTTACCGGCCCGTCGTTTTAATGCTTTGACCTTAGTGGTCACCGCTCGTTCGATGGCCTGTTGAGAGACAGGATCGAGGGTGGTGAATATGCGCAGGCCAGCACCAGCAGCGTATTTGTCGCCGACCTTTTGACGAATTTCTTCTTTGAGCTGATCAAAGTAAGCCGGTTGGGGGCGTGCCAGCGAGGGCGTGTTTTGAATATCTAGCGGGCGGCTGGCGGCCGCATCACAGTCTGCGCTGGTGAGTAGGTTTTGCTCCATCATTAACCGTAAAACGAGATCGCGACGAGTTTTCGCGCGCTCGGGATGACGGAACGGGTTGTAATAAGACGGCCCCTTGACCATGCCAACCAACAACGCAAGTTGGTCAACGCGCAGCTCGTTGATGGGACGTCCAAAGTAGAGTCTGGCGCCCAATGGAAATCCATGCACAGGTTCACCGCGGTTTTGACCGAGATACACTTCATTGAGGTAAGCCTCGAGGATTTTGTCTTTGCTGTAGCGAAAATCGAGCAACAGTGCCATGTAGGCCTCTTGGACTTTTCGCCACAAGGTGCGGTCACGGGTTAGGAACAGGTTTTTGGCGAGCTGTTGGGTGAGGGTTGAGCCACCTTGTACAGTGCGACCTGCACGAATATTGGCCACCAAGGCTCGCAATATCCCCGTTGGAGAGACCCCCTCGTGGTGGTAAAAGTCGCGGTCTTCGGTTGTGATCAGGGCTTCTACCAGAAATTCAGGAAAGCGCTCCCGGGGTAAAAATAAACGCTGTTCGTGGATCCCAGACTCCATCATCCCCAATAACTTGGGTTCGATACGCAACAGCCCTAGCGGTTGGTTGCTGCTTACCTCGGTGATTTTGGTCACTTGGTTGCCGTTAAAGCTTAGCATGGCGTGCCGAGCGGTGGCCGGACCGTCTTCAAAGTCGAACGGACGGCGGATGATTTCTAACCGTGTCTGCGACGCTGAGTATTCACCGGGGCGCTTGGGGGTACGCACTTTTTGGTAGTTGAGTGCATCTAGCTGCTGGCGCAACTGAACCAAGGAAAAATCGCTCCCCGGTGACAGGCTAATCACACGGCCATAGACAACGCCCGGGAGCTGCCAAATTTGACCATTAAACTTGTCTTGGATTTTGCCATCTAAGTAAATACCGAGGATAACGATAGCCGCTATACCGACCAAACTGCATTTAAAGCCGAAGGCAAGCAAGCGCTTGGTCCAGCTTGGCTTGGCGGTCGCCTTTTTAGTGCGACGGGTCGGCGCGGTGCGTTTCTTAGTGCTAGTGCGTGTTTTTTTATTAGCCATACAATCGGTTAACTCTGGTTAAAATGGCGTTTCGTTTTGCGTGTGGGCACATGATTGGCTGGGTCATCCGGCCAAAGGTGTTTAGGGTAGCGTCCCTTCATTTCTTTTTGCACCTCTTTATAGGCCCCTTGCCAAAAGCCCGCTAAGTCTTGGGTTATTTGTAACGGTCGTCCGGCAGGGGACAAGAGTTCTAGCTGGACCGCTACCTTACCATTGGCAAGCGTCGGTGTTTGCGCTTGTCCGTACATCTCTTGCATCTTCACCGCCAAAACCGGTGCCTTGTTAGACTCGTAGCGTAATCGATAGCGAGAGCCAGTCGGCACCGTTAGGTGAGTGGGTAAGGCGGCGTTAAGCTGTTGCGTCGTCTCATACCCAAACCAAGCTTCGAGTACTGGTTTTAGATCTAACTGTTTAAGTGCTTGCCAACGCGATAGGCCGTGCATAAACGGCGCAAGCCATGTATCGAGGGTGTTAAGCAAGTCCGCATCGCTTAAAGGCGGTAACCTAATGTCGAGTCCCCACGCCTTTGCGCAGCGCGCCCGTGTGAGTAAGGACTGACTTTCTGGCTGCCAATTCAATGCCTGAAGGCCTTTTTGACGAACCGCATCAAGCAACCCTTGCACTTTCTGCTCCGCGGTAAGCGTATCAAGCGGTTGGCGGTTAAGCACCAGCTCCCCCAAACACTGCTGTTTTTCTGCACGTAGCGTGCCACGCTGTTCATCCCACGCGATCACTTCTCGGTGTGTAAACAGATCGGGACGAGCCTCACTCAAGGTCGTCAGGGATAACGCAATGGCGCAGTAGGCCCGGCTATCGCTACGCTCACTGGCCATTACATCACAGATCACCAGCGTGTCGGCATGGCTCTGGGGATCTTGGCTGTCGAGTGTGACGCCGTGACCATTTGCCATCACAAAGCGCCCCGATTGCCCACGTGATTGCGCAATGCGATCTGGCCAAACGAAAGCGGCCAATAACGGCAATGCCTGCTCATCGAGCGAGTGGGTCAAACGGATGCCAAGTGCGTGAGCCAGCGACTTGGCCCGTGATTGATGCTCTCGCGATGACATCGCGGCGCGGACCTGATCGATAAGCGATAATGATCCGTTTCCTCTGACCGGTTTATCCACCCAAGCGGCTAACCAGCAAGCGGTCGATTGCACCGATGTGGCGGCCGTTTCCACGCGTGCGAGCATCGCTGCAGCGCGAGGTTGGGCGGCCAATTGGCTAGCCCGTTGCCCGAGCGCGGTGAATGTCTGTCGTGTATCCGTTAGGCCCAATTGTGTCAGCCTTTGGCAGGCAGCTTGCCAATGTTTCGCGGGGGGCGCGTCAAGCCAGTGTAAATCTTGGACGTCACAGCCCCATTGGATCACATTAAGCGCCAAGTCGGTTAAGTCTTCGCGCAGAATCGGTGCATCAGGGGCCGCTGGCAGGCGCTGGAATTGCTCCTCACTATAAAGACGTAAGCAATGTCCCTCGCTGAGTCGTCCGGCCCGTCCTGCGCGCTGTACTGCAGAGCTGCGCGCAATATGCCGAGTGACGAGCTTATCGATACCCGTCTGCGCGTGGTGGGTCACCAAACGTTCAAGACCCGTATCAATGACCAGCTGGACCCCATCAATCGTCAAACTGGTTTCTGCAATATTGGTGGTCAGTACCAACTTTCTCCTTCCCTTGGGTGCAGGTGCGATAGCCGCTTGCTGCGCTGAAAAGTCGAGGCTACCGTGAAGCAGATGTAAATCCATGTCGTCGGGGAGCGTGTTTTGTAGCGCTTGATGGACGCGGCGTATTGCCTGCATCCCGGGCAAAAACATCAGTGCCGAGCCTGAGTGTTGTCGGATAAAGTCGAGACTAGCGCGTGCGACCGCACTTTCCCACTGGTCACGGCGAGCGATTGGCTGATAGTGATAGTGAATTGGAAAGCTGCGCCCTTCGGTAGCGAGTACCAATGCGTCAGGCAGACATTGACATAAGGCGTGATTGTCTAAGGTCGCTGACATCACAATTAAACGTAAGTCTTCGCGCAGGCCCGCTTGGCTGTCGAGGCTTAGGGCCAGCGCTAGATCGGCGTGTAAACTGCGCTCGTGAAACTCATCGAACAGGATCAGGCTTACGTCTTCCAGCATGGGGTCTTGTTGCAGTAAGCGCGTCAGGACACCTTCGGTAACTACTTCTAAGCGGGTGTTGGCACTGACTTGTGTGTGGCCACGCATTCTCAGCCCCACGGTTTGTCCAACTGGTTCATTTAACTGTTGCGCTAAAAAAGCAGCGATGTTTCGCGCAGCTAAACGTCTTGGTTCAAGGAGTAGGATTTTGCCGGTTAAGGCGGTGCGTTCGAGCAGTGCGAGTGGCAGGCGCGTTGACTTACCGGCGCCCGGTGGTGCCGACAAAATGATTTGTGGATACTGGCGCAAGCCGTCAATTAACGGCGGAATCACGGCATCAATCGGAAGCTGAGACAAGCGTTTGCCCTTTGTGTCAGAATCAAAGCAGCTATTTTAACGAACCAGACGCAAAAGGAGACCCCATGCGAGTATTTTTCGCGCTGGGCTTGAATGAGAGCGTGAACCTTGCTGCCAGAGAGGCGCTGGCTGACTATAAAAATCAGCTATCGGGGGAAGGGCGCGCCGTGCCTGACGCCAACTTGCACCTCACGCTAGCGTTTTTAGGGGACGTGCCGGAGGCGGTGTTACCAGCGTTGTGTGAAGAGGCCAACGCTATTCGTCTCTCCTCATTCTCCCTGACATTATCACAATTAGCCGTCTGGTCAGGGCCAAACATCGCTTGTGCCACCGTCGCGACGCCGCCCGCTATGTTGTGCGATCTGGCCCATCGCTTAAGCCAGTTAGCAGCTTGGCCAGCACAGCGTGATAGTCATGCGTTTACTCCTCACATCACGTTACGTCGAGGGGTTAAAACCGTTCAAGGTTTGGACGGACCGCCGCTACCGTCGCTAACATTTACTTGCCAACGCTTTGGTCTCTACGCTTCGCCTTCTCATCCAGCCACACATGGTCAGCGTGATAGTGAGGGGAGAGCCTTATACCAATGCTTACACGCGTTTGATCTTACTAGCAGGAATTGAGCATGCTGTTTTCACCACCACTCCAGTCGGCGACCTTAGTGCGCCGTTATAAACGCTTTTTAACCGATGTCACGCTGGCCAATGGCGATACCTTGACGATGCATTGTGCCAATACAGGCGCTATGACGGGGTGTGCAACTCCCGGCGATACCGTGTGGTACTCCACGTCGGACAATGCAAAGCGTAAATATCCGCATAGCTGGGAGCTCAATTACACTCAGCAAGGCCACTGGATTTGTGTCAATACGGCCCGCGCTAACACCTTAGTGGTTGAGGCGATTGAGGCTGGGCGTATTCCTGAACTAGCCGGCTATACACAATTACAGACAGAAGTACGCTATGGCAGCGAAAACAGTCGCATAGACCTTCTATTACGTGACGATGACAAAACGGACTGCTATATAGAAGTAAAGAGTGTCACCTTATTAGAGGAGGATGGCTGGGGAGCCTTCCCAGATGCGGTATCAACCCGAGGGCAAAAGCATCTGCGTGAACTGATTTCAATGGTCGAACAAGGCCATCGTGCCGTATTACTGTTTGCTGTTTTGCATTCAGGGATTGAAAAAGTCACCGGTGCCCCCCATATCGACGCGGACTATAATCAGTTATTAAATGACGCGGTGGCGGCGGGTGTGGAAGTAATTTGTTACCAAGCTGAGTTGTCGCCAAGTGAGCTAATACTGGTTAATTCCGTACCTTTTGTTGCGAATACAGCAAAAGTGTAGACATGTTCACACTGGGCGTAGCAGGGCGTAAATCAAAGATTGCCACCCTATAGGCTTTCTGATATAGATAGCGCCCTCATTTGACTGACACGGGTCATGTCAAGGTGTTTTTAGGAGAAGCTGAATGCCAGAAAGCAAAGAAAAGAAATCGCTGGGCATCCTGGCCATTGCCGGATTAGAGCCATACCAGGAGAAGCCTGGTGAGGAATATATGGGCGAGCCACAGCTCGAGCATTTCCGTAAAATCCTCAACGCGTGGCGTAATCAGCTCAGGGAAGAAGTCGATCGTACGGTTAACCATATGAAAGACGAAGCGGCAAACTTTCCCGATCCTGTTGACCGAGCGGCGCAGGAAGAGGAGTTCAGTTTGGAGCTGCGTAACCGCGATCGTGAGCGCAAGTTGATCAAAAAAATCGACAAAACCCTACAACGCATTGAAGACGATGACTTCGGTTTTTGTGACTCGTGCGGTGTGGAAATCGGTATTCGTCGCCTTGAAGCGCGTCCGACCGCCGAGCTATGTATCGACTGCAAAACGCTTGCTGAGCTTAAAGAAAAGCAAATGGCGGGCTAATTGCCCCGACAGCCAATGCAGTGAATTGGCGGTATACTCAATTGGATAAAAGGGAGCTTCGGCTCCCTTTTTGTGTCTTGGTATGCTTGTGTTCAGGCTATATCCCCGTACAATTTGCGCTATTCCTTGTTGCCACCAGGCTTATGCCCTTGATTGCCCGCTTATCATGACCTCGCACACGCACTATATTGGCCGCTTTGCGCCTTCACCGTCTGGTCCTTTGCATTTTGGCTCTTTGGTCGCGGCATTAGGCTCCTACTTAGATGCACGCGCTCACGATGGACAATGGCTGGTGAGAATCGAAGATATTGATCCGCCGCGAGAGGTTGCAGGGGCGGCGAGTGATATTTTGCAAACACTCGAAGCCTATGGACTGCATTGGGATGGTGCGGTGCGGTATCAAAGTGATCACTTGCTTGATTACCAAGCGCAGATTGATGCGTGGTTAGCCTCGGGCGAGGCGTACTATTGCACGTGCACACGTAAACAAATTAAAGCGGCAGGTGGGATCTATTTAGGGACATGCCGAGAAAAGCATCAGGGGCCAGAGCAAGCGGCGGTACGCTTGAAAAGTCCGGCTGCGATTCTCGCTTTTGAGGACCGGCTTCACGGTACGCTAGACATGGATGCGGCACTTGCCAGTGAAGACTTTATTATCAAACGGCGTGATGGTCTGTATGCCTATAATCTCGCGGTGGTCTTGGATGATATTGACCAAGGCATTACTGATGTGGTGCGCGGCGCGGATTTAATTATGCCCACAGGGCGTCATATTGCCTTGTATCAAAAGCTGGGTAAGGTGGCACCACGCTATCTACACTTGCCCTTGGCAGTCAATGCCGATGGGAACAAGTTATCTAAGCAGAATCATGCTCCCGCGATTAATCGCGCCGACCCAATGCCAGCGTTACTCGCCGCATTAGCGTTTTTGGGAATGCCATTTTCTCCAGATTGGCGCTCGGCGAAACCGGGAGAATTATTGGCAGAAGCGGTAAAAAGATGGTCAATAGCCACCCTGCCACGGGAAACAGAGGTAAAGACAGCATTCTAAAATTTCCCACCCTGATATATTATATGCCGCTGTTTCATGGCCCGAACTGTAAATGACGAGGTGAGCTATCTTTAATCGAGTGACCAGCTTTTGCCGTAAGGTTCTGAATCGTGATAATAAATCACGAGCAATAGAGGATCTTAAGTTGGAAGTTATCCCCCGCAAAGCACATGGCATTTCGCGAAAAGGTATCAGCGAAAATGCGCTGAAAGTGCTCTATCGCCTGCATAAAGCGGGCTATGAGGCGTACCTCGTCGGTGGCGGTGTGCGTGATTTACTCTTGGGGCGTGACCCCAAAGACTTTGATATCGCCACCAATGCCACGCCAGATGAAGTGCGTAAGTTATTCCGAAACTGCCGCCTTGTCGGACGGCGATTTCGTCTTGCCCATATTCTGTTCGGCCGCGATGTGATTGAAGTGGCGACCTTTCGAGGTCATCACACTGATCCAAAGAAAAGTAAGCACACGGCGCGTTCAGAAGACGGCATGCTGCTAAGAGACAATGTCTATGGCAGCATTGATGAAGATGCACAACGTCGCGATTTCACCGTTAACGCGCTGTATTACAACATCGCTGATTTTTCGATTCGTGATTACGCCGGTGGTGTGGACGACCTGAACAATCGAATTATTCGTTTGATTGGTGATCCTGAAACGCGCTATCGCGAAGATCCGGTGCGGATGTTGCGAGCGGTACGCTTTGCCGTCAAGCTCGATATGACCATCAATCCAGCTACCGCAGCACCGATTGAAACCTTGGCCCCGTTGCTACAAGAAATCCCGTCGGCGCGCATGTTTGAAGAAAGTCTGAAACTGTTACAAGCAGGTCAAGGCTTGGCAACCTATAAAATGTTGCGAGAGTATCATCTCTTCGAACAGCTTTTCCCTGCGGTTGCGGCGCACTTTACCGAAGAGCACACCAGTCAAACCGAACAAATGCTTGAGCAGGTCTTAAGCTCCACGGATAAACGGATCGCCAACAGTCAACGGATTAACCCGGCCTTTTTGTTTGCGGCCATGCTTTGGTATCCCGTGGTAACACGTGCTGAGGAGATGACTTTCGAAAGTGGCTTAAGTTATTACGATGCCTTTATGGTGGCCGCTAACGACATCCTTGACGAGCAAGTGAAAACTGTGGCGATTCCGCGACGTTTCACGGCAATGGTACGAGAAATCTGGCAACTGCAAATGCGCATGACGCGTCGCACAGGGGCTCGCGCCTTTAAATTGCTTGACGAATCCAAATTCCGTGCGGCATTTGATTTGTTAGAAATGCGTGGTGCGGTTGAAGGCGGAGATACTGAGGTGCTTGGTGCATGGTGGCGCGATTTCCAACGTGCCGACCAAGGTGGCCGACAGAAAATGGTCCGCGCCATTAATAAAGTCAGTAACACTCGTAAGCCTCGCCGTCGTAAGCAAGCGCCACGACGACGTAAACCACAATCGAATTCATCGTCATGAATCGTGTGTATATCGCCATTGGTAGTAACTTGGGGAACCCGATAGAAAAGGCGAACCAAGCGATTGCTGCCTTAAAGCAATTGCCGCAAAGTCAGTTTGTTGCGGCATCTCCGCTTTACACGAGTAAACCTATGGGGCCAGCGGATCAGCCGGATTATATTAACGCGGTGATTGCGCTGGACACCCACCTTGACCCTTTGACACTATTGGATGCAACGCAAGCAATTGAGCTTGATTATGGCAGGGAACGCAAAGCAGAACGCTGGGGACCAAGAACCTTGGATCTCGACATTTTGCTCTATGGCAATCGCGTCATCGATCATCCGCGACTGACGGTGCCACACTACGGCATGAAAGTGCGCGAATTCGTGCTTTATCCACTTGCC
Organism: Salinivibrio sp. PR5; assembly: GCF_001996085.1. Classification (NCBI taxonomy): domain Bacteria; kingdom Pseudomonadati; phylum Pseudomonadota; class Gammaproteobacteria; order Vibrionales; family Vibrionaceae; genus Salinivibrio; species Salinivibrio sp. PR5. The sequence continues at coordinate 286,834 of NZ_MUFK01000001.1, forward strand.
GACATTGCCCCCGACTTGTGCTTGCCCGACGGCAGCACCCTCGCCGCGAGCCTGACGCGCGTCGATCGTAATGGTTTAACCCGTATTAGCGATCACGCTTAATCGGTGGGCCCCAGTTTCAGGCTTTGGGAGACATAATGAAAAAAATCACAATCACTGATCTGATGACATGGAAGCAGCAGGGCCAAAAGTTTGCATCACTGACGGCTTATGATGCGAGTTTTGCCCAATTGTTCGAGCAACAGGAAGTGCCTGTTTTACTTGTAGGCGATTCGCTTGGAATGGTTCTACAAGGAAAGAGCGATACCTTATCGGTGTCGGTTGAAGAACTGGCTTATCACACCCGTTGCGTGCGTGCGGGTAGCCCAAATAGCTTGCTGATGGCAGATATGCCATTTATGAGCTGTGCCACACCGGAGCAAGCTTGCGCCAATGCTGCTGAGCTGATCAAAGCTGGCGCCAATATGGTAAAAATTGAAGGCGGATCATGGCTGGTGGATGCGGTGAAAATGCTGACCGAGCGCGCCGTACCGGTTTGTGCGCACTTGGGTCTCACCCCGCAATCGGTCAATATTTTTGGTGGCTTTAAAGTACAAGGCCGTGATGAAGATAAAGCCGAGCAAATGGTCGCTGATGCGGTCGCGCTAGAAAAAGCCGGCGCGCAGATCATCTTGCTGGAATGCGTTCCCGCCTCACTGGCCAAGCGTATTACTGACACCGTGTCAGTCCCCGTGATCGGGATTGGCGCGGGCGGTGACACCGATGGTCAAATTTTGGTCATGCATGATATGCTCGGTGTCTCTGCCAATTACATGCCTAAATTCTCAAAAAACTATTTGGCGGAAACTGGCGACGCGCGTGAAGCGGTGGCTAAGTACGTCAAAGAAGTAGCAAGCGGCGAGTTTCCGGGTCCCGCACATACGTTTAAATAGAGAGGCCGAGTATGCAGGTGATTTCTGAGGTTGCGCCGCTGCGCGATCAGATTAGCCAGTGGCGAAAAGCCGATAAACGCATTGCGTTTGTACCCACAATGGGTAACTTACACCAAGGGCATTTAACGCTGGTGCGTAAGGCGCGTGAGCTTGGTGAAGTGGTAGCGGTAAGCATCTTTGTGAACCCGATGCAGTTTGACCGAGCAGACGATCTGGCCAATTATCCACGCACCTTGGAAGACGATTTAGCCCAATTACGCGAAGAGGGCGTCGATCTTGTCTTCACCCCGAGTGCTGAGGTGCTTTATCCGCAAGGGCTTGATACGCACACCACGGTGGACGTCCCTGGGCTCTCTACTATGTTAGAAGGCGCATCGCGCCCCGGACATTTTCGTGGGGTGGCGACCGTCGTCACTAAGCTCTTTAACTTAGTACAGCCCAGTGTGGCGTGCTTTGGCGAGAAAGACTTCCAGCAACTTGCTGTGATCCGAAAAATGGTCACAGATATGGCGATGCCGATTGAGATTGTCGGTGTGCCGACCGTGCGTGAGAGTGATGGTCTGGCGATGAGTTCTCGCAATAACAACCTGACTGTCGATGAGCGTCAGCGTGCGCCTGTGCTCGCGAAAACGATGCGTTGGATGAGTGCACAAATGCGTAATGGCCGTCGTGATTTGGACGATCTGATTGAAGATGCGCACGATCAACTCCGTGCCGCTGGCCTGCAACCGGATGAGTTTTATATCCGTGATGCGTCAACCCTTGGCCAAGTCACAGAAGACAGTCGTCAAGCCGTTATCTTAGTGGCGGCTTACTTGGGACAAACCCGTTTGATTGACAATCTGGTGGTTGAATTACAGCGTGCTGCGGACAAGATAGAAAAAGTCGAGTCGGCCAGTCACTAGCCATCCCCATCCATAAAGTAGGAAATCCGTGTTCTCGGTTTCAAATAATCTTTAATTTCCTGCGGTAACTTAGAGATAGGCACGGCGGTGTCTATCTCTAGATCGCTCTCTCGCATATCAATAATGGTCGCTTGATCTGCTGGAATTTCTGGGTCGTAGAGCATGACGTTGGGTTTCAGTAGAGCACTACTATTGACCGATATGATCATTCCCGTTTCACCACTTGAAAGCCTCACCACGGTACCAGGTGGATACACGCCCATCATTTTGACAAACAGCGCCAGTAATCGCGGGTTGAACTTGTCTTTGTTGTCTTTAAAAAGATGAGATAGGGCGGCAAATGGCATGCGTGCCGGCGCACCAAATTGGGGGCGGCATAACCGGTCGTAAAAGTTCATCATGCTGACGATTTGCGCCATCTCGTCGATTTTATCCCCTTGAAGACCCTCAGGAAAACCACTGCCATCGGCGTACTCATGGTGCTGGGTAAGGATCTTCTCCACGTTCGGCGTACACTCATCCATCTCGGTAATCAGCTCCGAGCCGTAAGCAACATGCAAGCGATAGTAATTCATCTCCGGTTCAGTTAGGCGCTCTTTTTTACGAATAATCGCCGACGGAACTTTTTTGGTCCCAATATCGTGAAGAACGGCGCCGGTTAAAAGCGTGCGGATTTTATCATTGTCGTAACCATGGCTTCTGGCGAGCATTAGGGCCAGTACAGCCACATTCAAAGAGTGCGCATACATATCTTCCGCAAGTGATGGATCGTCCATTAAATGCAAGGTGACATTCGCTTCGCTGCCAACAACCATCAGGCTATCCACCAGCATGCGCACATCCTCATTGGCGGCTTGGGGGCGCTGTGACACCTTCATGTTGATAGCGCGAAGCTGTGCCATGGAACGTTGGTAGTGTTGCTGTACTTTCTGAATACGGGCGCGAAAACGGCGTTGCTCTTCTATCCGCTTCTGCTTTTCTTGCTCCATGGCTTCTTTTTCACGGTGGATAGCGTTGGGATCCACCTCGTCAGGATTTTCCGTTTTCTCAGCAAGCGCAGGCAGAGGCGTCGAAATGCTTTTATCTGGGTAGTAATACACGAAACTAATCGGGAGCGAGCGAATCACCTTGGCTTGTGCATCGCTCTCAATTTGAAAACGATTCAGCATAAAAGGGTGATCACGCCACTTCAGTGGGAGTTTTATGTACAAACCGGCTTGTAGCCGTTCGGTCGAAAGCTTAATGCTACCTGCTGCCATGCTCACTCTAGGAGATTTGCGCCTGTTCGGTCCGTGAATGAATGTGGTGTTACGCCATACTACCAGTACTGTATGCGGTTTAATGTAGGGTGCTACACAGACTATTGATATCTCTGATATCCCCACTCAATCATGTTGCCACTGATGTATTACAAAGATAGCCGACTTTAATTGATTCGGCGGGCGTTTTCCTTAGCTAGATAGGAAAACCCACATGAAGTGAGATGGGCAGACGATAAATGTGAGTGTGGATATAGCGAGATAAAAATAGATACAAAAATCCCCACTCATGAGAGCAGGGATCTTTTCGAAAGATGGTGCCCGGAGGCGGAATCCATTACGGCCTGTAAGGTGCGGCCTGCAAGGTCACCGACACGGTGTCGGCATAAAAAATCCCCACTTGTGAGAGCAGGGATTCTCATAAACATGGTGCCCGGAGGCGGAATCGAACCACCGACACGGGGATTTTCAATCCCCTGCTCTACCGACTGAGCTATCCGGGCTAAGGAGCGCTATTTAATAGTATTAACTGCATAATGTCAAAGTAAATTTCAGCTCAAACGCCTAACAAACAATATTCGTTGCAGATTACACCCTGTTTTGTACGAAGTGTGAGCATTCTCGCTAATTTCAAATCCAGCATACGCAATGCGTTTGTTCATACGCCTTTCTTTCGTTGCCCCATCCAGTGTTTAAGTGACTGTATTTTTTGTCTTGCATGCCCAGCTTTCTTTCTTGTGGTGGCTATATTTATGAACATTATCTTTGTATTTGTGTGGCTAAAAAACCGTCATTTAGCCGATAGTTGCTACACTTATAAAGCGAAACAGAAAACATATGTTTTTAAACAAATAGTTAGAGCGGCCTTGTGATGGATATTACCCTTGGAGAGTCATTGGATATCACCGAGATTCAATCAATTAAAGAAGAAATCGCAAACAAAATCGGCGACGAAAACCAGTGCACGCTAGACGCGGGAAGCGTCAATCGGATTGATGGGGCAGGCTTGCAGTTATTACTTTGCTTGGTCCGGACCCAAGAGCAACTGCAATGGCAAAACGTGTCTGAAAGTCTTTATGGCGCGGCGCAAACCGCAGGCATGGTCGAGCTACTAAAGCTCAATCGTTAAACATGGATATGGGGTAAGAGGATGGCAAATATACTTGCAGCAGATGATTCAGTATCCATTCGGCAAATGGTGAGTCATACCTTGAAAGAAGCCGGTTACCAAGTTGAAACGGCAAACGATGGCGCAGACGCATTGCGTAAAGCGAAAACCAAAAAATTCGACCTCATTATTTCAGACGTCAATATGCCAGTGATGGATGGGTTGGAGTTTGTGCGACAAGTGCGGGGCGTGCCGCAGTACAAATTCACCCCCATCTTGATGCTGACCACCGAAACATCAGCAGAGAAAAAGTCGGCCGGTAAAGCTGCCGGAGCGACGGGCTGGATCGTTAAGCCGTTTAATCCAGACACCTTACTGAAAACACTACAGCGCGTGTTGTAAGGCGCATCGACGGAGGGTTCTATGGCCATGGACATGGACCAGCTACGGCGTATTTTTTATGAAGAATGCCGCGAGAATCTGGAAGTGCTGGAGCGAGAGCTATTGGCTCTCGACCCTGAAACCACTGACCTAGAATCAATTAACACCATATTCCGCGCTGCCCACTCGATTAAAGGGGGGGCTGCGACATTTAATCTCGATGATATCAGTCATTTCACCCATGACATGGAAACGCTGCTTGATGAAGCGCGTGAAGGGAAGCGGCAGTTAGATAGTCACACTATTGATGTGCTGTTGCGTGGCGGGGACTGCATTATGTCTATGTTGGAGTCGTATGAAAACGACACTGACTATGACAGCTCTGAACGTGATGCGGTGACCGAAGCGTTAAACGCCATCATGGGAAATGAGGCCGCAGCGCCCTCCGAAGCGCAAGCACCTGACGTCGCTGATGTCCCGGCTGTCTCGGTAGCGGGCGAGTGGCTGGTTGGTTTTGAGCCTCACCCAGACATGTTGTTTTCCGGTAATGATCCGGTGCGTATTCTTCGAGAGCTCGAAGCACTGCCCGGCGGGGCGGATATTGAGTGTGACCCTTCTGCACTGCCTGATTTTAACGAACTCGATCCCGAGCAATTGTTCTTAAAATGGCAAGTGCGCGTTGATGGGCATGTTCCCCGTGAAGATATCGAAGCGATTTTTGATTGGGTCGAAGATGAGTGTGAGCTGAGTATTACGCGCAATGAGGAAGCATCGACAGGATCCGTTTCTTCGGCTACTACTTCGGCTTCTGAAAGCATAGTGGCTTCTGAAAACATAGCGGCTTCTGACAACGCGCCTGTGGTATCAGCGCAGCCTGCTGAGGAACAAACATCGAACCAAGTTCAGACGGCCAGCAAACCCAGTAGCAAAAAAACGGCGCCCAAACCTGCTGCGAAAAGTGATGCTAGCGTTTCCTCCATTCGTGTTGAGATCGACAAAGTCGATAACCTGATCAATTTGGTCGGCGAATTAGTGATCACACAATCTATGCTGGCTGAACTCAGTAGTAACTTTTCTCCAGAAAAACTCGAGCAACTCCAGTCAGGCCTCGAGCAGTTGATGCAAAACACCAAAGAGCTACAAGAGAGTGTGCTCGATATTCGCATGTTGCCGATCAGTTTTGCCTTTAACCGTTTCCCTCGTTTGATTCGCGACCTGTCATCACAGTTGGGTAAGCGTGTAGAGCTCATGATTGAAGGGGAAAGCACTGAGCTGGATAAAACGGTTTTAGAGCGTATCTCCGATCCGCTGGTGCACTTGGTGAGAAATGCGGTCGACCATGGCTTGGAATCCCCCGAAGAGCGAAAAGAAAAAGGCAAACCTGAAGTCGGGCTAGTGCACTTGAATGCCTATCACCAAGGCGGTTCTATTGTGATTGAAGTCAGCGATGATGGTGCCGGACTTAACAAAGAAAAAATCTGGCAAAAAGCGCTGGATAAGGGCCTCATCTCAGATGATTTACCGATTGATGAATTGACGGACACGCAAGTGTTCAATCTTGTCTTTGCACCGGGCTTTTCAACCGCTGATCAGGTATCAGACGTATCAGGGCGCGGTGTGGGGATGGACGTCGTGCGCCGTAATATCGAGCAGTTAGGCGGTAATATCGATGTGCACTCAGCACCCGAAAAAGGCAGCACATTCAAAATCAGTTTGCCATTAACGCTGGCGATATTGGACGGACAACTCGTCAAGGTGGCGGGCCAAGTTTATGTGGTGCCACTTATCTCGATTATCGAATCCATTCAAATTGATAGCCAACAAATTAAAACCGCGTCTGGCGTACAGCTCTATCGTTTGCGAGAAGAAAATATTCCCATTTTGCGTTTAAAAGAAGAGTTTGATTTAGGGCACTGCGGTGAGGATCTCGATAAGCAATTGCTTTGCTTGGTTGAAGCGGGCGATAAGAAAGTCGGGTTGTTGCTCGATGAGCTGCTGGGTCAGCAGCAAGTCGTGATCAAAAGCTTAGAGTCTAATTATACCCGCGTGGCAGGTATTTCCGGTGCCACCATTTTGGGTGACGGCTCGGTATCACTCATCCTCGATATCCAAGGGCTTATTACGCAATTCTTGTCGCGCGTCAGTGACGCTAGCGGTCATATCGCCGCGGCATAAGGAGAGGCCATGCAGAACTTGATGCAGTCAGAAGACGTGGTGGACATTGACGATCGCGTCGATCGATTACAAGGCAGCGATTACCTGAGCTTCGACTTAGCGGGGGAGCTTTATGGCGTGGATATCCAAACCGTCGAAGAGATCCGAGTTTGGGAGCCACCGACACTGTTGCCGCGCTCACCGGCGTTCATTCTTGGCGTGATCAACCTGCGCGGCATGATAGTGCCTGTCATGGACCTACGTGTGCGATTCAACACCAAAAAAGCGGACTACCATCGTGAAACGGTCGTGCTGATTTTGCGTGCCAGTGAGGCCGCTAACCACAAGGTCATGGGCGTTGTGGTGGATGCGGTATCTGATGTGGTGGATCAAGGCGAAGGGCAGATTATGCCCCCCATCGGTGATTCTAAAGTGATTGCCTACGTAAGTGGCCTACTCAATGTCGATCAGCGGGTGATGTCATTGGTCAATGTTGATGAACTGCTGCGTATCGAGCACTGGATATAGGTGAAATAAATATGGAGCAATCACGAGAGTATTTGAGTTTTTTATTGGAAGACGAAGAGTACGGCGTGCACATTTTGGATGTGAAAGAGGTTCGCGGTTGGTCGCAAGTGCGACGCATTCCTAATTCGTTGCCACACATGTTAGGCGTGCTGGAGTTACGGGGAGAATACATCCCCATCATGGACATTCGCCAGTGTTTTGGTATGCCGCCTGCCACGCTTACCTCTATGAGCGTGATTATCATCGTCAGAGACAAGCAAGGTATCTCATTGGGCATCGTGGTCGATGCTGTGGCCGAGGTACATAACTTGAGTAAAGAGCATATTAAAGCCCCGCCTGGGCTACATCGACGCGAAGAGTGGTACATGGAAGGGATCGCCTCGGTGAATGATAGGCATGTGGTTCTGATTAATTTAGAGCAGTTATTCGATTTTGATCAGTTACAGCAAACAGCACAACCCGAGATCGCGAACGAGGACTAGAATATGGCGTGGTTTAAAAGGGAAGTACAGCAAGAGCACCAGACCCAACAATCAAAGCAGAATGTGCAGCTTCTTGCGGCACTCAATGTCGCGCCTGCTGCACTCATTATGCTCGACAATCAACTGCAAATCACATTGATTAACCGACGGGCATTGCAGTTGTTGCAATGCTATCAAGCTGCGATTCGAGAGCGCGGCAATGCCGAATTTACTGCTCAAAGCGACATGCTTTTTGGCAAACCAATGAGTGCGGTATTGCCGTCTGACTTGGTCGATTATCAGCAATGGCAGCAGTTATTAGATGACAAGCCCTCGGTGCAAAACATTGAAATTGGCGCTGGGAAGCTGCGCGTATCTGCCAGTAAAGTGGCGGATGGGCAAGGCTTTAGCGTTGAGCTTAGTGATATCACAGCACGCGCTCACCAAAGCGAAGAGCACAGTTTGCTAAAAGGCGCATTGGATAATACCCACAGTGCGTTTGTTATTTTGGGGCTGCATGGTGAGATCACGCATGTGAATGAGCAAACCGTCCGCTTATGTAAGCAGCATGAGCAGACATTTCGCAGTAAAAACAATGCGTTTGTCGCGAATCGTGACGATATTATTGGTAAGCAAATCGATTACCTGTTTCCGCAGCTTCAGCGTGACACCTTCCTGTCGCCGAATAACTTACCCATTAATCGTGATATTCGCTTTAAATCTGCTCGTTTTGAGTTTCATGCGACGGCGAGTTATGACCGACATGGTAGCCATATCGGCACCACCATTGAGTGGCGAGATGTGACAGAGCGACGTAAGAAAGAAGCTGAGCGTTCGCTGCTAGCCGCTGTGGTAGAGGGCATGACCACCAATGTCATGCTAGCGGACAAAGATGGCATTATTCGTTATCTCAACCCTGCAGTGACGGACTTATTTAACAGTCGCGAAGAGGAGATGCGCCAAATTTATCCTGGATTTTCGGCCGATAAATTGGTGGGAACCAGTATTGATCAGTTCCACAAAAACCCAGCCCATCAACTCTCTATTATTGCGTCTCCGGAACGCATGCCGTTTAAAGCCGAAATTACCGTGGGTGAGGTCGAATTTGCCCTGAACTGTATCGCCCTTTATGACGATGATGGCGAGTACATTGGCCCTGCGCTTCAATGGGAAGACATTACCGAGCAAATGGATGGTCAGCGTCAAATTGAGCGACTGATTGCCAAAGCGGCAGACGGCAATTTAAGCGACCGAATGAATACTAAGAAGTACCGTGGTGCGATGGCTAATTTGGGTAACGGAATTAACCAATTGCTCGATAGCTTTATTGATCCGTTGAATGAATGTATCCGAGTGATGCGCGGGGTATCAAAAGGCGACCTTAAGATCAATATGCCCGACAACTACAAGGGAGACTTTGAAGATCTAAGCCAAGCGGTGAATTCTTCAATCAATAACTTGCGCAATATGGTGGAGAAGATCACCCATTCTTCAGCTCGCGTGGCATCGGCATCTGCAGAGATTGCCGAGGGTAACAATGATCTGAGTGAACGCACTGAAGAGCAAGCGGCAAACTTACAGGAAACCGCAGCCAGTATGGAGCAGATGACGGCTACGGTGAAGCAAAATGCAGAAAGTGCGGCGTCAGCAAACACCTTATCGTCTAAAACCAGCGAAAAAGCGCGCAAAGGCGGTGAAGTGGTTAAGGAAACCGTTGAGGCGATGGCCGAAATCAATGATGCGAGTAAGAAAATTGCTGACATCATTGGCGTGATTGATGAAATCGCCTTCCAAACCAACCTATTGGCGCTGAATGCGGCGGTTGAGGCGGCGCGAGCGGGCGAGCAAGGTCGAGGTTTTGCCGTTGTCGCGGGCGAAGTCCGTAATTTGGCGCAGCGCAGTGCTGGTGCAGCTAAAGAAATCAAAGAGCTGATCAAAGACAGTGTAGAGAAAGTCACTCAAGGCTCGAAACTGGTCGATGAATCTGGGGAGATGTTGGAAGAAATTGTCTCTTCTGTGATGGAAGTATCCCAGCTTATCGACAAGATCAACGCGGCGAGCCAAGAGCAAGCAACCGGAATCGACGAGATCACCCGCTCTGTGGCGCGTATGGACCAAATGACGCAGCAAAACGCAGCTTTGGTGGAAGAGGCCGCAGCATCTAGCCAGTCAATGCGTGATGAGAGTGCTGAATTGATTAATCTAATAGGTTTCTTCCAAGTTGATATTGATGCTGAAAAATTGGTCGACAAGCAACTTGCACCATCTAGTGCGAAGCCTACTACTTCCCGTCCTTCAGTGACGGCGAAGAAAGAGCCAGCGCCTTATCGTAATGGAGAAGCTGCGCCAGCAGCCCGGCTAAAAGCGGTGAATTCGGGAAAAAGCACGGCGTCTGAAGTCAGTGATGAGTGGGAGGAGTTTTAAGCGTGAGTGCGCCGGTGAGCTCGTCATCTGCGAGTGCATACTCATTCAGCCAAACGCAATTTAAGTTTGTGCAGAGATTTATGCTGAATGAGACCGGTATTTCGTTGGCGGACAAAAAGAAAAGTATGGTGTATAGCCGTTTGGCGCGCTGTTTGCGCCGAACGGGCGTGGAAAATTTTGATGACTATTTTGCGTTGGTGGAGAAAAGTGCGGATGAGCGAGTGGCTTTTATTAATGCGCTCACCACCAATAAAACGCAGTTTTTTCGCGAGCGCCATCACTTTGATTTCCTTGCCCATCAGTTGATCCCACAGTGGCAACAACGTAAGCAAAAGCGGGTGAGAATTTGGTCGGCAGGATGCTCTACTGGTGAAGAGCCTTACACCATAGCCTCGGTATTAGCGGGTCATGGCATGATTGGTGGTCAAATGGATGTTCATTTGTTGGCAACTGATCTCGACACCCAAGTATTGAACACCGCGAGCAACGGCACCTACAGCTTAGAAGTTGTTAACACCATCCCGCCCGAGTATCTCAAACCGGGATTTCTAAAAGGAAAAGGGATTAAGCAGGATTTATTTAAAGCCAAACGAGCGCTACGCGACATTATTAGCTTTAAGCAACTTAATCTAAAAGGTGACTGGCCTCACAAGCATGCAATGGATGCGATTTTTTGTCGTAACGTAATGATTTATTTCGAGCGCGAGACGCAGCAATGGTTAATTGAGCGCTTTTGGCGCCAATTAGCGCCGGGCGGCATTTTATTTATCGGCCACTCAGAAGGCATTGGAAAAATGGCGGATAAATTCGACAACCTCGGCCATACCATGTATCGCAAACGGGAGTGATATGCACCAAGCACTAGAACTGCACCATCATGCCCAAGAAAAAACCGTAAAGCGTTTTTTTAGTCCAGAGCATGACAGGCATATGGTGAAATTGAAGCCGGGAGAGATTTACGTCAGCTCGGACGACGAGCTTATCGCGACAGGGTTAGGGTCGTGTATTGCTGCATGTATCTGGGATCCTCTCGCCAATATTGGCGGCATGAATCACTTTATGTTGCCACTTAAAGATGACCAAGCGGCGAAAGAATGGAGTGCAGAGCAATACATGTCTCATGCGGCGCGGTACGGTAACTATGCCATGGAGATCCTCATCAATACCTTGTTGCAACAAGGGGCGATAAAAAACCGTTTACGCGTCAAGCTTTTTGGTGGAGGCAATATCATGGGGCAGAACATTGCTATAGGGCGCAAAAACATTGAGTTTGTTCGTCGCTATGTTGCCAATGAAGATCTGACCTTAGTCTCGGAAGACCTTGGCCAGTCTTTTCCTCGCCGCGTGTTGTTTGATCCTCTAACCGGAAAAGCTTGGGTGAAGAAAATTCAGTCGCTCAGTCAACAAGAGCTGGTGGCAGAAGAGGCCCAATACAATCAACGCTTGCTCCAAGAATCTCGAGATGACAGCGCTGATAATCAAGATGTGGAGCTGTTTTGATGAGTAAGTATCGCTATAAAGTACTGATCGTTGATGACTCACCGCTCTATCGAACATTGATTCGGGAGTGTCTTGAGAGTGATCCTGCCCTTGAGGTCATCGGGGCGGCGGAAGATCCTTATGAAGCACGGGAGAAAATTAAGAAGTTAAACCCGGATGTGATCACGCTAGATATTGAAATGCCGAAGATGAACGGTATTCAATTTCTTAAAAATTTGATGCGCTTACGGCCAATGCCCGTAGTGATGGTGTCGACCTTGACCCAGCATGGGGCCGAGGTCACTTTATCGGCGCTGGAGATTGGCGCCGTCGATTATGTGCCTAAACCGTCTGCCAACATTGCCACCGCCATGACCCAAGAGCGGGATGAGCTGGTGAGTAAAGTGAAAGCGGCGGCCCAAGCCAATATTGGTCAACCCCATTGGGGCAAACAGGCCGCCACCGTGCAAGTCAATCGCCATCACTATAACCGCAAAGGGTATGAAGTTATTGCGCTAGGTGCTTCCACCGGCGGCACAGAGGCGCTAAGGGGAGTGCTTGAAAGACTGCCTGAGCACATGCCGCCCATCGTGGTCACTCAACATATCAAAGCGGCTTTTTGCGGCCCTTTCGCTCAGCGGTTGGACCGAGCTTGTCGTTTGTCCGTCGAAGAAGTGACGGCTGACCGTATGCCGCTTATACAAGGGCATGTTTATGTGGCGCCGGGCGATCGCCACCTTACGGTGGTAAATCGACAAGGGCATTTATATTGCCAACCGACGGATGAAGCGCCGGTTGAACGTCACCGCCCGTCTGTTGATGTGATGTTTTCCTCTGTTGCAGAAGCCGTCGGTGCAAAATCGGTAGGGGTCATTTTAACCGGGATGGGGAGAGATGGGGCCTCCGGTCTTCTAAAAATGCATCAAGCCGGTGCATTAACCGCGGCGCAAGATCAAGCCAGTTCTGTGGTATGGGGGATGCCACGTGTCGCGATTGAACTCGGAGGCGCATCACACATTCTTCCGCTCTCTGATGTGGCAAATTTCTTAGTGGAGACAGTCTATGGCAAGTGATTCTAAGCCCCTAATATGGCCACCGTTATTAACGTTACTTCTCACGATTGGCTTTGCGTTATGGTCGATGACATGGCAAGCCGGTGTGTTTTCCGTGTTAGTGCTTACATTGATGGGCGGACAAATATTTCAGCTATCGAAAAATCATTCTAAGGCAGATAGACAAGAGGCCAAGGACATGGTGGAAAAGGATGCTCCCGAACAACTTCTCCGCCGTATCCACCATATTCTATCGATTGAGTTGGTGCCAATTCGAGAGCAGCTAGCACGTCAACGTGAGGTGATTGATGCGTCAGTTGAAAGCCTCAATGGGAGCTTCTTTAGTATGCAAAGTGCTTGTCAGGATCAAGTTGCGACCGCAACCAGTATGGCCAATGAATTGCTGCACAATGAAGAAAGCGAGTACAGCCTGACCAAAGTACTACCCGAAACCGAGCGTGCGATCGATGCATATATCGACATTATGGTTAAGGTCAGTGATAAGAGTGTGTCATCAATTTATACCATTGAAGAAATGTCGAGCAAACTCAATGAGGTGTTTGAGCTGTTGGATGATGTACAAGCGATGTCCGATCAAACTAACTTACTGGCATTGAACGCGGCGATAGAAGCGGCGCGCGCCGGCGAAAACGGCCGCAGTTTTGCGGTCGTCGCCCAAGAGGTGCGCTCGCTCGCGATTAAGGCGACAGATCTTAATACTGAAATCCACAAACATATCGATCTCGCCCAAGAAAGTGTCGATAAAACCAAACATACCGTGGGTGAAATCGCCTCGTTAGATATGACTGAATCGATTCGCTCGAAAGAATACATTGACTCATTACTGGAAGGGGTGAAGTCGGTCAACGACAAAGTTGGCCAAGAAATAGAGCGGGTATCCATGCTGGGGGAGCAGGTTCAGCAAGAAATCGGCTCGTGCATTAAGAACCTTCAATTTGCCGACATCATTACGCAACAAGGCGGGCACATACTCGACAACCTGCATATATTGGAAGAGTTAAACGCATTAATTATTGAAACCATGTCGGAAAAGGATATTGACTGGCATGCGTTAAATGAAAAGGTCAATGAAATTGAAGAAAAAGCAGGCTCTGCCAAACGTGCACCTGCTAAACAGCAATCCCTCGATGAAGGGGAAATTGAATTATTTTAGAGGTGATAATGAGAATTCGACGCGAAGATCAAAGGGACGGAAAACAGGTGATCTTGCACGTAAAAGGCGAGTTCAACTTTACCTTAGTGCAAGAGATTCGAGAGGCATACGCGGATCTTACAAGCCAAGAAGTCATTGTTGATCTCCGAGAATCGACCTATATGGATAGTGCGGGGCTCGGCATTCTATTGAACATGCAAGATTATCTAAATAAACGTGATGGTTCGATTCGGCTAATCAACTGTCCGGATGCGATTAAGCGAGTGTTATTCATCGCTAAGTTTGAGAAAAAATTCAAAATAGAGTGAGCCTCCTATGAATGTGTTGGTTGTGGATGATGAGCCGGCGTTGGTGCACTACATTGCCGCTGCTTTAAAAAATGAAGCTGATAATATTAGCATGGCGATGAATGGTAGCGAGGCGCTTCAATTGTTGGAGTCGATCTCGTTTGAAATGTTTCCGGACTTGATTATCTCTGATGTCAATATGCCCAAGCTCGATGGCTTTAACATGGCGCAGGAAATACGCAGGCGTTTCCCGCAAAAGTTGCTCCCGATTATTTTTTTAACTGGTGTGGATGACCAAGACATTTACGCAAGTTGTATGCAATACGGTGATGATTTTTTGAGTAAGCCAGTGGATGTTGCGACTCTGATTGTTAAAGTTCGTACTCACTTTCGACACACTTGTCTGTTCCGCGAAGTCACCTTCCAACGCGACCAGCTGAAACAATTTCAAGAGGCCACCGTCTATGAGCACGCGATGGCAAGTCAAATCTTTGAGCGTTTGATGTCATTCAGTTTGTCGGGTGTATTAGGGATTAATAGTTACTCAGGCTCGTACAGCCTGTTTAATGGTGATGTCACCATGATATTACCCAGGCCTTTGGGGGGGGTATATATCCTGATTGCTGATGCTACAGGGCATGGACTTCCGGCTGCAATAAGCACTATTCCAGCAGTGAAAACATTTATCACAACTGCTCAACGAGGATTACCGGTGGGCGATATTGCCAGTGAAATAAATGCGCACCTACGAAATTTTATGCCGGTTGGCACTATGCTCGCTGGTTCGGTTTTGGAGGTGATGCCGGATGGACTAACCGTGAATATGTGGAGTGGTGGAATGCCGGATGCGTACAGCCTTGATCAATATGGGCAAGTATTAGAAACCCATCACGGCCGACACATGGCGTTAGGGGCGCAAGATAGGGCAAGCTTTGATGCGACTATTACGCGGTTACAGTTCAGGGAAGGGCAGCGTTTATTTTTAGCCACAGATGGTGTGATTGAAGCGAGAAATCAGTCTGATAAGCAGCTTTCTGAAATCGGGCTTGTTCGGGCAATCAGTGGTTGTCAGGGGAGCTTAATTGAGCAAGTGAAGCGCACACTTTCGGCCTTCGCCGGTGATGCTGGGGTGACAGATGATATTTCCATGTTAGAGCTTTCTTTTCCCATTGTTTGCCCAATAAGAGAAGATCACGAGGTATCGCTACAACCTTACTCGATGGTGCCATCGCGTACTCAGATTCGCTTTGATACCGAGTTGCTAAAGAAAGCAGATTTAATTGCTGACTTGCGAAGCCGAGTGAAAGGGATTGTAGGGGAAAGTACTGATCTTGATTTAATTTGCACCGTGATATCAGAGCTTCTCAATAATGCCCTCGATTATGGCATTTTGGGTTTAGAGTCCGTATCGAAAAACGATGTAGATGGCTTTTTTAACTACTACCAATCGCGGCAAGAAAAACTCGATACATTAAGTGGCGATCATTACATTGAGTTGGAGTTAGACTTTCAGCCCAAGGTGCAGCGCTTTGTTTTAAAGATGGCACACTCAGGGAAAGGCTTTGATTATGAGCGTCAAATCCGAGACACCAACCATGATGCGGAGAGCTTGTCTGGAAGAGGGATTACGCTGATTAAATCGATATGCGAGCAGTTTAGCTACAGTGATCAAGGCCGAGCCGTTGAAGCGGTTTTTAAGCTTAATAATGGACAAGCGTAACGAACAGAGCTGATGCTGGAGTGGGGCGCCTAGCCCAGCGACATATTTGGCACTAGCCAAACAAAAAAAACGCCAACCTTTCGGCTAGCGTTTTCTTTAAAATTGGCTCCCCCAACTGGACTCGAACCAGTGACATACGGATTAACAGTCCGCCGTTCTACCAACTGAACTATGGGGGAATAATGGTGCCTCGAGGCGGAATCGAACCACCGACACGGGGATTTTCAATCCCCTGCTCTACCAACTGAGCTATCGAGGCAATGGTGCCGGCTGCCGGAGTCGAACTGGCGACCTACTGATTACAAGTCAGTTGCTCTACCAACTGAGCTAAGCCGGCACACAAATCGCGAAATACTGTGTGTCACACCATTATTTCATTATATGGTGCCCGGAGGCGGAATCGAACCACCGACACGGGGATTTTCAATCCCCTGCTCTACCGACTGAGCTATCCGGGCCAACGGGGCGCTATTAAACGGATTTTCCGCCTCACCGTCAACTGTTTTTTTGAAAAAAGTGCGATAATCGTGTCGTTTGGATAAAAAGACAGCGAAATGCCATAAAAGTGCACAATTTTCAGGGTTTCACGAGGTATTATCGGGGTAAGTTCGCAAACTCTTTTTGGTAACGCGTTACCTTTTGTAGGTAGCGCCGAGACTCCGAAGAAGGGTGGCGATGGGTGAGCGCCCAAAACACCTGATTAGGTTTTAGGCTATTTAAGTCTCGCATGGCACGATCACGATTGCGGTCAAAGGTTCGTAGCACATTTCCCGTCCCACCGTTGTAGGCGGAAATCATACTGTAGTGCAAAGAGAGTGGATCGCGTACGGCTTTAAGATACCGGTTTTTAAGAATGTAGAAATACGCAGTGCCAGTATCAATATTTTTCTCTGGATCAAAAAGGTATTGCGGGGTGGGCTGGCCACGACGCTTTTTCACCAATTTAAACACATCTCGTCCTGCGGTTTTGGGGACAACTTGCATTAGCCCGTAAGCATTCGCCCAGCTTACCGCATAGGGGTTGAAGCTGCTTTCTGTTTTGATAATCGCATAGATAAGCTGTTCTGAAATATCATAGCGCTTGGCGGCACGACGGACGATATCAGCATACTGATAACTTCGCTTCGCGACGTGGTCACTTACCATGGGGATGGTGACGTAATACATATTCTGAAAACGGACTTGTTTTTTCTTCAGACGGTGGTCGAGTAAGTATTCGGCAAAGCGATTTGCGCGCCATTGCCAGCTAATGGCTTTACCTTCGTGGTCCACCACTTGTCCTTCCAAAAAGGGGCGACCTTCGAGTGGCACCTCAGCCGCCGAGTAAAGATCGACAGAGGCAGGGTCTTGAGGTGTTAGCAGAGTGGTGATAATGGCCTGTTTTAAATGCGATTTTGGATTATCTGTGGCGACGGTTTCAACTTGAATAACACCGCGTTCAAAATCAATCCGAGCCCGACTTTTATAGTTATCTGTGTATTTAACGTAGTCACGTTTGCCAGACACAAAGACTTGATTCTCACCCCAGCGCACTTCAATGTTGCCAGTAAACTGACCGATTAATTGGTTGAGCGCGTCAATGTCTTTTTCAAATTGACCGGGGAGAGGGGCAAGATTTTTCGCAAATCGGTTGGTCGTTTTATAGCTGACGCCCACGTACTGCTCGACGCTTTCGCGGCTACAACCTGTGATCAGTAAACTTAGACAGCAAATCAGTAAACAGAGTAATCGCGTCATCTTTCATCGCGTTAGCATAAAAAAACACCCGCATTTAGCCTAACACAATGCGGGTGATTTGCAGTGATAACGCAATCTGCTTGTGGGGCAGTGCGTATTATTGGCTGTCTTCCGGTGGTACGTAACCATCGATCTGCACGTCTTGGCCTTCGAAAAGGAATTTCACCATCTCAGCCTCGATCAATTTACGGTGCTCGGGATCCATCATGTTGAGTTTTTTCTCATTGATGAGCATGGTTTGCTTTTTCTGCCACTCAGCCCACGCTTCTTTTGAGATGTTATCGTAAATACGCTTGCCCAGCTCACCGGGATAGAGTTGAAAATCAAGGCCATCAGCTTCTTTCTGGAGGCGTTGGCAAAATACGGTACGGCTCATAATCTAGGTTCCTCATTATCGCCTGTTTGGGGGCGTTGGCGTTCGTGATTAAGCAAGGTTAACAGCTTTTTCACTGGGGCCGCCAATCCAACTTTTGCGGGTTGTGACAAGTTATACCAAAGCCCTTGATTGGCTTCCATGATGATTTGAGGGCGTTGCGACACCGTGACACTGATCGGCACAATATCTAAGTGAAAGTGGCTAAAGGTATGGCGAAACGCGGTTAACACTTCGGTGCGTAGCGGCACTAGGCCTTGTAACTTCTCTTGAATTGCTTGCTCTGCGTGTTGCTCGTCAGCTTGGGGTAAACACCATAGTCCCCCCCAAAGGCCACTGGGTGGGCGCTGCTCTAGCCAGATTTCGTCTTGATACTGAATCAGTAAAAAACTGGTTTGTTTTACGGGTAGCGTTTTTTTCGGTTTTTTTCCGGGAAAATCGAGTTGGCGTCCTTGCGCACGCGCTTCACACCGCTCTGCGACGGGGCAAAGTTCGCATTTCGGCTTGCTGCGGGTACAGATCATGGCGCCCATATCCATCATGGCTTGATTGTACTTATCCGTGTCTGTTGTGGGTGTCAGTGTTTCAGCCAACGCCCAAAGCTTGTTTTCAACCGGTTTTTTACCCGGCCATCCTTCGATGGCAAAGCAACGCGCGAGTGTGCGTTTTACATTGCCGTCGAGTATGGGATGTGGCTGTTTAAGCGATAGGGAAAGTACCGCACCTGCGGTGGAACGCCCCACTCCGGGTAAGGCCATCACGGCCTCTAAGGTGGTAGGAAAAACGCCGTCGTATTGCTCGGCAATTACCTTTGCGGCCTTGTGTAAGTTGCGTGCTCGCGCGTAGTAGCCAAGCCCTGTCCACAAATGGAGAACTTCGTCTTGATCTGCGTTCGCCAAGTCCGTCACGGTCGGGAAGCGCGCCATAAAGCGCTCAAAATAAGGAATAACCGTACTGACTTGTGTCTGCTGAAGCATGATTTCACTTAGCCAGACTTTATAAGGCGTCTTGTTTTGCTGCCACGGCAAGGTTTTACGCCCATATTGGTCGTACCATGCCAAGATGGCGTCTGAAAAGGATTGACTCACTGCGATCTCTCTTATTGTTTTGCTCACACGTGCACGGATGCAGGGCACAGGGTACACTAACGACAGGGATCACCAATAGGATCACTTGATCCCAACTTGCGCTGGCGTGAAAACTTTGCATAATGCGCAGTCCGTTTAGATTTCCAACAATCTTGGGTCTTGCGCGAACCATTGAGTCCCAATCACTGCATCACAGGCATACAATCATGACTGAAGTCACTAAAACCGAACTCACCGAGGATGGAAAAGTCATTCGCAAAATTCGCAGCTTTGTGCGTCGCGAAGGCCGGTTAACTAAAGGCCAAGAACAAGCGCTGAATGAATGCTGGCCAACCATGGGTATTGATTTTGATGCCACTGAATTGGATTGGCAGCAGGTGTTTGGCAATGACAATCCTGTGGTGTTAGAGATTGGCTTTGGTATGGGGGCGTCCTTGGTTGAAATGGCGAAAAACGCGCCAGAGAAAAACTTTATTGGCATTGAAGTACACACCCCGGGTGTGGGTGCATGCTTGATGGCGGCGCGTGAGGCCGGTGTGACTAACCTTCGTGTGATGTGCCATGATGCGGTGGAAGTGTTTGAACAAATGCTGCCGAAAGAAAGCTTGGATACGGTGCAACTCTTCTTCCCGGACCCGTGGCACAAAAAGCGTCACCATAAGCGCCGTATTGTTCAGCTCCCGTTTGCTGAAATGGTACGCGATAAGCTTAAAGTCGGTGGTGTGTTCCATATGGCAACGGACTGGGAAAACTATGCCGAGCATATGATTGAAGTGATGGAAGCTGCGCCACACTATCAAAATATCGCCGAAGAGGGGTATTATGTTCCGCGCCCTGACGATCGTCCGCTCACCAAATTTGAGCAACGAGGTCATCGGCTCGGTCATGGTGTGTGGGATATTAAGTACACACGCACGGCGTGATTGATTGACGCCTTGTTGGCGCCACTGTTCGATGCGCACTGAAAGCCAACCTTGGGTTGGCTTTTTTGTCCCAAGCTGTAAAGGGAGCAAGCAAGTGAAACCCAGTTCTCAATTATTATCTGACATCCTGGATGATGTGCGTCCGCTGATCGGCAAAGGCAAAGTTGCCGATTATATTCCCGCACTGGCTGATGTGCCGAATCACAAGCTAGGCATGGCGGTGTGTTACAACGACGGTGAGATTATTCGCGCCGGAGATGCGGATGAAGCCTTTTCGATTCAATCGATCTCCAAGGTGTTGAGCCTGACCCTTGCGATGCAAAATTACAAAGCGGATGAGATTTGGGCACGTGTTGGCAAAGAGCCATCTGGACAAGCCTTTAATTCGCTTATTCAGCTTGAGATGGAACAAGGTATCCCGCGTAATCCATTTATCAATGCAGGGGCACTGGTGGTCAGTGACATGCTGCATACACGCCAATCGGCACCGCGCCAGCGGATGTTAGAGTTTGTTCGCGCACTCGCTGCAAACCCTCATATTTGCTACGACAAAGTGGTCGCGGACTCGGAAATGCAGCACAGTGATCGCAATGCCGCAATCGCCTATTTGATGCGAGCATTTGGCAATTTTGAAAACGAGGTCGTGCCGGTACTAACCAACTATTTTCACTACTGTGCGTTGAAAATGAGTTGTGTGGACTTGGCGAAAGCGTTTTTCTATCTTGCCAATCAGGGTAAGCCGTTGGGGCGGGCGCGCGCGATCCTCACCAAAACCCAGAGCAAACAATTGAATGCGCTACTGGCTACGTGTGGCTTGTATGATGGTGCGGGTGAATTTGCCTACCGTGTTGGGATGCCGGGCAAATCCGGCGTGGGCGGCGGCATTATTGCGGTCGTTCCCGGTGAAATGTCGATTGCAGTATGGTCGCCTGAGCTTGACCCTTCTGGCAACTCGTTGGCAGGAACGGCTGCCCTTGAGCTCTTATCAGCAAGAATTGGGCGCTCGATATTCTAGTTTTTGGCGGTGATGAGGACTAACACCATCAGCGAAAGTGAAAAAAGCCCCGCGAGATCAGGCGGGGCTTTTTGATTGCGACTCAACCACAGATATCATCCAAGGTTGCGCATGCTTATGCCTCAGCGGCTAGGGTAGCAAAGGCATGATCGGCCGCCGACAAGGTAGCGTCGATCTCTTTTTGCCCGTGCGCTAAGCACGTAAAGCAGGCTTCATAAGCGGACGGTGCAAGATAGACACCTTGCTCTAGCATTAAGTGGAAAAAGCGCTTAAAGCGTTCTGTATCACATTGCTGCACGTCTTTAAAACATGTGACCGTGTCGTTATCGGTGAAGAAGAAACCGAACATTGCACCGGCTTGGTTGGTGGTCAGTGCAATACCGTGTTTGTCCGCAAGGGCTTTAAAGCCATCGGCCAATTGCTTGGTTATACTGTCCAGATAATCATGGTTGCCTGGCTGACGCAATTCGCTGAGACAGGCGAGGCCCGCCGCCATAGCCACAGGGTTACCGGCAAGGGTACCGGCTTGATAGACTGGGCCAGTCGGCGCGATATACTCCATTACATCGCGACGACCACCAAACGCTCCCACAGGCATACCACCCCCGATGATTTTACCCAGAGTGGTGAGATCGGGTTTCACACCGTAGTAGGCTTGAGCGCCGCCGAGTGCCACGCGAAAACCGGTCATCACCTCATCAAAGATCAGCAGAGCGCCAAACTCGTCGCACAGGGCGCGTAGTCCTTCCAAAAAGCCTGGCTGTGGCGGGACGCAGTTCATGTTCCCTGATACAGGCTCAACGATGATACAGGCGATATCGTCTGGATAGGTTTCAAAGGTCTGACGGACAGAATCGAGGTCATTGTAGGTACATGTCAGCGTGTGTTTCGCAAAGTCAGCAGGCACCCCCGGTGAGTTAGGCTCACCCAAGGTGAGAGCGCCAGAGCCTGCTTTAACCAACAGGCAGTCACCGTGACCGTGATAGTTCCCCTCAAATTTGATGAACTTATCCCGCTTGGTAAAGCCGCGAGCCAAACGAATCGCACTCATGGTCGCTTCTGTCCCTGAGTTGACCATGCGGACCATTTCCATCGACGGCACCAGCTCTGCCACTAATTCTGATAATGTGATTTCACTTTCTGTCGGGGCGCCAAAACTTAGGCCACGATGAGCGGCATCAATCACAGCCTCACGAATAGCAGCATGATTGTGACCCAAGATCATCGGGCCCCATGAGCCGACGAAATCAATGTAGGCTTTACCGTCGGCATCGAAAATATAAGCGCCATCGGCGCGCTCCATAAAGACAGGGTCGCCGCCGACGCCGGCAAAAGCACGTACGGGAGAATTCACGCCACCTGGAATGGTGCGTCTTGCTTGTTGGAAAAGTTGTGCTGATTTGGTCATGACATATCCTGTTATGTAAGGCGTAAGCCTAAATTGCGTTGGGGCATTTTAACCAAAGATACGGATCACTGGCGAGATGGAGTATGATTTGATTGACCCCTGAGTGGCAATTTATACGTACTGATCACACCCTCGATCAATCGGGTAATACTTGAACACTTTACTCAGGTATTAGATAATTCAACGCTAAGCACGATGAGCATGTGAGGTAACAATGAGCGATGCACCTTTGCCGTTAGAGTTCTCAGAAGCAGCGGCGACTAAGGTTAAAACGCTGATTCAGGAAGAAGAAAACCCAAATCTGAAACTGCGTGTTTACATTACAGGTGGTGGCTGCAGCGGCTTTCAATATGGCTTTACCTTCGACGAAAACGTGAATGAAGGCGATATGGAAATCGAAAAAAGCGGCGTGAAGTTAGTGGTTGACCCCATGAGCTTACAATACCTAATGGGCGGTGTGGTGGACTATACCGAAGGGCTAGAAGGCTCACGTTTCTTTGTTAATAACCCGAATGCGACCACGACGTGTGGGTGTGGCGCATCCTTTAGCGTATAACGGGTTCTCGAGACGTTCATAGCGGATAGTTATTGACTATCAAACACAAACGGCGCCGACAGGCGCCGTTTGTGTTTATGTGCCGCTGGTTACCCGCCGTTATTGGCGTGATAGCTGAGCGGCCCGACTGAGGCAAGCAGTTGATTAAACTTACTCAGCTGCGCCATGCGTGACTCGGCGAGGCGTACAAAGGCTTGTTTTTCTTGCCCTTGCAGTGATTTAGCTTCGGGTAACTGCACCGTACGCGGGTTTTTATGGACACCATTCACCAAAAACTCATAGTGCAGGTGCGCCCCTGTTACCCGGCCTGTAGCGCCCAAGGTGCCAATGATATCCCCTTGTTTGACCCGTTGACCGGTTTTCACTTTACGTTTAGTTAAGTGCAGATACTTGGTGATATAGGTTGAGCTGTGGCGGATAAACACATAGTTGCCATTAAAGCGGTTGTATGAGGCTTTCATGACCACGCCATCCCCCGCGGCTTTGATAGGGGTGCCAACCGGAGCGACATAATCCGTCCCCCGGTGCGGCTTTACGCGTCCTGTCACTGGGTGTAAGCGACGCGGGTTAAAGTTCGAACTGACATAACGGAAGTTCACAGGAGAGCGCAAGAAGGCTTTTTTCATCGCTTTGCCCGTGGGGGTGTAATACTTGCCATTCTTGGCACGTACTGCGGTGAATGTATCTCCTCGGTTGGTAAAGGTGGCAGCTAAGATGTTGCCACTCCCAATATGTTCACCTTCAACAAACTCTTCTTCATACAGCACAGAGAAGCTATCGCCTTCTCGAATATCGAGTGCAAAATCTACGTCCCAGCCAAAAATCCCGGCAAGCTGCATAATCTGATTCGGATCTAACCCTGCATCGGTAGCGGCCTGCCAGAAATTTGATTTGATGGTAGCGCGGGCAAAGTTCAGTTGTGTATCAATGTTTTTTGTCTCGATGCGTGACTGATATTTGTCATCGACCTTGCTCACGATCAGGGTTTCATTGGTGCCGCGTGGCTGAATGAGTTGCACCAGTTCACCGCTTTCATCAACGCCCAAACGCACTTCATCTCCTGGCTTGAGATAGGCCAAGCTTTTGGTGCCTTCATCAGCGTTAACCAGACGATAGAGTGTGGTTGGACTCAAACCAGCGCGATTAAACAGCAAGGCCATGCTTTCACCATGCTGGACTTCATAACTTTGCCAGTTGATATGGCGTTTAAACTGCGCTGGCATTTCACCTTCAGGCGGCAGCAGAGAGACGGCATCGACGGGTAAGGGGTAATGTTTGCCAAGTTCAAAGTTAGGTTCAGGGCGTGACGTGCTTGCGCCATCAGGGACAAGGATGAGTAATACCACGAACGCGCTCAGTGCACCTATCGTGAGTTTATGTAATTTAGGTAAAGCTGCGAGTTTTTTTAACGGCATGAAAACTATGTTGAATCACTGCGAATACAAAATATGACAGTCAGATTCCCAATCGGTTTATTGGGGATGATGCCCTGATAATAATTTGACACGGTTAACACAAAGGCCACAAACATCTGTTGCCGGCAGCCACTGTGCACACCTTGCACACTGGCTATAAGTCTAACTGGTTTCAAAAACTGTCGCTATTCGAGTAGTATGTCGGTTTATCACATTTTTGCCTATTTTGTAGGAGCGAGAGACTATGGCGAGCCTGGAAGCCGCGCTAGCAGAACTAAAACGTGGCGTTGATGAAGTAATCCCTGAAGACGAGCTGGTTGCCAAGCTTAAAGAAGATCGTCCTCTGCGTATTAAATTGGGTGCAGATCCGACGGCACCGGATATCCACCTTGGGCACACAGTGATCCTAAATAAGCTGCGCGCGTTTCAGGAGCTCGGCCATGAAGTCATCTTCTTGATCGGAGACTATACCGGCATGGTCGGTGATCCGAGTGGTAAAAACACTACCCGTCCACCGTTGACGCGTGAGCAAGTGTTGCAAAACGCAGAAACCTACAAAGAGCAAGTGTTTAAAATTCTCGATCCGGCTAAAACCCGCATTGAGTTCAACTCGACGTGGCTTGGTGAGTTGGGTACTGATGGCATGATCCGCCTTGCGGCGAGCTCAACCGTGGCCCGTATGCTGGAGCGTGATGATTTTAAAAAGCGTTACAGCAGCAACCAACCCATTGCGATCCACGAATTTATCTATCCGCTGCTACAAGGGCATGACTCTGTCGCGCTGGAAGCAGACGTAGAGCTGGGCGGTACGGATCAGAAGTTTAACCTGCTGATGGGGCGTGAGCTACAAAAGCAAGCCGGACAGAAACCGCAAGTTGTTATGACCATGCCGCTGCTGGTGGGGCTGGATGGCGTGAAGAAAATGTCCAAGTCCGCCCATAACTACATCGGTGTGAGCGAACGTCCGGATGATATGTTCGGTAAGATCATGTCTATCTCTGACGATTTGATGTGGGATTACTACGAGCTGTTGTCATTCCGTCCTCTCGAGGAAGTGACTCAGTTCAAGAAAGATGTTGAAGCGGGCAAAAACCCACGTGACATTAAAATCTTGCTAGCGAAAGAGATCATCGCGCGTTTCCACTCAGACGCGGATGCGGATGCGGCCGAGCAGACCTTTATCAATCGTTTCCAAAAAGGGGCGATGCCTGACGAGATGCCAAGCTTTAGCTTTGAGCAAGGCATTGCGATTGGTAACCTTTTGAAAGATGCCGGTTTGGTCAGCTCAACCTCAGATGCGCTGCGTATGATCCGTCAAGGCGCGGTGAAAATTGACGGTGAAAAAGTCGAAGATACTAAGCTGGTGCCTGCGGCAGGCGAAGCCGTTTACCAAGTGGGTAAACGTAAGTTTGCTCGGGTGACGCTCAGCTAATTATCCATTGAATCGACAAGCCCTCGCCATGTATGCGAGGGCTTTTTTTTATACCTGTATGATCCTGATGCGCATCATGCTCGGCATAAGAGGCAATTAAGTGTGCCACACCCCTTTCAAGGCGCGAACCATGTGTTGGCCCAGATAGAAGGCGGTTTGTAAGCAGGCTTCACTCAGTCCTTCTCCGGTTTCATGGGCGGTGACGCCATGTGTCGTGCCGGTTGGATTGATGTTTTCGACCCCGATATTGGCACGACCTAAGCTCAGCCATAGCATATCGTGTTGACTGGCTAACGTTTGGAAGTAGCTGAGGGTGGCTGATTGGTCTCCTCCCGTTTGGCTTCCTACCGTAAACCCGGCGGCTAGCTTACCCCGCCAATCTTGGTGCTCCCACGTTGGGCTGGATGCATCGGCAAACGCTTTAAATTGTGCGCTTGGCCCGCCCATGTAGGTGGGTGCACCAAAAATAATCGCATCCACATCTTTAAGCTGAGTAAAGACCTTTTGGTCGATAAAACGGCCATGTTTAATCACATCAGGCTCAATACGATAGACGAGGGGATCGGCATCGCCAGCTTGGATCCCTTCTGCAATCGTGGTAGCGAGTGCGTGTGTATGGTCACTGACCGAATGATAAATGATCGCAATACGTAACATTGTGGCTCCTTGCTGGTGGCTGTCTAACAGTCCTTAGGGTAGAGGCGCGAACTTTCAACCCCCAATCTTTTATGCTTAACGATCAAGGGCAAAGGGTGGCAAGGATAAATGCCAGCGAATCGCCGCTAAGCGGATCAGCAAGGTGGTGACCATGCCTGCGATTGAGGCGGTGACGGCATCTGGCCCCACTTCAACCGCGAGAGTATGAACGATCCCGCCGGCAATACATGCGGTGGCATAAACCTCGGTTCTCAGCACCATGGGCACTTCTCTGGCCAACACATCACGAATAATGCCGCCCCCACACGCGGTAATAACGCCCATGATTACCGCGACCAGTGGTGAAGTCCCATAGCTTAACGCTTTATCGACACCGATGCCGACGAAGACGGCTAAACCGACGGCGTCGGCGCAGGGTAATACGTACCAAGGGAGTCGGCGGGGGTGGCGAATAAGCAGCATGGTGGCAACACAGGTGGCAAGGATCACCCAAATATATAGTGTGTCACTGATCCAAAACACGGGCGTTGCTCCCATCGCCATATCGCGTACCGTTCCGCCCCCAATCGCGGTGGCGCAGGCAAGGACCACGACGCCAAAAGGGTCCATCCGTAAACGGCCAGCCATGAGTACACCAGAGATGGCAAATACTGCCGTGCCAAATAAATCAAATAAATACAAAATCATGGTTTGGGTCATCATGGGTCCTAGGTTGCGCGGCGCACCGTATCAAGTGCCTCACAGATTTGGGTTGCAGCCTGCAACGCACGGGGCGTTGCTCGTGTTAGCCAGTCTGGGTTTAATTGAAACGCATAGTGCTGAGCAAGGCTGGGGAGTAAGTCTTTCATACTTTGCCAGCTGGCAGGCAGTTCACCACCGGTATAAAACACAGTGTGCGGTTTGCGGGTGATCACTTGCTCCATATTCACTTGCGGATAAGCCGCGGGGCTATCGGCAAAAATGTTTTCGCCGCCACATAGCCTAAAAAGCTGGCTTGGCCAAGCGTGATCACTGGCTGTCATCAGTGGCGCGCCACTTAATAAATAAAAGTAAGGTACCGACGTCGCATCTTGATAGCGGGTATGCAGTGCATGCAGTTTTTGGTCGAAAACGGCTGCATTTTTCTTGGCGATTTTGGGGTGGCGGCCATAACGGCCTAGTTCGCGAATAAAGCGGCTGATGTCGTCGAGTTTTTCGACATCAAGATAGCGGATTTCAATGCCCAGTTGCGCCAATGTTTCCAGTGGTTTAGGTGGGTTGCCGCCACGCCACGCCAAGATTAAGTCGGGCTTAAGCGCCACAATACGCTCCAGTTTGATGCCCCGATAGTTCGATACGCGTTCCAGCGTTTTTGCCTCCTCGGGATAATCACTGTACGCGCTGGCGGCGACGAGTTGTTCACCGAGGCCTGCAGCGTAAGCGAGCTCAGTGGCATGAGGCGCCAGACTGATCACACGAGGTGGGGCAGGGTGTGCATAAGCGGCCGTGGTAAAGAGAAAAGCGGCAACCAAAAGTCCGACGCCGCGAGGAGAGAGACCGAGCATGTTTTTTAATCCTTACACGATGAGCAAGCATAACGCGCTAAAGGCGATCCAAATGAGCATGCTCACTCTGAGTTTTTGACGTAATAACAAAAGGTGGTAGCACGCCGGTGTCACGCCACTGCCGATTTTTGTGCGCAATGTTTTGGTGCCTTGATAAATGGCAGGGCCTCCGAGGGAGAGCTGAAAGCGGCTACTGGCGCAGGCCAATAGCCAGCCCGGCCCCGGCGTGCGCCAGCGCTGTCCCTGTTGCCAACACGCTTTAAGGTGCGTGAGTGGGGAACGACCCAGTGCGAACAAGAGGGCAAATAGACGCATAGGAATGTAATCGAGTCCGTTGAGGAGACGTGCGACCGCTAAGCCAAATGGGTAGAAGGTGAGACGGCTCGGCGACCATACGCGCGCGAGACGGACTAAGCTGGCATACAGCAGCGCGCCGACACCACCAAACAGCACAAAATAAAAAATCACACAGGCGGCATGACGTGCGGTGCCAAGCAATATCGTTTCTGCGCCTGCCTTACCCAGACCGACAATCGATAAAGATTCAGTTTCTCGGTTGACGCGGTTGGCCAAAAGTGCGCGTGCTGTCCCTTTGTCGTGTTGTTCAATGGCATCGGCAAATGCTTGGGAAAACGTATCAATATTGCGCCAATCGAGGGCAAGCCACAGCAGTAGCGCATCAAATAAAGGGCGAAACCAGACCAGCTCTCGAGTGGCAATCAGCAAGATCGCCAGCGTGCCACACATGAGTGCCAGTGCCAGCCCCCCTGCGAGCTTTCTCTGCCGCTTCGGGTCGGTCGTTTGGTTGACTTGGTCGGCTAAAATGAGCGCGTACTGTTGCCAATACTGAAACGGAGAATAATTGGCGGATAAGGGGAGTAACCAATGGATTAATAGCGCCAACCACAGCGCCCAGAAGCTTGGGTGGTTGGCGGCCATAGTCAGCCAATATTGCGGGTTAAGCAGTACATCCATAATGGCAAGGTTCATCCATGATAATCGTTCGAAGGGTTAGTCGAAAAGCGCAACCATTTTTTCAACCATGGCGGACGAGCTTTTCGCTGCCAGCGGCAGAAATTCTTCAAATGTCATCGGTGACTCTTTTTCTGCGACCACATCAGAGATGGCGCGCACGACCACAAACGGGATCTTAAACTGGGCGCACACTTGTGCAATCGCCGCCGCTTCCATCTCTGCTGCTACCGCTTTAGGGAAGTGGGTGCGAATGTGTTGACGGTGTGCATCGGTGTGCACAAAGGTATCGGCGGTGCAGATTAACCCGCGTACCACGTGTGTCTCGTCATCAATGGCTTTCTCGGCCAGTGCCATCAGTGCGTCGTCGGAGTCAAAGTGAGCCGGTTGCTGAGGAACTTGACCCATCTGGTAGCCAAATGCGGTTGCATCCGCGTCGTGGTAACACACTTGCGAGGAAATAACCACGTCACCGAGGTTTAATGAGGGTTCAAAAGCGCCGGCTGATCCGGTGTTAATCACGCAATCTGGCTTAAACTGTGACAGTAACAAGGTGGTGCCGACCGCTGCCGATACTTTACCAATGCCTGATTGGAGCAATACCACATCACGGCCCTGTAGTGTGCCGGTGTAGAAGGTGCAGCCTCCTTCGTGATGAGTGGTAAGGTTCGCGAGCTTATCACGCAGCAGGGTAATTTCCTGCTCCATAGCGCCAATAATGCCGATTTTCATCTTGATGATCCTGTTAGCACATAGAATGGGGTTAGTGTACATGAGGCAATAAAAAAGTGCCTCCTTTGAGGCACTTCTATTCAGTCGGGGTGGGAGAGGATCAGACTTCGAGGTAGTCCATGATCCCTTCGGCCGCTTTCCGCCCTTCATCAATGGCGGTGACCACTAAATCTGACCCGCGCACTGCATCACCACCGGCAAAAATTTTCGGGTTGGTGGTTTGATATAAGATGTCCCCGTTGGCTGGCGCTTTGATGCGGCCACGCTCGTCAAGGGCTACATCATAGGGCTCCAGCCATTCCATGGCATGGGGCTGGAAACCGAACGCCATGATCACGGCGTCTGCTTCTAGCACATGCTCACTGCCCTCAATCGGTTCTGGGCGGCGGCGACCGGCAGCATCAGGCTCACCGAGCTGGGTTTTTACCACGGTAACCCCGCGCACGTTGCCGTTTTCATCGACTTCAATGCCAAGCGGCTGAAGATTGAACATAAAGTTCACGCCTTCCTCACGCGCGTTTTTCACCTCGCGGCGCGAGCCGGGCATATTCGCTTCGTCACGACGGTAGGCACAAGTGACACTGGCGGCTTGTTGACGAATGGAGGTACGGACACAGTCCATCGCCGTATCCCCGCCCCCAAGGACCACCACTCGCTTACCTGCCATATCGATGAAGGGTGGCGCGTTCTTCAGTTCCATCACTTTGTAGGTGTTGGAGACTAAAAATGGCAGTGCATCAAACACACCGGGTGCGTCCTCGTTGGCAAGACCAGCACGCATGTACTTGTACGTCCCGACGCCGAGGAAGACCGCATCAAACTCATCAATCAAGGTTTGCATGGCCACATCTTTACCGACTTCGGTGTTGAGACGAAACTCCACGCCCATTTCGGTGAAAATCCGTTGGCGGTTACGCATCACCTCTTTTTCCAGTTTGAATGACGGGATCCCGAAAGTGAGCAAGCCACCAATTTCCGGATAGCGGTCAAATACCACCGGTTTGACGCCATTGCGCACCAACACATCGGCACACGCAAGCCCAGCAGGGCCGGCACCGATTACGGCCACTTTTTTATCTGTCCACTCAACATGTGACATGTCGGGCTTCCAGCCCATTTCAAACGCTTTATCGGTGATGTACTTTTCGACATTACCAATGGTCACAGCGCCAAAGTCATCATTGAGCGTACAGTCACCTTCGCAAAGCCGGTCTTGCGGACACACTCGACCACAGACCTCAGGCAGGCTATTGGTTTGGTGCGATAGCTCAACGGCCTCTAAGATGCGTCCCTCATTGGCCAGCTTTAGCCATTGTGGAATGTAGTTATGTACAGGGCATTTCCACTCACAATATGGGTTACCGCAATCTAAGCAGCGATCGGCTTGTGCCGACGCTTCTTTTTCGGTGAACGGCTCGTAGATTTCCACGAACTCTATTTTGCGGGTATCAATCGGCTTTTTTCGCGGGTCGATACGCTGCACATCGATAAACTGATATACGTTCTGGCTCATGGATCCCTCCTTTACTGCGCCTGAACTCGCAGCTCGGCAGCGCTGCGACTCTGGTGGCCTAATAAGGTGCTGACATCAGCGGCTTTAGGTTTGACCAGATAGAAGCGGTGTACCCATTGGTCAAAATCAGCCAGCAGTTGTTGCGCACGATCTGAACCTGTCAGCTCTAAATGTTGCGCGATCAGTCCGCGTAAGTGCTCTTGATGAATGGCCAGAGATTCTAGCGACAGCGCTTCGACCAACTCTGGATTGATGCGGCGGTTAAAATCGCCTTCCTCATCGAGCACATAGGCAAAGCCGCCGGTCATTCCAGCGCCAAAGTTGACGCCAGTGCGACCTAAAATCGCGACGATACCGCCCGTCATATACTCACAGGCGTTATCTCCCGCGCCTTCGACGATCGCATGGGCCCCTGAGTTACGTACGGCGAACCGTTCGCCCGCTTTCCCTGCCGCAAACAGCTTGCCACCAGTGGCACCATACAGGCAGGTATTGCCCATGATGGTGGACTCATGACTGGCAAAGGCGGATCCCACAGGCGGACGGATCACGATTTCACCGCCACTCATCCCTTTGCCGACATAGTCATTGGCATCGCCGACAAGGGTGATATTAACCCCTGCTGCATTCCACACCCCGAGAGATTGACCCGCTGTACCTTGCAATTGAATATCCAGAGGGTTAGCTGCCATGCCTGTGTTGCCATAGCGTTTTGCAATCGCGCCAGAGAGGCTAGCACCGACTGAACGGTCGGTATTGCGTACCGATTTGTAGATGCTGGCTCGTCGGTTAGCGTCAATCGCCTCCCCTAGCTCACTGAGCAAGGCTTGGTTGAGCGGTGCATTATCAAAAGGCGTATTGGGCTCACTGCAATATAAGGTTTTGCCCGGCCAGGGTGTGGGCGCCTCGAGAATATGGCTCAAGTCGAGTTTTAGCTGCTTGGCGGTAAAGCCATCAACTGCTTCCAGCAAGTCCGTTCGGCCAATGAGATCGGTGAGCTTTTCGACACCAAGCTCGGCGAGCAGCTCGCGAACTTCTTCACCTAAGCCTTTAAAGAAGTTCATCACCTGCTCAGGTAAGCCTTTAAAGTAGTCGCGACGAAGCGTGTCATCTTGGGTCGCCACACCGGTTGCACAGTTATTCAGGTGGCAAATACGTAAGTATTTACAGCCCAAAGCCACCATAGGCGCGGTGCCAAAGCCGAAGCTCTCTGCACCTAAAATAGCGGCCTTTACAATATCGAGGCCGGTTTTGAGGCCGCCATCGACCTGTAAGCGAATTTTGTGGCGTAAGCCATTTTCCACGAGGGCTTGCTGGGTTTCGGCGAGGCCTAATTCCCAAGGGCTACCGGCGTATTTCACGGAGGTCAATGGGCTTGCCCCCGTGCCGCCGTCATACCCTGAAATGGTGATCAGGTCGGCATAGGCTTTTGCCACACCAGTAGCAATAGTGCCTACGCCCGGTTCGGAGACCAGTTTGACCGATACCAATGCGCTTGGGTTGACCTGCTTTAAATCAAAAATCAGCTGCGCCAAGTCTTCAATCGAGTAGATATCATGGTGTGGCGGTGGCGAAATCAAGGTGACACCGGGGACTGAGAAACGCAATTTGGCGATCTCGGCCGTGACTTTATGGCCGGGCAATTGTCCGCCTTCACCGGGTTTCGCCCCTTGTGCCACTTTGATTTGCAGCACATCGGCATTGGTGAGGTAGTGGGGAGTGACCCCAAAACGGCCCGATGCAATTTGCTTGATTTTGGAGTTACGCTCGCTATTGAAACGGCGTGGGTCTTCACCCCCTTCACCGGAGTTCGAGTGGCCGCCAAGGCGGTTCATCGCAATGGCTAACGCTTCGTGCGCTTCAGGGCTCAAAGCACCTATGGACATGGCCGCGGAATCAAAGCGTTTAAATAGCTCGGTGGCGGGCTCAATGCGTTCAAGCGGTAATGGTGTGTCGGCTTTTTTCAAACGCATTAGGTCGCGCAAGGTTGCCACCGGACGTTCATTCACCGTTTTCGCGTAGGTTTTGTAGTCCATTGCTTCCCCAGAGCGCACTGCACTTTGCAGATTTTTTACTACATCTGGGTTGTAAGCATGATACTCGCCATCGTGGACGTATTTGAGTAACCCACCATGCTCTAGCGGCTTACGTTTAATCCAAGCACGACGTGAAAGGTTGACTAAGTCTTGCTGGAAGTCATCAAAGTTCGCCCCTTGAATGCGGCTTGCGACACCTTTAAAGCAAAGCTCTACCACATCGTCATGCAGGCCGACCGCTTCAAACAGCTGCGAACAGCGGTAAGAGGCAATGGTCGAGATCCCCATTTTTGACATGATTTTAAATAGGCCCTTGTTGATGCCATTTCTAAAATTCACCATCACATCGCGATAGGGCTTTTTGATTGCGCCAATGTCGACTTGATTGGCTAGTGTTTCGTAGGCGAGGTATGGGTAGATAGCCGTGGCACCAAAGCCGAGTAATACGGCAAATTGGTGCGGATCACGTGCACTCCCGGTTTCAATGATGATGTTGGCATCACAGCGCAAGTTTTCGCGGACCAGACGCTTTTGCACCGCCCCGACTGCCATAGCGGCAGGGATAGGGAGTTTGTCTTTATTGATACTGCGATCAGACAGGACTACCAGTACCGTGCCATCGCGCACGCAGCGCTCGGCTTGATCGCAAAGATCTAAGATGGCCTGCTGCAGATCTTTCTCGTTCGGATCGTAGTTAATATCGAGAATGCTGTTGCGATAATAGGTATCGTCGAGCTCGAGTAACTGCACCATGTCTGAGAACAAGAGCACTGGCGATTTAAACGCGACGCGCTCAGCGTGGCCATCAGTCTCGCAGAAGACGTTCATTTCCCGGCCGATACAGGTGGCCAGTGACATCACGTGGTTTTCACGCAAGGGATCAATGGGTGGGTTGGTAACCTGAGCAAACTTCTGACGGAAGTAGTCACTGACACAGCGGGGACGAGAAGATAATACTGCCATTGGCGTATCATCGCCCATCGAACCGGTCGCTTCTTGACCGATATCCCCGAGCACCTTGACGACTTGCTCGACTTCCTCGTTCGACATCCCAAACAGCTTTTGGTAAACCTTCAGTTGGGTGTCTTGCAAGCTCCGGCTGCCTTCGCTGGCATCATCATCAAGTTCTTCAAACGGGGTCAAGCGACGCACGTGAGCATCGAGCCATTCCCGATAGGGGTGGCGACTTTTCAGTTCATTATCGATTTCCGCTGAGTGCCAAATTTTGCCTTCTCGGGTATCGATCACCAGCAGTTCACCCGGGCCAACACGCCCTTTTTCAGCGACCTCATCAGGCGCGTAATCCCAAATGCCAATTTCAGAGGCGAGGGTGATGAATTTATCTTTAGTGACCACATAACGCGCAGGGCGTAAGCCGTTGCGGTCGAGATTACAAGCTGCATAACGGCCGTCAGACATCACAATACCGGCAGGGCCATCCCATGGCTCCATGTGCATGGAGTTAAAGTCATAGAATGCACGCAGCTCATCATCCATATCCGGATGGTTTTGCCAAGCGGGCGGCACAAGTAGACGCATGGCGCGGAAGAGATCCATGCCACCGGACAAAAATACCTCAAGCATGTTATCTAGGCTCGATGAATCCGACCCTGATTCATTGACAAAAGGTGCGGCCTGATGGAGGTCTGGCAATAAGGGCGAGTTAAATTTGTATGCCCGTGTGCGTGCCCATTGGCGGTTACCTTCAATGGTGTTGATTTCACCATTGTGGGCAAGGTAACGAAACGGTTGAGCGAGCGGCCAGCGTGGTTGCGTGTTAGTACTAAAACGCTGGTGGAATAAACAGATCGAAGACTCGAGGCGTAAATCGGCCAAATCGGTGTAAAAGCGCGGCAAATCTGCCGGCATACACAAGCCTTTGTAGACGATGGTTTGGGTCGACAGACTGGTAATGTAGAAATCTGTGTCGTCAGCTAACGCTTTCTCTGCGCGGCGGCGCGCAATATACAGGCGACGTTCTAAATCGCGTGCGCGCCAACCGGCCGGGCCGTTAATAAAGACTTGTTCGATAACGGGGAGTGACTGCTTGGCGATTTCACCCAGCACGTCAGGGTTGGTTGGTACCGTACGCCAACCAACCACGGAGAGTGTTTCGGCCCCAATTTCTTGTTCAAACACCGCGCGGGCGCGCTGCGCCTTCACCGGATCTGTGCTCAGGAACAGCATTCCCACCGCATACAAACGGCTCAGGTTCCATTGGTTTTGTTCGGCAATAAGGCGAAAGAAACGGTCGGGCTTTTGGAGCAATAACCCACAACCGTCCCCGGTTTTACCATCGGAGTTAATCCCTCCGCGATGGGTCATGCGATCAAGTGCGGAAATGGCGGTACGAACCAACTTGTGGCTGGGCTCACCTTCTTGATGGGCGATCAAACCAAAACCACAGTTATCCTTTTCCAACATTGGGTTGTACAGCGACATTGCAATTCTCCCTTGCTACTGCGTCACTCGCAGTGATTGCATTTATTGTCGTGATCCTCCTGACCACTCTGAAAGCGTCTAGGACTGTGACAGCTCACCCGTTATGTTGTGTTTTTTTAACGGGAAAATCGCGTGCTTGTAAGTAATTAAATTACTGATTTTCAACGCGATGCCTAGCCTGCCGTATCCAGAAAGCGCTATTCAGCGACCTTTCAAATTAACGGCAAAGCAGTTAAAGGTCAAATTTTATTATGCAGCCTTTATGCACCATGAAGCTTGGTGTGATGTCAATTAAACACCTGATATTTTCAGGTTTTGTGCCAATTTTTTCGGGAATAATAGCTATTCGCGTTTATGCTGTTTTGTTAAATAA